>DPYP01000448.1:7891-15649 GCA_003545375.1 Lentisphaeria bacterium
ACGCCGGTATGGCTGGCCCTCGGCCAAGGCGGCAACGAGGGCGGCGGGTTCTACAGGGAAAGGCAGCCGATCGCATGGTGATGGCAGACGAACCCGAAAGAGGCATTCACAGCCTCACTGCGGGCGGCGCACAATCGCTGTAGCGTAGCCTTCGGGGATACGGACCTCGGCATAGGCCTTGCCGTCGCGCACAACTCGCGGCACATCAATTGCTTTCGTCGTCGGTGATGTAGATGTCGGTGTCGCCACGCATCGTAGTCGCGGTCTGCGGCCGGTTGCTGATGCGCTTGCCGGCGATCGCCTGGCCGTTGAGCTCGAGCCGTAAGGCATTGGGCAGCCAGCCGCGGACCCGGTTGGTATTAATGCGGCCGCGTAAGAAGAGGTATGGCGCTTTCTCATTGCTCGACATCGGGACCTGGAAGGAAACCGTGTGTGCCTGTTGCGGAAAAATTTCGGGGCCGCGAGAATGGGCATGGACCGCACGGGACTTTGGCCACGACCGTTACCATCGCCGAGCACCATGGGAATCATCATCCTCCGGCTTTATTACCACGCCACAGTCGTCGGCGTGACAAACGTTTGCTGCCGGGCGGGCATGGTATCGGCATCAGAGAGTGCGACTGTGGAATTGACGTTTTTCCCTGTCGGGCCTTGAAGCTGCCCAGCAGTGAAAACGGCAGGAACACCTCGACGATGTAGCCGGTCTGCGTGCGCCGCGCGGCCACCTCGCACTGGCCGCCGTGCGGCATGCCTTCGGGGACGTAGAAGTAAACTTCCGGATCCGTGAGAATCTCGCCGCTGCCGGGTTCCGCCAGGTTGCCGGGGCTGATGACCAGGTGATACTGGCCGTTGCCCAGCGCATTGCGTTCGGGCTCGTCCTGCGGTGCCAGGTCGATGAAGAGATTGGCATGATCGCCGTTGTAAATCGCATTGCCGGTATACGTCTGTACGAAAACATCGTTGACAACGACAGCGGCGAAAAAGAGACCGGCGGGCCGCCAGGCGAGTTGAATGGTACCGTTCAGATCATCGATGCCGGTATAATCATCGGTGCCCCAGGTCGCATGCGCGGGGTCGGTCATAGTAAGCGGGTTCGGCACCGCCGCCCAGTCATCAAGCTCACCGTCGATCCGGATGACGGGATCGACGTCGAAAGGAATGACATGGAAGTCAACCGCAGCAGCCCAGCCAAGGATGAGCAGGAAAACGAGACATGAAAGCCGCATGATTCATGGCCTGAATTATGCAGGTTAGCTTAATGCCCGCAAAGAAAAGGCGATTCGCGGTCCACGCACGCTCCGGCGGCACTTCGTGCAACCGTTCCTATGACTGCATTTGAAAGCATTGTCCGCGATATTGACAGACACCCCGGCGTAACGAGCCGCTTACTCGATCGGCGTGATCGTGATCTCTGCTACCGTTTTCAGCTTCTATCGATCAACGCTGCCCTGGCAGCAGCAATTTTCTGGTCCAGTACCATGCTGGAGATCAACCTGTGTGCCTGTTCGGCATCCATGCTTCTGAACTGCTCACGATTCGCCTCATAGAAGGCTGCGATCTCCGCATCATCGACGGCGCCCGCAGTCAGTATCCCCAGGTGCGCGCCACGCTGACGCTGGTAAAGCTGCCGGGCCATCCTATCTTGACTGCCGGCGGCATGGACGACAACTGGCCGAATCACTATGCGCCGATCGAAATCCTGGTGAACGGCACCAGCCTGTTCAAAGGCAAGACGGATTTTCCGGACAACGAGTGGGACACCCGCGACTATGAGATTCCACCGGGCATTCTGAAGGTGGGCGACAACAACGTTGTTGTCCGCAACCTCGGCGACTCCGCATCACCGTCGCCGTGGTTCGGTATCGCCTTCCTCAAAATCGCGGACACACAATGAAGCTGCACCCACATCGCTGTCTGTTTGTTGTCTCCGACATGGACACCTCTCTGGCGTTCTATCGGGACCTGCTCGGAATGCGCCTGACCCGCGATGCCGTACGCGAAGGGCCAAGCTACGATGAGATCCTGCAGACCGATGGCGCGCGGGTTCGTGTCGCGTTCGTCGAAGCGGAGGCGGACGGGTATCCCCTCGAGCTTGTCGAATACCTGCGGCCGAAGAGCCGCAAGAGGTCTCGCAAGATGTCAGACGTGGGTGCCGTGCGCCTCTGTTTCGAGGTCGACAGCGTGGCGCGAACGCTGAATACGCTCAAGCGTCGCGGGCTCCGACAATGGCGCGGGCCGATCATCCTCGAGCGCGACGGCGAGAAGGTCGCGAAACTGCTGTACGTGAGCGATCCGGACGACATCGAAGTCGAATTCATCCAAATGCTATGAACCCGGGAGAAGATTGACATGAGTGACAACCTTGCACAACGTCTCGAGCAATGTTATTCCGCCGCCGTTTATGATGTATTGAAAAACCGCGGTTTCGCAGAACAGACACTGCCCATCGATATCAAACCGATTGAGCCGACCTGGAAAGTTGCCGGCCGGATCTGGACGGTAAGCGGCCGCGCCCAGGCGGCAGATCCACATGAGACCCTGCTGCAGTGGACCGGCATGTTATCAAAGGCCCCGGGCGAACACGTGGTCATCTGCCAACCGAACGACGCCACTATCGCGCACATGGGCGAGCTCTCGGCCGAGACGATGCTTTCCCGCGGCGTCCGCGGTTACATCGTCGACGGCGGCTGCCGTGATTCCGAGTATATCATCCGCTTGGGGTTCAAGGTCTTCTGCCGCTACTTCACGCCGCACGACATCGTCGGGTGCTGGCTGCCCGAGGGCTTCGGCGAACCGATCGACATCGGCGGCGTGACGATCGCCACCGGCGACTATGTGCTCGGCGATCGCGATGGCATTGTCATCATCCCCGGCGACCTTGCTGAGCCGGTGGTCGAAGAGACCGAAAAGGTGATGCAAACCGAGAGCCTGGTGCGCAAAGCGATCCTGCAAGGCGAAGATCCGCAGCAGGCGTACCTCGACCACGGCATGTTCTGACTGAACTGCGGCTGGTCCGAGCGGCTCTTGCGGGCTGCCTCGCAGACGGCAATGTCGGCAATCATCTCGTCATGATCCTGCGGCGTCACCGCCGTCGGCTCGAGCCTCTTGTTGGCCTGACGGGTCCTGACCGGCTGATTGTTGCCTGGCAAAGCGGACCGTGCGCGTATCTTTCTCCTTGCCGGATCGCTCAATGAGCGGTCCATACAGTTCCGGCCGGCGAGTTGTCAACCAACGTTGTCCCGTGCACATGTCGAGACGATCCGGGTCAAGGTCCGCCACGACCATTGCATCCCGCGGCGCCCACGTCTCGGACAGAATGTCGCCGTAGGGGTCGAGGATCATGGCGTTGCCGGTGCGCACCTCGTCGTCATCAACACCCACACCATTGCTGTAGACCAGGAACAGCCCATTGTCATGAGCTCGAGCCGGGAGCCAATGCATCAACCATTCTCGCCCCTTGGGCCCACGGAATTCAGCCTCGATCGCGGCGGCATCCCGGTCTCGGTTTTCCCACAGCTGCGGGTCGATCTTGCCCATGCAACGGGGACTCGGTGAATTGCACCCGCCTGTCTGGTGCGGCGCCAACAGGATTTCCGCGCCCTTCAGCGCCGTAATCCGCACATTCTCACCAATGTTATTGTCATAGCAGATGAGAACACCTACGCGGGCGCCCTGCGGGATATCGAACACCGTGTACGCATCGCCAGACTTCATATGCTCGCTGATGAAACAGTGGATCTTGCGATGGCTTTCAACACGACCGTCCGGCATGGCGACGACATAGGTATTATACAGTTCTCCGGCATCGGTGATCTCGATGAGTCCGGCACCAATGGTCATGTTATTGGCCGCTGCGAGTGTGAGCAGCTCCTGCGTCGACAGGCCGGCCGGAACAGGCTCGGCCAGGGACTCGATCTCTGCCCTGGCGAGCTTCCTCACATGCCAGTAGCCGGTTATGCACATCTCCGGAAAAACAATGAGGTCCACGCCTTGCGCAGCGGCCTCCTTAACGAACGATCGAATTCTCCCCAAGTTAAACGCTTTGTCTCCAGGAGCGTGAGTGAACTGGATAGCAGCGGCCTTGATTCCTTGCATCGCCTTACTCCTGTGTCCTCTGACAAAGATTCATGGACCAACGGTGAGATGAACAGCCCGGAGCGGTCCCGCGGTGGCGGGAGAGCTTTCGGGGTCGATCGATCGATCCGGTTGTCATTGCCCGTAATACAATTTCGGTTGCCGCTTCAATCAAACGACTCCGCAAGCCGGCCCTGTTCCGGCTTACTCCGCTGCCTCTTGTTCACCGTTACCGATCAGTTCTTCGAGACAATCATCGGCCAAGGGCTCGATTGGTGTGAAATCACGGTGTGCAATCCATTCCTCGCGGTTGAATTGTCGGATATGATTATCAACCTGACAAAGGGAAAGATAAACGATGATCCGTCCAAATGGGCTGATGTTTGGAGGGCTTGCGTGAACCATCAGGGATGAAAACAGGAGGACACTGCCGGCCGGACCAGTTGGCGCAACACAGCCACCCTGTTCCGCCAGTTCGGTTACGGTTTCCCGATCCAGTGTCCACAGCGGATAGCTGGTGGTTTCAAGGTCGTGCCCTGCATCAATGACGCCGAGTTTGTGGCTGCCTGGAATAAACAAAAGGGGCCCATTGGCCGCAGTCACATCATCAAGAAATACAGCGATATTCATGGCCCTGGGTTCCGGCATGTCATCGTCGCGTTTCCACGTGCCATAGTCCTGATGCCATTGCCAGACGTCACCGTCGAAGGCGACTTTGGCATTGACTTTATACTGGTGTATGTAGACCTGTCCGTCGAGCAGCTGGCATACAGGCCCGATCAACCTCGGGTGGCAACCAAGGCGCATGAAGGCTTCATTGTACGTGTGGGCCGCGAATGCCGTGCGGGCAACACCGGAACTTTCCCTCCAGACTTCCTCGCGGTCCATAGCATAGACATCAGACGCGGCGTTTTTCAGGACCTTTGCCTCTGCACTGGAAAACGTGTTGGGAAAAAACAGATACCCTTCGTCCTCAAATTGGGCTACTTCTTCTGCTGACAGTTTCATTCCACGTCACCCTGTTGTTGTCATGGGGCATAAAGCAATGGGACATGCTTGTCTAATCTACGCCTCTTCTTTTTCTTGACCAACACAAAATTAACGGGTGATATGCCTACCACCCGGACGACACGGAAAAGCCCGATACCTTCAGTGGCGGCGGGCGCCCCACCCGGTATCACCATTGAACTGCCGAGGCACACGTGGGGAACGCCCTACCTATTCAGCCTGTAACAGTTTCATCAAAAGAAGTACATAAACCGTTGCCATAAAAATCTGCACGACGGCATAGGGGAAGGCCTTCTTGACAAAAGCGCCGAAGGACATCGGCAACTTGTACTTGTGAATGATCGTCACCGCCACCAGGGTCGAGGCACTGCCGATTGGCGTCAGATTGCCACCGAGATTAGCGCCAAAGACCACCGCCCACCACAACGCCGAGCTGCTCTCCACGCCCTGCGCCCCCAAGATCTGCGCCAGCATCGCCGCCAACGGGATGTTGTCGGTCACCGAACTGAAAACCGCCGAGGAAACCAGCAGCGCCCCGGTACCGAAGCTGCTCTTGCCGTCGCCGATTATCTTCGTGATCCCTTTACCGATCAGATCCAATACATGGGCGTGCTCCATGACATTGATCACCACAAAGAGGGCCATGAAAAAGATGATCAGGTCCCAGTCCACGGCCTTATAGAATGGGGCGACCTCGTGCTTGTAACACAGCAGCATGATCAGGGCAAAGGCCAGCGCCACAAAACTCATGCCCAGGAGTTTGATCACCGGCAGTACCGAAACCGTCGCAATAGTCAGGATAAAAAGCAGCAGCATCACCGCGCCGAAGAAAAACAAGCCCCTGCTCTCAATGCGGTCGTTCTCATCGAAGCCAGAAACCAAAAAAGCCGCCTCTTTTTTCTCCTCTTCCGTTGCCAGTCTGTCGATCCCGAAGAGCTTAGCCCCCATCAGAAGGGTCACGACTGTGGCCACCGCAACATAAGGGCTGGCAACAATAAAAAATTTGACAAAGCTGATGCCCGCGGCGTTACCGACAATGATGTTCGGCACGGAACTGATCAGGGTCAGCAGCCCGCCGATATTCGTCAACAGCCCTTCTATAATCAGGAAGCCCAGCAGCTTGTCCATGCGTCCCAGCTTCTTTAACGAGACGCCTGTCAGGGACCCCACAATGATCATCGCCGTCACATTGTTCAGCACCGCGGAAAAAACCACCGTCATCAGGCCGTAATACCACAGCAGCTTGAGCGGATCGCCTGTCGAGGCCTTGGTCAGCTTGATGGCAATCCAAGTGAAAAGCCCGGAACGCGAAGTGACATCGACAAAAATACTCGAACCGACAATAAGACAGATCACGCCCCAGTCGATGGCCGGGATAAAGACGGGCATGGTGATGTGATGCCCGTTTGGCAACGTGACATCGCCGAAAGGCAGGATGCCCATGGCCGCTGCCAGCAGAAGGCTGACCACCGCGAACAGGCCGACGATCACCGACTTCTTGGCGTGCAGCTTCTCCTCCAACGCCAGGCAGGCGATCATCGCCACCAGAAGAAAAGCGAAGATAAAGGTGGTGCTGCCGAACTGCGGCGTCCCGTGCCCCGCTCCGGCAGTGCTCGCGGACAGTAGTGTTGCGGTCATGAACTTGTCCCTTTAGATCATCAGAATCGGAATTTCCCGCAGTTCGATAGCCAGGGGATAGGCAAGCCCGTGCATCGCCAGCTGGTCCTCGTCCTTGCTGTGCATCACCAACAGGTCGGCCGATTCTTTCTCGATATGTTGACGATACTGCTTCAAGTGATGGCCAAACTCCACAATGCACTTAAGCTCTATCGGCACCCCCGCTTCCCGGAGTACCGCCACACAGGAGTTGACATAATCCCGCGGCTGCTTGAGCAGCTGCAACGCCAGGCTCTCCCGGGCCTCCTCCGTATCGATGGTTGGAATCCTGGAAATCGCCTCCAGGTAGCGCTCGAAAACCGTGTCATCCTCGATGTGCATCAGGAAGAGCTTCCCCTTCTCTTCGGTAAACTTGACGGCGTAATTGACCAGGGCATGGTCATTGCTCAGATGATCGGTGGCGGCTATGACCACATTCGTATTCTCAAGCGCGTGCTCATAGGCCCGCCCGGCCTCCGGGTGCGGCACCACCAGCACCGGCATCGGCACCCGCTGCACAATGATGTCCAAGTGTTCGCCCAGGCTGTGGGGAAAGCGCCAGGCCCTGCTATGCAGATTGCGGTAGCTGCAGATGAGGTCCGGCGACTCTTTCTCGATCAAAATCTGCAACTCCTCCGTTGTCCGGAACTGATCACCCGTGACCATGGTCCAGTTCAGGTCCTCACCCTCGCCGAGTACAGCGGCAAAGCCTTTGACCTTCTCAGTAAACGCTGCCGCACCTGCCGCGTCAAGGTCCGTCACTACCAGAACGGAATGAATTCCAGGATCCGCATGATGAAAGACATCCCGAATCGCGGATCGAAAAACACTCTCAAATTGATCAACTTGTGGCATCAGGTAAACCTCGTCAAAATCCCGACGCGTAAATTAGAGACCGCGCCGTCCAATAGCTCTATCAACATAGCCTGTGAAGGCGACGGAGTCAGCAGCGGCTGCCGCGAGTCGTGCTGCGTCGGTGCTGTAATCAGTGATCGCATGGAGACGGGACGCATGGGACAG
>DPYP01000161.1:0-668 GCA_003545375.1 Lentisphaeria bacterium
CAATTCGATGAGGGTGAATTTTCGTCGTATTCGCGGGATCATTCTGGCTTTCTCGATTGCATTGGCAAACGGCCATTGAGGCAGGAATTTTATCATATTTCCCCCCCGGGCTGGCTGCCGTAAGGGTAAAGGGAATTCTCAAGTACAGGCCCACTGCAAGCCTCGCCGGGTCAATTCACATTCCACCCCACCTGGCCCATAATCTTTCGCCGTTGCCACCGTCGTATGGGGACGGTGGTGGATCAGTATAATTGTAATCCTGTACCGATCCGTCGGAGAGCAGAAAGTTTGCCCGGCCACCGGAGTGGCGATAGGCAACCGAGTTGTTCCAGCCATTGACACCGCCATGCCAGTCAGGAGAGGTACAGGGGCAGCTTGAGCAGCCCCCCGCGCCGCCACCTCCCGCGAGGTGAGCCGGATACGGATAAACAACCGGTGTGCTGCTTTCCATGTAATATCTGAAGGCATCCGCAATAATAATGTGCGGAGAGGTATGTCGGTCCCACTGGCCGATCAGCCAGCCGCTATAGGCGTAATCGTGGGTACTGTCGTTGTTGATGCAGTCGTCCGTGCTCGGGCATCGCAAATCACCGCTCAGCTCCGGACTCACATACCCGAAGATTTGTAGCTGCCCGGGCCACCAGGGGTTCCCGTCGGTGGAGAGGCGG
>DPYP01000161.1:1047-1182 GCA_003545375.1 Lentisphaeria bacterium
TAATACTGTTTGAAAACGTTCTTGCACACAACGGTGTAGGCGGCCTCCTTGGCGTTTCGCAATGCCGGCAGGAGCATCGAGGCAAGAATTGCAATGATCGCAATGACCACAAGCAATTCGATGAGGGTGAATTTT
>DPYP01000161.1:1519-4663 GCA_003545375.1 Lentisphaeria bacterium
GATCATTCTGGCTTTCTCGATTGCATAGGAAATGGCCAGTGGGCCAGGAACTTCATCCATTTTTTCCCGGCTGGCATGGGGGCGGGAGAAGGTTGCGTTGCCCCTGTTGCCGAAACTCAATAACGCGAGGCGAATCTATCACGGTTGTTGTTCATTTGCAATGCACCGCGGGTACCCGCGCTCGGTCCGGTTATGCCCGGCTGAATGGTGGGTGCCATCAATTACGAATCCGCAGCACTGCGGGTGGTGAACCGATGTACCAGGCTGATGCCGATGATACACACGGTCATGATCACGACGCTGTGGGCGGCGGCCCGCAGGTAGTTGCCGTTGTCAATGAAGTCGAAGAGCAGCGTGGCGTTTACCTGGGTCTTGCCGCTGACCAGCATCAGTGACGCGGTCAGCTCGCGAAAGGCGGAGACGAACACCAGGATCCACGCACCCGCCAGGCTCGGGAGGATCAGCGGCAGGACAATGTCCTTGACGGCACGCAACTGTGACACGCCGTGGATTTGCGCCGCTTCCTCGACGCATTTACTGACCTGCTCCAGTGCCGCAACGCCTGAGCGCACGGCGTACGGCAGAAAGCGGACAGTGTAAGCCATCACCAGCACCCACATGGTCACCGTCAGCGGCGAGTAAAGCTCCAGCCAGAGCGTATAGATACCAATCCCGAGGATAGCGCCCGGCAACGCCAGCGGCACGCTGCCGGAGAAATCATACAGGATCCGGGAGCGCCCGCTGCCGCGCACAACCCGATAGCTGATGAATAAGCCCAGCACGAAGGTGGCAAAGGTGGCGGCCAGAGTCGCGTACAGCGTCGAGTGCCAGATAGCGGCGCGCACTTCTTTCCAGCTCAGGACCCAGCGATACCATTCGAGCGACAGGTTACTCATGGTATAACCGTCGCCGAGATTGTGCATCAGGCTGGTGGCGATCAACACCCCGAACGGCAGCACAACGGTGACAACGATATAAAGCGCCAGCAGTATCAGTACCGGCCACTTCCACAGCCCCAGCTCACGCTTCGTGCTGCGTTCGCCGCGGCCGCTGATCACTTCACGACGCCCGTGTTGCCGCGTCAGCCAGTAGGACGCCAGCAAAGGTATCAGGGTGATCACTAGGAGGATGCCTGCCTGCACCATGGCGCGATCGATCTTGTTGAGCACTTTCAGGCTCCGGTAAATCTCGAAGGACAAGACACGAAACTTGCCACCGAGAAATGCCGGACCGCTGATCTCCTCGATCGACGACATGAACACCAGGAGTCCGGCGCCGAAAATTGCCGGCAGGATGAGCGGCAGCACGATTCGGAGGACACCGCGCCACGGCGGAATGCCATGGATCCGCGTGCTTTCCGAAATCGTGTCGGGAATGATCCGCAACGCCGCATAGATGAGGATGAAAACGTAAGGCGTCAGCCTCACAACCTGAACGAAGACGATGCCCCAGAACCCGTACAGCTCAATTTCGATGCCGGTCGATGCCGCAAGTCCCTTGCTGATGACACCGGCGCCGCCGAGCAACAGCATCCACGCGAACGTACAGATCACTGCCGGCATGATAAACGGCAGGATCAGCATCAAATGCAGTCCGCTCGACCACGGCAGCCGGAATCGCGCCAGCAGATAAGCGAGCGGCACACCGATCAGCAGGCAGAACGCAGTCGTGGTGACGCCCAGTTTGATCGTGTTGAGGGTAACCTCGGGGGTACGCCGGTGGCTCAGCGTTTTTTTGACGGACGTCAGGTCGAATTCTTTTTCAGTCTGTAGCTCTGTTTCGCCATCCACTGCGACGACTGTTTTGTCGACCCAGAAGGCCGACTGTACGAGCGCGACAAGCGGCCCCCACACGAGAAAGAGCAGCAGCACAGTCAGCAGCAACAGACCGAGTCGACGAATCATTGGCGCATGCGGGTTTGACGCTTTCTTTGGTCGCTCCCGCCATTCAGCGGGCAGTCGGCTTACGGCCAGCGCAGGTTTGAGGTTTCAGGGCTCAGGTGGGACTGAAATTTCAATTGTCCGCCACCTGCCAACCGCCACTTTTTACATATTATCATCCCACCATTCCACCAGCGCCTCCCGTTTCTCGAACATCTCTGCAGCGTTTATCTTGCCGAGGTTGATTTCGCTGAGCGGGGTTCGGCCTTCGGGATAGGTGACGTCGTCACGGGGGGACAGCAGATGGTTGTCGACGAGGATCTGCTGGGCTTCCTTGCCGAGCCAGAAATCGATGAACTTGCGGGACGCCGCCAGTTTTGCGGCGTCGTTCTTACCTTTACCGATCAGGCCCATCGGTGCGTTGACTACGGGTGTCGGGTTGGGGTACAGAATCTCAATTGATTCACGCTGTCGCAAGCGCTCGGCCTGGTCGTCGAGCGTGACACCATACTTCCGCTCACCGGTGATGGTGCCGGTGAGCCCGACGGCCCAGTCCCCGAATCGCACGCCGCTGTTGCTGAGGGACAGCCAAAAGTCCTGCGCCGCCTTGTCGCCCACCTGCTCGTGGGTGAAGAAGAAAAGGTTCAACATCGTGCCGTAGCGCATCGGATCGGGCACACCAAGGTCGTCATTGGCGATCTTGGTCAGGTCGAACCAGGTCTCGACGCCGGGATCTGCGGTTTCGGCACGCCAGACGAGCACCGGCACCAGCAGGCGGCCGACAAAATAATGCCCCTCGGGATCCGCCACACCGAGCTCGACCAGACGCTTGAACTGCGGCGGCTCGTGCGGCTGCAGCCAGCCGCGCTGCTTCAAATCCTCGAACACGGCAGGATCGGCAACGTGCAGGACGTCCGGGACGATCTGCCCGGACCTGGCCTCGGCGAAAACCCGGGCCATCACCGAGCCCGTGCCGGAGCGGTACATGTTGACCGAGATTCCGGGGTTTGCCTTCGTGAAGGCATCGTTCATGATCTTGCCGATCTCGGCCGGGGCACTGGTGTAAAGCGTGATCTCGATGGACTGGCCGGATGCGGTCGGCGCCTCAGCCGCCGCTTGCGTCTCTTCCGGGGCGGTGTCCGCAGGGCCCCTCAGCCAGCGGATGCCGGCGGCGATTACGAACCCCAGAAGAACGGCTAGAACAACCTGTTTCGTTTTCATCGTTTCATACCTTTTTTGCGTTCAAACTTTCAGCCAATTCACA
>DPYP01000141.1:0-2582 GCA_003545375.1 Lentisphaeria bacterium
CCAGCTACCCGACAACGAAACAGCCCGCACATGAATCACGTGCGGGCTGTTCCAGTCAGTAAACGCTTGCCGCGGACTGCGCAAACGCCAATCCGTCTTTACTTCGAGTCAATCAAGTTCTGCACATTGCTGAGAATGACCGACAGGCAGCTCGTCTCGTTGGGAGAGCAGACTTCGTCGACGCCGATCAAAGCGAGCTGGGCAATGACCCCGATGCATTCGCTGACTTCCGCCGTGTTACTGATCTCGCCTTTAAAGATTTTGCAGACAGCATCGAATGTGACCTGTTGGATGACGTCGCACTCGACACACCCACGCCTCGTTGATCGCGCCGCCACAGAACAAACTAATCGCCTCAACCTTGAACCAGCACGCCCCGGTGAATGCGTTGTGTCGGCGGTCGTTCGTAATCCGGCGAATGCTCAGAACTTTCATATGTGTGGCTCCGGGGGTAAACGCCGACCTCGATCGCGTGTCCGGGAATGATGCGCGGTCGGACCGCGGATGAATCACAGTAGTCTGACCATCTCCCGATATAACAGGCGAGCCTGTCAAGCACAAGAGCCGGGTTGGGATTCCCTGGAAACAGCGATAAATTTAACCGGATCCGTCGTTTTAAAACGGCACGCCGATTGCGTCAGTAACGGATCGAAACGAGACAGTATTTCGAAAACCAAGCGCAGGAGGATCACATGACCCGTCACCGCATCAGGATCACATTGATCACCGTTTTCGTCACCACAATTGGCTTGCAGGCAGCAGACCTGGCTTTGTTAGACGGTTACGGCGACACGAAGTGGGGCCAGTCAGCGGAGGAAGTGCAGTCCGCGATAGTGGACCTGGAGGAGATCAAGGGAGAACCTCTGATCCTCCGACAGGCGGGCAAGGACGGTGAGATCATACAGAAGACCGAATACGCGTTCACCGAGGACCAGCTGCTTCACGTGTCCGTCTACTTCAAAATGCCGGATGCACCGGCAAGGGGAAAGGACAAGGACGGTCTGAGATACATCAAAGAGCAACTGGATGCGAAATACAAAGCTGTTCGCAAAGAGTTCAACAACGCGGGTATCCGGGTGTCAGCCGGCGCAAACGCAACTGGCCACGTCGTGGTCTCATACCACAACACCAAAATTGAAAACGAAATCGTAAAACGGCGACGGGCCGAAGCCAAGGAAGCCAAGGAAAAAGAGTATCAGGAAGGCGAACGGCACAAGAAGATGACTGAGACTGGTGTTGGCGACCTGCTGTAGAGGGGGTAGTCGACCGGCTTGTAAATGTTTGTTTCGATAACCGGCTATCCTTGGGATGGCGCTGAACCGTACGCGAATGCCGATCCCGCCATGGCGCATTCGCGTCAACTTTAGCGAGAGATTACGCAAAGCGCCAGAGTGGGAGGCAGCACCTGCTGGCGACTGCAATTCGGCGGCCCGCAAGCTTCGCAGCTACGAAATCACGCAATCCAGCGACTATACCGCAGTCGCCAGCAGGTGCTGCCTCCCACTTTGGCGCTTCGCACCGAAATCGGTCTCAGTAGGCACTTTGGCGCTTCGCACCGAAATCGGTCTCAGTAGGCACAAAATACCCGTTAAGTTGACGCGCCTGCGCCGTGGCGGGAGACACGCCGCAGGCGAGTCTGTCCCACGCTACGCCGACGCACCGCGTTTCCGGTTCAATCCAATCGAATTTCAAATCGATGGGCTTGCATCTTGGGGGAGCATGTTTCAGCCCGTGTGTCAGTGCCATTTCCCGGCTGCCTGATAGCCCATGTCCGTCGCGCTGCTTCCGCCACGCCCCCACCATACAAGACGATTCAAGAGTACAGTTTCCCCGGCGGTGAACTTAACGCGCTTCGGGCGGACATCCGGAGCCAGTCCGAAGCCTGTACTCCAAACCTGGATAGCCCGTTTGTTGTCCATGGCAGGAAGAATTGAACCACGAAGTTCACAGAGACACGGAGCCGGAAAGAACACAGGTATCGGTTGATTTGATGACGGCGGCGATAGCCGGTGGCTTCAAATCAGATGCACGATGCTTGTCCCGCCATAGCCCCGGGCGACGGCGGATGAACTTCTGGCTCCGTGTCTCCGTGCTCTCCGTGGTACAAACGTCCGGCGCAACATGGTTTCGGACAACAAGCGCATTCACGATGACGCGTCCGGTGCTTCGCTTCGGCCGCGCACGTGATGCACAGCCGTGTACAGGCTTCAGCCCGAAAATAAAAAGAGCCGGTGTCGGACGTCTCCATCCGACACCGGCCCCAAACACAAGGCCCCATCGCATCCGCGGGCGATCAGGGGTTCAGCTTCTCGTCGATCAGATCCTGGACATTACTGATGATGAAGTCGAGACAATTCGCTTCGCCGCCGAATGTGCCGTCACAGACTTCAGTTCCCAACAGCTTGAATGACGCCAGTACTCCTATGCATTCGCTGAACTGGGCAGTGTTCGAGAAGTCGCCGGCGAAGATCTTGCAGGACGCGTCGAACACAACGGTCTGAACATCAGCGCAATCGACACAGTCGCTGCTGGCATCCTGACCGGGAGGACCTTGCTTGCCCTGCGCACCCTGCGCACCCGCC
>DPYP01000141.1:2913-8038 GCA_003545375.1 Lentisphaeria bacterium
GCACCAGCCGCACCAGCCGCACCAGCCTCACCAGCCGCACCCGCCGGACCCGCCGTACCGCCGCCGCCGTCACTGGGCGTCTCCCAGGACCCTACGCCGTTCGCGTCTGAAGTCAGGACCTTACCCGCCCCGGGGCTACCGCCTGCGAGCCTTATCTGACCATCAACATCCAGCTTCGCCTGTGCATAGGCGCCCGTCGAATTGATCGCAACGCTGCCATCAGCCATAATCCGCATCCGTGAAGTCGGGTCCGCTTCGGTTGAGTTGGCAGTATAAAATAACAGGGCTGCACCACCGGAGGCATTCTGGGCCACCCCCGTGATTTTCACGCGCGGGTTATTCAAGCTGAAATAGCCCTGGTTGGCGATCTGTGATGCAAATTCAAGAGTTCCAAGAGGCTCATCGATAGGCCCGCCAAAGGCGCCGCCGGCTGACTCGCTTGTATTTTCAAGTCGAATGGTCGTATTCGGGCCGCCAGAACGCAGATGAAGGAGTTGCTCAGGCGAGTCTGTCCCGATTCCGACATTGCCGATGGGACGGAACGCATCGTCGCCATTGACCGACCACACACTGCCGCCGCCGCCGCCGGCGGGCTGCCAGGACGCCAGGCCATTGGCATCGGAGGTTAAGACGAAACCCGCGCCTTGTGTGCCGTCATCGATCTTTACCGGACCGACAACATGAAGCTTTGCGTCGGGATTCTCGGTTCCTATACCGATGTTCCGGAGATGCGAGATGACCATGGCAGTCTGGTTCGAATCCGTATTGATATAGGAGGTCCGGAAGAACAATCCCGTCTCGCCCTGGCTGCCGGCGCCGAATGCCTCGGCCTCGATACTGGCTCGAATGCCACCGGCACCTGGGTTCTCGTCGGTACCGGTCCATATGATCGATCCATAAGAATTGACGAAGTTCTGGGCATTGACCTGTGAATCGCGATAGTGGAACTCAAGCAGGTTCTCTCCCTGGTCATTATTAGCGGTGCCGGCAGGCGGATCGAGATTACCATTAACTGCCACGGTTCTGAGCACCAGGTGCGTTTGCTCATTGCCACCTTCTATTTGCGTCTTACCCCCGACCTGAAGCTTGACTGCGTCGTCAGTGCTATCCCCAATCCCGATGCCGACGGTACCTTCATCGGAAATCACCATGCGAGTTTGGTTGGCGTTGGTCTCGATGCCCGATGTTCGAAAGTACAATCCCACTTCACCCCGCGTGCCGGCCCCCCATGCCCGGGCCTCGAGGCTCGCCCGCACGCCGGCCGCACCCGGGTTCTCGTCATCACCCGACCACTCGATCTGGCCATACGAGTTTACGTACGCGCCGTTATTTATGGTGAAATCCCTATAATGGAACCGAAGCACGGACTCTCTGCCCGCCGGATCGCCATTTGGGCCGTTTCCCATTGTGTGAAGCATGAGCTGCGTGTCGTCGCGAACGTAGTTGGCGCCGATAGTCACGTGGCTGTCCTCAGCCGTCCAGGAAAGGTCCCCCGTAGTTGTCCATTGCCCGCTTGCCGGCGCCGCCACAAAGGCCGCGAGCGCTCCCAAGATTACCGTCATTACGAATTGCAGATGTTTCATTGTCACTTCTCCGTTCTTGTTGGGGTGGGTTTTCGATTCATGATCGCAACTATGGATAAACTCGGCGATTCCAACCGACACAAACGCCCATCAAGTTTTGCGCAGGCGTATATCCACATACATACATATGTGCGATTCTATGAAATTTTGCCGGCAATTGCAAGAACTTTCTGAAAAAAAAAGATTCTCCCCAACCACAGTCTCGAAAACGCCAGAAACCCAGTCCCGACACGGCTGCACAGCGCTTATAGTCGAGTCATATTTTTTCTTGGAGCCACTGCCGTAGCCGGCCACAGTCACGGTGCCAAGCATCAAACGCGTCGGTACCGGAAAGATCGACCGTTCCGCGCCACTGGGGGGGGGTGAGAAAGTGCCGGAGCAACATTTCCTCAATGTGAAGCCTTGACTCTTCTCTCGGGAATCGATAGAATAGCGCAGTGGTCACGATCTAGCGGTGAGCCCGCCCGCGTACCCGGACACAACTACGAACGCGCTGCCCCCGAGTGTGTGAAATGACAATGACGCCGAAGCCGTTGGCAACATCTAAGAAGTCGGCGCGAAATGAACACATTGCGTTGCAGTCCAGGAACAAGAACCCGAAACGCGATGAAAGAAGTTCTACTGAATATTCCCGATACACCGGTCGCTTCACGCTCATCAGACTGCCTGCAGTGAGCAAGCATAGGCGCACCCCGTTCGCACTTACCGAACTATTGACGTGCCGAGGCGAAGCCCTTCAGGCGAAGCACTCAAGCAACTTCACGTTGATTGAGCTTCTGGTCGTCATTACGATTATCGCTATCCTGGCGGCGTTGTTACTGCCCGCACTGAACCTGGCCAAGGAGAAGGCCTACGCGGTTGTCTGCATTGGCAATTTGAAGCAAAACAATATTGCCTTCCAGATGTATGCGTCCGATGACAGCGAGTCGATTGTTCACCTGATACAGTGGGGACCCGGGACAAACCACGAATTTTGGCAGCAACGCCTTTATAACTCAGGGTCTATCAGTGCACAGGACACCTTTACCTGTCCAAGCATGAGCAACGAAAGATATGACCCGAATGATATATACACCGCATACGGGGCCATTATTGATCCCACTTCCCCCCCCGGGTTATCAATTAATATGGTCCAATCGGCTGGACCGTCGGATACAAGGTTTTTCAGGCTGAATCAACTGACCGGCCCGGATACGGTCGCCTTGATCGTTGATTCAAGCGACGGGGACGCCATAGCAGACGTTAACATTAACCCGATGGGAACCTACCAAATTACAAGAATATGGAAGACTGACCCTAATCCAGGCGATCGTGTTCATTTAAGACATGCGAGGCGGGCGAACGTCGCCTATGCCGATGGTCACGTGGAGGCATCTGACGCCGATCGACTGAAGGAATGCGAATTCCAGGGCGGGTGGATCGGAGTCGACGGCCCCGGAACCCATGCCTGGATGCCGTTCTAAGTTTCTGCGTGGTTGCCACGAAAAAACTAAGCAAGCCTTTTCAAGCTCCACCGCCAAAGCCGGTGGTTTTATTCAGCACAGCAAAATAACCGGAGACTGCCGATATGAAGACAGTGTTAACGCTCATTGCAATCATGGTCCTCTGCGGGTTGCCAACACAGGCAGCAACGCTGCCACCCGTAAAGCGTGTCGAGATGCGTGCCGAGGGTCTCTACGTGAACGGCAAGCCGTTTTTCCCGGTGGGCATCGGCTGGGCCGGCCATTGGCATCACTCTATGCCGGAGGCGAGCGCGATGGGCTTCAATTTGGTCGCGACCCACGGTCTGAATACAAACGTGGCGTCGTTCCGCATGGACATCGATGACGCCTGGGCCAACGGCATGTACGCGGCGTGCTCAGTCACCAACGGTGTTTGGCAAGACCTCGAGCGGCTCGAGCAGATTGTCCTGGACTGTCGCGACCACCCCGGACTGCTGGTGTGGGAGCTGGAGGACGAGCCCAACCACCCGAACAACCCCTATAAGTTCCCGCCCGAGGATTTCGAGCCGGTCTACGAGCTGATCAAGCGACTCGATCCCGTCCATCCCGTGTATATCAACCTCGCCGTCGGCCGGCTCAAGGACCATCAGGACTACGCGCATGTCGCGGACATCCATAGCGACGATTACTATCCGATACCCGTGGCATCCGTCACCGGCGTTGTGGGATACGCCGACAGTATTATCAACGGCTCAGGCAAGCTGGGTTGGCAGTGGATCCAGATGTGCCCGCTGCAGGAGAAGCCGCATAACCGGCCTCCCACGATCATCGAGGCGCGCTGCATGACATATCTGGCAGTGTCGCGCGGCATCAGCGGCATCAATTATTTCGCGTTCCACTACATGGGCAAAGACTGGACCTGGTGGGTGACCGATAATCCCGCGACATACGCACAGTGGGCGGACCTGACGGCGGAATTGAAACGGCTGACACCGTACCTGGTGTCGCCAAAGGCGCCCGGGGAGATCAAGACGGAAATGACCGAAGGACCCGAGGGCGGGCTCTACACGTCACTCCGGCAAACCGAGACGGGTTATTTTCTCATCGCGGTCAATGGCGCCACAACGCCGATGAAAGCGCGCTTCACCATCCCGGTTCCCGAGCGCAAATTCGCGCCGCAAGCCGCAGTGCGTTCGGAGAATCGGCTGATCAACGTGACGGATGGTGTCTTCGAAGACAGTTTCGAGCCACTCGCAGTGCATCTGTATGAACTGCCCTTCAGTACTGAAGGCGCGCCGGATCGCAATACCATCAATTGGCCGCGCTGGCAACGACGACCCCGCGGCAACTAAACGAGAACCGGATCATGCCTGATTCTCCGACAGCCATCCCGCGTGTCGCGCCCAAGGCGTATGACTATACTAAGAAAATCCTCGATTTCGGATTCCACAATGCGCAGTCCGTAGGTATGACCGCCCGGCTCGAGCGGGATTTCGCCGAGCGTTTCGGCCACCGTCATGGCATCGCTCACTGCAACGGCACGGCCACGATGCAGAGCGCTTTGGCGGCAGCCGGTGTGGGCGCCGGCGACGAGGTGATTGTGCCGTCCTTCACTGTCTTCTCGACCCCGGCGGTCGCGCTGCATTGCAACGCGGTTCCAGTCATTGTCGACGTCGATCCGGATACCTGGACGATCAGCATCGATGCTATCCGCCAACACATCACCCCTCGAACCAAAGCTATCATTCCGGTGTCCATCTGCGGCTTGCCCGCCGATCTCGATCCCATCATGGAACTGGCCGCAGCGCATGACCTTGTCGTGATTGAAGACAATGCCCAGTGCTATCTCGGAGAGTACAAGGGGCGCATCGCCGGATCGATCGGCCATTTGGCCAGTTACAGTTTTCAGTCGTCAAAAACACTGACCTGCGGTGATGGCGGCATCCTGATCTGTTCCGACGATACCCTGGCCCTGGCCGCCAGAAAGGCGGCTACCCTGGGATACAAAGATCTCACGTTGAAACCCGGTGACAACGTCGTTTCCGAGGCGTTGCGCAGCCAGCCGGATTATCAACGCCACGACAGCATCGGGTGGAATCA
>DPYP01000141.1:8431-10053 GCA_003545375.1 Lentisphaeria bacterium
TGCGCACGTACGCGGCCAACGCCTTTGCAGCTGTCGTGCAGGATTGCGAATGGCTGGTGCCGCAGAAAACCCCGGAAGGCTACGTCAACGCCTACTGGACCTACGCGGCCCGCATCACGCGCGACGACATCGTTTGGGCGGATTTTCTGGCAGCGTTCAAGGCGCTTGGCGGCGACGGCTTCTACGGCCCCCCGTACCCGGCTCATCTCGAACCGGTCTTCGCCAAGCTCAACGCAGACGTCGACACCAACGCCGATCGTCATCCCCACTTTGCCGGCAAGCTCCCCCGCTACGAGCGCGGCAACTGTCCGGTCTGGGAGGCGATCCAACCGCGCGTGATCATGCTGAAGACCAACTATTTCGACACCGCTGAACCCGATCGGCAGGCAGAGATCTTCGCACAAACAATCGAACGGTTCAATTAACGTGTTTCTCAAGTCCATGCCGGTCGGCATGGACTCCACCCACCACCACGAAAGCAACATTTACACGCCTGACAACCCGACAGTCCGATGACGCCGCGACGGCCTGGGCCGAGAACCAGCCGAACATCACCCGCGAAGTTGCTGAGCCCGGGGCCACGGGAGAAATCGTGATCGAGAGGTGGAAATATGGAAGGGGCCGGAATAGTGGTACGCGAGGCATCACAAATCACAAACCACGGGGAAAGATATGCCGCTTACCGCAGGCAACATTGAGCACGGCGTAGTCGCTGCGCGTCCGGACCAGATGTACGGCTGGCCCGGCATAACGCGCACGGCAGACAACGAAATACTGGTTTCGGCCTCCGAGCGGATATATCATGTTGCCCCGCAGGGCCGGACCGTGGTGATGCGCTCAGCCGACGCGGGCAGAACCTGGAGCTTGCCGCAGGAGATCTACAACAGCGAGCAGGACGACCGTGATGCCAGCCTCCAGACGATGCCCGACGGTACGATTATTCTGACCTCGTTCAGCACCACCGATTGGGTGCCCTATATCTTGTCCGGGACGTTTATCGAGGGAACGCCGATCCCCGAGAGATGGCTCTCCCAATGGCAGGCTCTCTGCGAGCGGCAAGGCCTGACCGGCGAGCAACCCCAGCGAGATTGGTTGATGCGAACAGAGGACGGAGGACGCACCTGGAGCCACCCGATCGATACGCCCACCGGCCAGCATGCCGGGCCGGGTGTGCTGGCCGACGGGCGACTGATCTACGTGGGGCTCGGTCCCGTTGAAAAGCGCGCGGGAATCTGCGCCTGGGAATCGACAGATAAGGGCGACACCTGGGAGAAAGTCGGTGAAATACCCCGTTCCAAAGAAACGCCCGAGGAAATGGGGATGGATGAAAACCATCTGGTCGAGATCAGTCCCGGACACTTGCTGGTGTTGTTCCGAACCGGGACCGGCGACTGGGATAATCAATTCCTGCATCAGTCCCATTCATACGATGCGGGGCGCACCTGGTCGGAAGCCGAGCGGCTTCCCGTGTGGGGGTACCCGCCGCACCTGACGGTATTGAGCTCGGGCGCCATCTTGTGCACCTATGGGCATCGCAATGTGCCGTTGACCGTCCGGGCGATGCTCTCCTATGATGAGGGGCAGACGTGGGATTACGAGAATTTCATCACCCTTTACGAACT
>DPYP01000371.1:0-7254 GCA_003545375.1 Lentisphaeria bacterium
CTGATCCACAAGGCATCCCATCATTTCGACATACTCAATTGGTGGGCCGGCGGCAAGCCACAACTCGTCAATGCCCGCGGCGGCACATATTTCTATGGAAGCAACGGCCCGTTCCGATCGACGAACTGCCGTAATTGCGAGCACACACAGGCCTGTGATTTCCACATCGACCTCACCACTGACAAGCGGGCCGACCTGCTATATCTCGGTGCCGAGGGCGAAGACGGCTACTACCGCGACGGCTGCCTGTACGCCGAAGACATTGATACCGAGGATCAGGCCGCGGTTTTCTACAACTACGACAACGGCGTGCAGGTGGTGTATTCTCTGATCGCCTACGCCTCCTATGAAGGCCTGCTCGCCGTCTTCGAAGGCACCAGGGGACGGCTCGAGTTGGAAATTGTCTACCCGACCGCCGCAATGGGCGATAACCGTGTCACGCCAGGTCTCGATAAGCTGGAAGGCGAGCGGCTGACCAGGTATTCGCGTGACGGGGTCGAACAGATCGACATCCCGAAAGTCGAGGGCGGACACGGCGGCTGCGATCCGTCGCTGCTGCAGGAGTTCATCGGTCAGCCCTGGGATTCACCCAGGTCGAATCGTATGGCGACACTCGACGAGGCGATCCAGGCTGTCATTATTGGTGCAGCGGCCAACGCCAGCATTGCCGAGAACGGCGCACCGATCAACGCGCAGGATCTGCTGGCGTGAATCAGTAATTCGACATGGAGATGCTCGCAACAGACCCGGCCGATCAATCGCCGATCGCTTCGGCGGCGCGCGCCAGCAGCAGCTCGAGCAGACGATCGTCGATGCCCAACGGAGCGCCGACAAATGTCTGGATCCCGGGATACGCCGCCGCCGCCGCCGCCACCAACTCCGGAATGTCGCTGGTCGAATGACGCCCCGGTGACAGGAAAAGCAGCGACACGACAACCCGCTCGGCACCTGCCGCAGCACAACGATCGAACGCCTGCCTGATCGTCGGTTCCGCCAGTTCCATGTGCGCCGGCTCGACCGTGACGTACCGCTCGCCGGCATACTCAGCCAGGCGCTGCGCAAGCGCCACCAGCATGTCATTGGCGGCGGCCCGTCGACTGCCGTGATCGACAACTATCAACGCGGTAACCGGCGCCATCAGTCGCTCTCCGCTCGATGTTCCGGGCTGGCGCAGCAGATGGTTTCGAAGACATAAAGCTGTGAACCCTGGCGCCAGCTTCCCGCCCGCAACCCGGCCTTGCGCTCGAGATGCCGCATCGTCGTTTCGCGATCCCACTGCTGCTCGGCAGCTACCTGCGGCAGAAAGACCGCGTGCTTGCCGTCCTTTTCCAGAATGATACCGTGACGGCCAAGTTCAAAGTCGTCGATCGAAGCGATCGGGCGTCGTGGTGTCAGGCAGGAGATCTGCAGATCGACGTCGCGGAATTCCGTGGCGGTCAACGGTGGAAAACGCGGGTCGTGAAAGGCAGCATTGACAGCATTTCGTTCGATGTTCTCGAGCAGCGACTCCTTCGCTTCGAGCGTCCCCATACAGCCGCGCAGATCGCCGCGCAGTCGCAGTGTCACGAAGCAGGCGCCGTTGTCGTACAAATGCGGCGGAGCTGTACTGGGCAGGTGATACTCTTCGTTCGCCAATTCCGACGCGATCGCGTCGTGCGCGACATTGAGCAAAACATCCACGGTTTCCTCGCTCATCACCAGATCATCCTCCACTTCGGCGGCACGATAGACGATCGCTGCGTAGCTGACTGTACTGCTGTAGTCTTCCAGCATTTCACCGGTGTTGGTGTAGTGCAGCAACTCGAAATTCCCGCCTGCCTGCCGCAGTTCATTCAGCGCCAGCATGATCGCGATCGGCCGCTGGCCGCAGATCGTCGCGCCGGTGCGCTCGCAGTAACGCATGAAGCCGTTGGTATCCTGACGGGTGATCTCATTGATCGCACCGTGATCGAGCTTCCGCAGAGCCTCCGGTGCTTCTTCCTCGGCGAACGGCACGTAGTCGAAACGTTCGCCATAATGCGTGAAGTCTGAACTGACCACGAATAACGTCTCGGGCGGCAGGACGGCCTCGAGGGCTGCCGCGGCCTTGCGAATTTCGTCCGGCGTGAGGTCACCACAAACCAGCGGGATGATCGGGCATTCCGGCATCAGATGCTGGATGAACGGCAACTCTACCTCGAGCGCGTGTTCGGGTACATGCGCGTCTTCATTCATTTCGAACAGCGTATCGACTGCGACAAGCGCGTTGCACACAGCGGTGTCTACCGGCACCTCGCCCAGAGGCGTCCGAAAAAAATCGTGCGGCGCAACCGCAATACCATGGAACCAGCGATGGTGGGTCGGTCCGATCAGCACGATGTGACGCCAGCGTGCCGGATCAACAACCGAAAAGGCAATCGCTGCCGTCTCACCGGAATAACGCAAGCCTGCGTGCGGCACAATCAAAGCAGTGACTGGCGCGGTGTCACACGGGCTTGGTGAAACCAGGAACTCGTTGAGAAAGTCCTGCAGACGCAGAACGCTGTCCGGATAAAACTGGCCGGCGACGGCTGGTGGACGGATTTTCGGCATGGCGCAATCCGGTGGTTGTGGCGTTGTTCAGTGCGTCACATCCTGACTTGACCATATCGCCGACGTCGATATTTTGCAAGAGTATTCCACCGCCCTGTTGCATCATGAATTATCCCCTCATGCCTGTCTCTGCGATACCGGCCCAGTGCTGATCGGAAACATTGTCACCGACGCCCTGCACGGATCACCGGCGCCGGATACTGGCCTCACTGCCGCCGCGTCACGACCGATTTGAGCAGACCGTAAATGCGCTCGACGCCATCGATGTTGACCCGTTCATCCGGTGAATGAGCATTCTCGATCGACGGACCAAAGGACAACAGCTCATCCGTCCCCAGCGCCGCGCCGATGATGCCGCACTCCAGACCGGCATGGATCGACTCGATCCGCGGTGCCGCATCGAATTGCTCGCGGTACGCCGCCAGACCAAGCTGCAGCAGAGACGAATCCGGTTTTGGCGCCCATCCGGGAAAATCGCTGCCGATCGCAATAGTCCCCCCCAGCACTGCCGCTGCCTGTTCGATCTCCCGACCGATCTGCTGCTGCTCTGCGTATACCGTCGAGCGCCCCATCACCTTTATGGCGATACTGTCCGCAGCGTCCGTGACAACACCGAGATTCGACGAGGTCTGCACTTGCTCCGTGTACATCGGGTCCATCGCCAGCACGCCATCGGATACAGCACGTATGAACGACACCACGGCCATCGGGATCTCGTAACCGGCGGCGTCGGCGGGCCCGATAGTCATTGCCGCCTCCGGCTCGGCATGGCGGACGCCGGCGAGTACCTGCGCAGCCGCTGCCTCGACATCGTCCCGCGCACAGCCCGCCACCGTAAAGCTGCATTCCCTCGGGATCGCATTCATGGCATTGCCGCCGGCGAATCTGGCTACCTGCACTCCGGTGTGCGCCGCCGCCAGCGCCTCGACAATCGCCGCTGCCGTCCGAATCGCGTTGACTCGGCCCTTGTCGATATCGACACCGGAGTGTCCGCCACGGAAACCACCGAGGCAGCAGTGCCAGCAGTCGCCACTGCTGCAGGCATTTTGGCACTTCGCAAAAGACACGGTCCAGTCCGTACCACCGGCACAACCGATGATGAAAACACCGTCCTCTTCGGAATCGAGATTGATTATGCGACGGCCTTGAACAATCTCCGGATCACAGCCGAAAGCACCGGTCAGACCACGTTCCTCGTCGATGGTGATCAGCAGTTCCAGCGGAACCCGATCCATTGTGGACTCCGCAACCGCCAGCGCCAGCGCGACACCGATGCCGTTATCCGCGCCGAGGGTCGTGCCGTCGGCAGTCACCCAGTCACCGTCGATGAGCGGGCGGATCGGATCGGTCATGAAATCGTGGACGGTGTCGACGTTCTTTTCGCAGACCATGTCCATGTGCGCCTGCAGCACCAGAACAGGTTCGTCACCGAGAGTACCGATGCCAGGGCACACCAGAACGATGTTGCCAATACTATCCTGCCGCCTCTGCCAGCCATTGCCGCGGGCGATGTCGAGCAGGTGCGCCCGAATCCGTTCTTCGTGTCCGGACGGGCGCGGAATGTTGCAGATATCCTGAAAGTGTTTCCAGGCCGCGCCGGCGGCGGCGTCAAAAAGGTCGGTGATCATCGCTGGTTCGATCTACTCCTCTGCGTCGAATTCCTTGAAGCGCTCCAGTAGGCCGTCGACAAAGTCGCGGGTCCTGGCCATCAACTCTCTTTCCTCGACCGACCAGTCATCGTGATCGACCTTGCGCCAGCGTGTCGCCGCCTCTGTGTGCAGGCGTTTGAGGACGGCATAATAGCGGCTCCTGGAATCGTCGGAGCCGAGCTGGCTGTTTCTGACGACCAGGATCGGCACCTGCATGAGGCTCTGACTATAGGCGAAGTTACCCTGGTTTTTTGCGGCAAATTCATTAATAATCTCAATCGCCCGATCGCTGTAATCCGCCAGTCGACCTGCGCTGATCCCTGTCGACTCGATACCGTAGATGAAAAAGGTGAGTTCACTGATCAGATCCACGTCTGTTGGGTCGAGCTCGAGTTGCAGACGGATTATCCGGATGATTTCAGTGTACGGATTATAATCGACGTGGATACCCCCGACATGATACCACCACTCGGAAATACACTCGAGACAATTGATCTTCAAGGCCGAGGTTTCCAGGCTGCGGCAAGCATTTTCCGCGGCTCGCGCCTTGGGCACCGACTTGAAGCCGCGGCACGGACCCTCCGCGTGGATCAAGGGACAGACCGCCACGGCTGCCAGGCAAACACCTATCTGCAAAAAACGCCTATTTTTCATTGCGGCCTGCGAGCGGGCGCCGGGGTTGACAATTTTTCGAGGCTGTTGTCAGAAAATCTGCAGCGTTTTGGACGAATCACTTGTACATGCGAATCACGCGGTTGCAAGCTTCTGCGGAGATTCATGTGAAGTCAACAATTTTCCGACAATGGTTAATGGGTAATGGCTTGTTGATGGGGGCGTGGACGAGTACACTTGCAACATGGCCGATCAACTCATTCTGGCTATCGATGCGGGGACAACAGGCAATCGCGTACTGGCGTTTTCAAACGACCAGGTGATCGTGGCGAATGCCTATTACGAGTTTCCGCGCACCACCCCGAAACCCGGTTGGGTGGAGCAGGATCCGGATGCCATCTGGTCGACAACGGCACAGGCGTTGAAAGATGTGCTCCATGCAGTCGAGGGTGAGGATGTCCGGGCAATCGGGGTGACGAATCAGCGGGAAACAACGATTCTATGGGATCGTGCGACCGGCGCGCCAGTCGGTAACGCGCTGGTCTGGCAGGATCGACGTACTGCGGATGCCTGCGCCGCATTGGCAGAACACAGCGCCGACGTCAAGAACCGCACCGGACTGTTCATCGATCCTTATTTCTCGGCGACAAAGATCGCCTGGCTGCTGGACCATCATGCGGGACTGCGCAGCCGCGCAGAGAACGGCGAGATCGCCTTTGGCACGGTGGACTCGTGGCTGATCTGGAAGCTCACGGGCGGCCGACAACACGTGACCGATCCGTCGAATGCCTCGCGCACTCTCTGTTACAACATCCGGACAGGCGAATACGACGATGCCCTGCTGTCGCTCTTCAATGTGCCGCGTGCGGTGCTGCCGGAAGTGCGCGCCAGCGACGGAAACTTCGGCTCGACGGATGCGGCGGTCACGGGACGCGAAATACCGATATGCGGGGTGTTGGGCGATCAACACGCGGCCCTGTTCGGGCAGCTCGGCTGGGAAACAGGTGTCGTCAAGAACACATACGGCACTGGGCTGTTCATGATGGCGGCAACCGGCAGCGGCATCCCGGATTCGGGCCGGCTGATCAACACGGTGGCCTGGCAGTTGGGCGAGGAAGTCACCTACGCGATCGAAGGGAGCGTATTCATCGGCGGTGCGTGTGTGCAATGGCTTCGGGACGGTCTGGGGATCGTCGACACGGCGGCTGAAACGGAGGCGCTGGCAGAGTCATTGAGCGACAATGATGATGTGTATTTCGTGCCGGCGCTCGCGGGCATGGGGGCGCCGTACTGGGATCCGACGGCACGCGGTGCGATCGTCGGTCTGACTCAGGGCACGACGCGGGCACACCTGGCACGGGCGGCGCTGGAGGCGATAGCGTTTCAGACAGCGGACCTGGTGAATGAATTGCAGCAGGCGGCAGCAATCTCTGGCTTCGACCGCATGCGTGTCGACGGCGGCGCCACGGCGAACAATTTCCTGATGCAGTTCCAGGCGGACGTGACCGGTTTGACGATCGAACGGCCGGTGATTACGGAATCGACGGCGTTCGGCGCAGCAGCTCTGGCGGGTCTGTCCAGCGGTCTGTGGAGCCGCGAAGCGCTGGTTGCGGGACGACGAATCGACCGGGAGTTCAGGCCGGCGCTGGGCGAAGCGGATCGGCAGGCGGCGCAGGCTCGCTGGGCATCGGCTGTGGAGCGAGCGCTGGGCTGGGCGCGCTGATCAACGCTCACTCACCCTTGAGCAGGGGGCCGAGATTTTCCTGATACCAGGCACCGGGCGGATCGGCCAGGACAATGGCAAGCAGCGTCAGGCAGACGATCATCACGGCTGCCGGGATTACCCACCAGTACCAACGCGCGCAATACTGCTTTGGCCCTTCCTCGTGCGTTCCAGATTCTGTCTCGGCCCTGGACGCAGCGTCTTTCGACCCGGGTTGCGCTCTGCTTTTCGCTGCCAAGCCTGAGACGCCGCCCTTTGCGCCTGCCGCCCGCGTGGCACTGGCTTTCCTCGGCTTCAGCTTCGGCATTGTCGCCTTGATTGACAACGGCTTCGCGTCGGTCTTCGACTTATCGTCTTTTGCGGTTTCGCCAGGGGTGGATGCGACAACTGTTTCGGCATCAGCGTCGGCACCGGCGGGGGGCTTCCGAGGAGCCATCGTCATTTTTTTCTTTGGCCGGATNNCCGGGATTACCCACCAGTACCAACCCGCGCAAAACTGCTTTGGCCCTTCCTTTTTCGGTCCAGACTCCGCCTCCGCCTTAGACGCGGCGTCTTTCGATTTGGTTTGCGCTGCCAAGCCTGGGACGCTGCTCTTTGCGCCTGCCGACCGCGTGGCACTGGCTTTCTTCCGCTTCAGCTTCGGCATTGCCGCCTTGATTGACGACGGCTTTGCGACGGTCTTCGACTTATCGTCTTTTG
>DPYP01000371.1:7339-28328 GCA_003545375.1 Lentisphaeria bacterium
CGTCATTTTTTTCTTTGGCCGGATACCTTTTTTCAACGAAATTTTCGGCTTCGGCTTCGGCTTCGGCGATGAATCGTCGATGGCCGCGACGGGCGCTGGATCTGCATCACCTGAATCAATGACATCTGAACTGGACTCCGACGATGGGGTCGATGGCTGGGTGGTATGCAGATCGGGCTCGGGCAGTTTGATTGCCGGCGCCACGACGACATTGGACACTGGCCCGGGCTCGGGCAGCGGGTTCTCCAGAACGCGCAGCAACCGTTCGATGACCGCTGCGTAATCATTGAGTCGGTCCTTCGGGTATGCGGCGAGCATGTCGGTCATCAATTGATCGAGCTCCTCGACAGTATCGTGGCGCAGCTCACTGGCGGGGCGTGGCGGACCGGCGAATCGGACGTTCATGACCGTTTCGGCATCATCGCCGTCAAAAGGCGGGCATTGGGTCACCATGTAGTACATCACGGCGCCAAGGCTGTAGAGGTCGCCGCGCAGATTCTGGCGCCCGGTGGAGATCATCTCGGGGCTCATGTACATGGCGGCGTCCGCGGTCACGTCTTTCCGACCAATGACCGAGGTACCGGCGTACACGAGACGGTCGAGGCCGAAATCGGCAACCTTGACGCACTCATCCGCATCCAGCAGGATGTTGTCGGGCCGGATATTGCCGTGCAGCAATTCCTGCCGCGACGCGAATTCGAGGCCTTTGGCGGCTTCGATGAACCAGCGGCAGAGTTTTTCCTGGGACAGGTAAATCGTGCCGAACTTCGAATTGATGCCGCCCTGCTCCATGTACTGGCGGACGATGTAGGGCTGTTCCGTCGTTTCACCGCAGGAATATATGGGCACGATATTGGGATGGCTGAGTACGGAGGCACGGCTGGCTTCCTCGATAAACGCTTTGGCGAGAGCCTCGTCGCTGGCGAGTTCGGGCTTGAGAATTTTGACACAAATCTCCCGATCCAGGGTCAAATCCATGGCACGGTAGATCGTGGTCATGCCGACGTCGCAGAGAATTTCCTCGAGCACGTAATTGCCGAACGGCAGTGGAATGATCAGATCCGTGTTGCATTCGGGGCAAGCAATTGTCGAAAATGCTTCCAGTTCAGTCACATCCAGCTTCTGCCCGCAACCGAAGCAACCAATTTTAACTTGATACGCCATAAGTCTGTACAATAGGATGGCCATGAAATTTTGCAAAACTGCTCTTGACCTCCGGTGCTGGCGGCCGATCTGCATTTTGGGTGTGATTGCGGTCCAAGCTCTGGCGGCGACACCTGTCGAGCTGACGATTCTGCAGACGACCGACATCCACGCGCACGTGATCGACTCTATATCCGATTCCAGGCAACCGGACTGGCTGAAGCTGGCGACAGTCATCCGTCGCGAGCGAGCTACGGCGGCAGCCTGTCTGCTGATCGACTGTGGCGATACTATCCAGGGTACGCTGGCGGGTGTTTATACCAGGGGCGAGATCAGTGTGCGCATGTTGAATCATCTCGAATACGACGCCTGGGTGCCGGGCAATCACGAACTGGATTTCGGTACCCGACGACTGGCGGAGCTCATCGAGCAGATTCAGGTGCCGGTACTCAACGGGAATCTGACGCTGCATGGCAAACGGTTGCGCGCCTGGCGCATGTACAACTGCGGCGGTGCCCGCGTAGCGGTGATCGGAATGAACAGCGGCTATCTGAAAAACTGGTTTCGCGAACCGCACACCGGCGGCTTCGAGGTGACTACGGCAGCAGCGGCACTGGAAGATCTGATGCCGAAACTGACTTCTTTCGAACCGGATCTGATCGTGCTGGCTCTGCACCAGGGCCTGCTGGCAAACGATCCGCGCGGCGTCAATGAAGTCAATGACCTGGCGGCACGTTTCCCGGAGATCGACATCATCCTGGGCGGTCACACGCATCGCGATGTGGCGGGGATGCGCAGCGGCCGCGCCTGGTACGCACAGGCCGGATTCGGCGCTAAGTACCTGGCGCGCATCGACGTACAGGTTGACACAGAGCAGCACCGCCCGCTGATGATCAAATCACGGTTGATCCCTTGTGCCGGAGAACCACGCGACCCCGCGGCACAACAGGCGGTGGCCGATCTGATCAGCCCTTTGACAGCGCTTGCGGAATCGCCAATCCGGCAATTGTCGGAGGCCGTGTCGTCTTACGGCCGCCCCGGTTCCGGCTGTGCCATGAGTGAACTTTACTGCCGTGCAATTGCGGAACGAACCGGTGCCCGCGTCGTATTTCAGGGGCGTCTGTCGAAAACGTCGTGGCCGGCGGACCAACCAGTTACCGAGCAGTTACTCTATGACGCCATTCCGTACGAGAACAAGATCGGCATTGCCATGCTGACAGCGGACGAGATCACGATGGTACTGACGGAGCAGTTGCGGAATCGCGAAAGTTATGTATTCAACGGAATCTGGGGTGTGAAGGCGCAAGTCAGTGATGATTGGCGGACAGTGCTTGAACTGCAGTGGGACACCCTGGCCAACGCCCGCGTACCGGTCGCCTTCCACAGTTATGCAGCGGCCGGCGGCGGCGGCCGTTTCCCGAAGCTGCGGACGCTGCTGGCAACAGCGGCGGTGCAGTACCGGTCGACAGGGCTGATGACGCGCGACATCGTCCGCGATCATCTCCGGAATTCATCCGAACCGGTGGCGCCGACGGTTCATTGGGTTATGCGCGAACAGTGACAATGCGGGGTTGATTTTTCATGAAACGGACGCTAGTGTCTAAGTCTCAATCAACCATTACTATCAGAGGGATATGGCAATGACAGATGAGCAACACAAGCTCAACATCGGTCTGGCACAGATGCTGTGCGGCGGGGTCATCATGGACGTGACCACCAAAGACGAGGCCTGCATCGCCGAGGACGCCGGAGCGTCTGCCGTGATGGCGCTGGAGCGCGTGCCCTCGGACATCCGCAAACAGGGCGGTATTGCGCGCATGAGTGATCCCGAGATGATCCTGGCGATCAAGGATGCTGTTTCGATTCCGGTGATGGCAAAGGTGCGCATCGGGCATTTCGTCGAGGCTCAGATTCTACAGGAGCTCGACATCGATTTCATCGACGAAAGCGAGGTGTTGTCACCGGCGGACGAAACCCATCACATCGACAAATGGCAGTTCAAGTCGCCGTTCGTCTGCGGCGCCACCAACCTGGGCGAGGCGCTGCGCCGGATTGGTGAAGGCGCCTCGATGATCCGCACGAAAGGCGAGGCAGGCACGGGGAACATTATCGAGGGTGTTCGACATTTGCGGACGATTCTTCGCGAGATGAAGCTCCTGGCTCAACTCGACGAAGGAGACCTTTTCGCGGAGGCCAAACGGTTTCAGGCCCCGTTGCACGTTATCCAGGAAGTTGCGAAAACGGGTAAGCTGCCGGTGCCCAACTTTTCTGCGGGCGGCGTCGCGACGCCGGCAGACGCGGCGATGCTGATGCAGCTCGGTGCGGAAGCTGTGTTCGTCGGTTCCGGCATCTTCCGGTCGTCGGACCCGCAAGGGTTTGCGGGTGCGATCGTGCAGGCGGTGACGCATTTCCGCGATCCCGGGAAGCTTGTGGAAGTGTCGCGCAACCTCGGCACCCCGATGCCGAGCATCGGCGCGGGACAACTGAGCGAAGAAGACAAGTTCGAGCATCGCGGCTGGTAGTTGTGAGAACGCTGCATTGCGGGGATCGCAAATGAAGATTGGGATACTCGGCTTGCAAGGTTGTTGCGTCCCGCACGGACGCAAGTTCGCAACGCTTGACGTCGACTGCTGCCGCGTCGTTTCCCCCGAGGACCTCACCGGCATCGACGGACTGGTGATGCCGGGCGGCGAGAGCTCGACGATGTTGAAAGCCGCAACACCCGGGCTGTGGTCTGCAGTCAGTGATTTTGCTGAAACCCGTCCGATCTGGGGTGTGTGCGCAGGCTGCATCCTGCTGGCGCGTCACGTCGACAATCCTTCGCAGGAATCACTCGGCTTGATGCCGATCGACGTGCGGCGCAATGCCTATGGTTCGCAGAACGACAGTTTCATCGACGATCTGGAATTGAATTTGACGGAGGTCGTCCACATCGAAGCAATCTTCATCCGGGCACCGCAGATCCTTCAAGTGGACGACGACGTCAACGTACTGGGTAAACACGGCGGGCACCCCGTGATGGTCGAGAGCCGCCACCACCTGGCAACGACATTCCATCCGGAGTTACACGAGAGCATGGCTGTGCATGAGTATTTCATAGGGAAAGTCATGCGCCACTCGGATGGGTGACTGTCTGGGGTTGAGACGTTTGAATTGACGTCTTGCGGACAAAACAACGGCGCTGTATACTACGGACTCCCTTGCAACCCAATGTTTTTGTTGTTACCGGGACGGTAGCTCAGTCGGTAGAGCATCTGCCTTTTAAGCAGGGGGTCCCGGGTTCAAGCCCCGGCCGTCCCACCATATATTTTCCCCGCGTATCATGCAGCCAACGACCAACGGCATCGTCACTCTGACGACCGACTTCGGCGTTCAGGATCTTTTCGTGGGTGTGGTGAAGGGGGTAATCCTCGGCATCAATCGCGTTGCGACGCTGGTCGATATCACGCATGGGATTCCGCCGCAGGACATCCCGACCGCAGCCCTGGTTGTCGATGCTGCATCCCGTTGTTTCCCACCGGGCACGGTGCACGTCGTCGTGGTCGATCCCGGCGTCGGCAGTGAACGGCGGAATATTGCCCTCGCCTGCCGTGGTCAATATTTCGTGGCGCCGGACAACGGTGTACTGACGGCAGTACACGCGGACAACCCGGGCGTTGCGGTCTCATTGGAAGAGACCGTTTTTTTTCGCAACCCGGCAAGTGCGACATTTCATGGCCGCGACATTTTCGCACCGGTGGCGGCGTATCTCAGCCGGGGCACGCCGCTGACATCTTTAGGTCCAACGGTTACGGGTCTTGTCTGTGCCGATCTGCCGCAGCCGACGGTATCGTCGACGGCAATTGACGGGCAGGTGCTGATGGTGGATCACTTCGGCAACCTGATCACGAACATCTGCAGCGCTGCATTGGAAGCACTTGGCGCCAATGTCCAGATCGCTATCGGGAGCGAGCGGATCGCGGGCATTCAACCGAGCTATGCACAGGCACCGCCGCAGACGCTGTTGGCGGCGATCAACAGTTTCGAGGTGTTGGAGATCGCCGTGAACCAAGGTAACGCCGCCGAGCAATTGCAGGCAGGGGCAGGCACACCGGTACGGGTCAATATTTCTGCGGGTGGGTGAATATTGGAGATCATGCGACATGCGGAAACGCTCAGCCGCAAGGCGAGCGGTGTTGAATTCGACGCCGACAGGCCGCTGGCGAGGGGAGCGTTGCAGAGGCGTGAGGCAGGCAGGATCGATGCGGAAAGTGTATATTTCGGCTGGCAAACGGGAGTAACGCCATGAGAACAGGACTTCTGGCAATCCGCGCTTGGTACAAGTACATCCCAACAGCTCTGACTCTGGGCAATTCGCTGTGCGGCTTCACCGCGATTCTTTGCTGTCTGCAGATCTATGCGCCGACCCAGGGGGAGGAAGTCCGGCAGCTCCTGGGGTTCCTGCATATGCGCGAACCCGAACCCGGCGACGAAGTACGGCAGTTGCTGGCAGTGAGCGCATGGTTGATTGTCGGCGCAATGATTTTCGACATGCTCGACGGATGGACGGCTCGCTTGCTCAACGCACACTCCCCTTACGGTGTGCAGATGGATTCGCTGTCGGACATGGTGACCTTCGGCGTAGCGCCGGCGGTAATGATTTCTGTGATGGCACACACCAACAAGCTGAACGTCGTCCCCTACTTCTGGATTTGGCTGTTGTGCGCAATCTACCTCGCCTGCGCGGCGCTGCGTCTGGCGTTGTACAATGTCAAAGCCGCGGGAGAAGAAAAAACGGAAGACTTTCAGGGACTGCCATCACCGGGCGCAGCGGCGGCGGTTGCGAGTCTGGTTTTGCTGTACAGCGATCCGCAGACCGAACCGATCATCATGGTGTCGAAAATCCTGCCGTTCTACACCGGCGTCCTGGGGGTCCTCATGGTGTCGACGGTGCCGTACATGCATTTCGGCCGGTGGCTGGGCAGTAAGCAGAAAAATAAAGTCAAGATTCTCGTTCTGATCATATTCTTTATCCTGTTCAACTGGAACTCTCGGCTGGTCGCGGCCGTAGCGATTAATATCTACGTGGTCTCCGGTCCGCTGCGAGCGGTTTTCGGCTGGCTACGCCGAGCATTCTTCACCAGGAAACCCGCCGCTGAGCAGACGGGCGACGGCTGACCGAAGGCCGTAGAGATTTATGTGGCCAATGATCGGCAGGCCCAGCTCCAGTTGGAAGCGATTCATTTCAAGCTGGTGTGTTCCCTTGGTATGTGTATAAGAAGTTGGATATCAGGCTGATTTTTTCTCAAATTACATTATTTCTGAGAATTTTTTGGCGTAGGGCTACAAGAAAAATCAAAGCAATGATACTGTCCCACTCACATTAAATGAGGTGATGGCGGTGTTTGATATTTTGGTTCAACTGTTGATACTTGCGGGCGCGCTGGGTGTGTTCCTGCTGGGCATGAAGATAATGTCCGAGGCGCTGCAAAAGGTTGCAGGTGCTCGGCTCAAAGAAATCTTGTCCAAGATTACGTCCAATCGGTTCAGCGGGGTGATTGCGGGTCTGACGGTGACCATTGTGGTACAATCCAGCTCTGCGACAACCGTCATGTTGGTGAGCTTCGTAAACGCCGAATTGTTGTCGCTGGTTCAGTCCATCGGCGTCATCTATGGCGCGAATATCGGCACCACGGTCACGGCCTGGTTGGTGGCCCTGTTGGGGTTCAAGGTGAAGATTACCGCCTTTGCGCTCCCCGCTGTGGGGATTGGTATGGCCATGACCTTTATGAAGCATCGTCGGACCCGGCAGTGGGGCGAGGTACTGACGGGATTTGGCGTGCTCTTTCTGGGCTTGCATCTGCTCAAGAAGTCGGTACCGGGCATTGAAGACTCTTCCCAGATGGAGTGGGTCGCTCACCTCACGCACTACGGATTTGGGAGTGTCCTGATCTTCCTCGCGATCGGTACGGTACTCACCATAATACTTCAGTCCAGTTCTGCGACAACCACGTTGACCCTGACCCTGGCCGCTTTGGGATGGATTCCCTACGAGTATGCAGCTGCGATGGTGTTGGGTGAAAACATCGGGACTACGGCCACAGCTAATCTTGCAGCCATTGGTGGTTCCAAAAACGCAAAGCGTGCGGGCGCAGCACATTTCTTCTTCAACGTCTTTGGGGTCCTGTGGGCGCTGGCGCTCATGAAGATTTACCTGTTTCCAGTGGTGGACATGTTGGTACCGGGCGATCCAACGCTAGACATGCTGGATTTGCAGGATAATGCGACGGCAAAGCTGGTGGCAGGGGGAGTGATCACCACTCATTTGGCTATGTTCCATACACTATTCAATGTGACCAATACGCTGGTAATGCTGCCCTTTGTCCACCAGTTGTCGAGGTTGGTGCAGCGGATCGTCAAGTCGGATGCCGCCGGGTTCGAGAAACATCTGCGCTTCTTGAACATCAATTTGATCAACACGCCGAATTTGATGATCGTGCAGGCCCAGAAAGAGATGCAACATCTTCTGGAAGTCGTGCAGACCATGTTCTCGGATTCGATGAAGATTCTACGAAGTGGTGGAAACTATATGGGGCACCTCGTAGAGGAGACCCTGGAACGGGAGGCCCTGACCGACGAACTGGAGGCCGGGATCCACAGCCATCTCTCGGTATTAGCGGGAAAAACGACCTCAGTAGAGGCGTCGACAGAGATTGCCCACCTCTTGGAGAATACTCATCGGTTGGAGCGGATGGCGGATCATTGTGCGGTGCTGGTACGTATTGCCAGCCGAAACCATGATCGCTCACGATACTTTGAAGAGGAGCTCTCTGCGGGTTTGGGTCAGATCGGAGACCTTGTCAAGAAGTCCATGAATCATGTGGACCTCTATCTGGCAGGTACAGGAAGTCCTCAGGCGGCGGAAGAGATTGAAAACGAGATTGATGAGGTCCGTCGGGTACTTCGTGAGCGCTCCATTCAGCGACTACAGGACCCAGAAGAGAATATCAAGATCGGGCTGGCTTTCTTGGATGTACTGAGTCATCTGGAAGAAATCGGGGATTTGGCGATCGGAATTATCCGTCGATCTGAATCCGCTTGAGGCCAGCACAACCGAAAGTCCGCGACCGGCACGTGCTTGGTATCCTCTCTCTTTGTCTCGCGGGATGGGGTGCCGTGAAGTCTGGACATGACCCTGGAGTTGGCCATATGGGACAGTGCCGGCTAGTCAATGACGCTGTCGAGTGCCTCTGTATTATAACGGTCCCGGTGCCGGATCAGGGTCCGCCGGGCGGCGGGTCGGACTGGCTCCAGACCTCCACGTAGTTGGGATCGCCGCCATCGAAGACATGCTTGTTGCGATCGGTGTGACCGTCCAGATAGGTGATGTTGGCGGTCGCGCCAGGATGCCGGAAGGCATACATCCAGCCGCGGTTCGTGATTCCCCAGGCCGTGTCGGCATTCCACTCGTAGTAATTGCCGACCCAGCCCCAGCCGGGCTCGTGCTTGTCCATGATCAGCGGCGCCGCGTCGGCGCCGCCGCCGGCGCCGTCATTGTAGTAGGCGCCGCTGCCGAAGCCACGACGGGATAGAGAAGTGTCGCCGTACCCGACGTAGTAGTTGTACTGGTTGATGCTCCAGTTCATGGCGAAACTGCAGTGGTCGAGATCGCTGTCGTACGCCGTGGTAACTGGATTCGGCTGCTTGCAGTTGTTGTCCGCGGTGCCGAAGACATGGCCGGTCTCCGCGGCGCAGCGGTAGGCTGGCCAGCGCCGCTCGGTGTAGGCCCAGCCCGATGGTCCCGGCGTGGTCACGCCGCCATGCACTTCGCCTTCACCCAGGTAGCCCTCCTTGCCCAGCGTCCGCCACCAGTGGTAGGTAAACGGGAAAAAGTCGTCATTGTCCTCGGCGAACATGGCAAAAGCATAGTACACCTGCCGTTGATTATTGCGGCAGTCGGCCGCTATACTGGCGGCCTTGGCTGCCTGCAGACTGGGAAGCAGGAATGACGCCAGGATGGCAATTATGGCAATGACGACAAGCAGTTCAATGAGCGTGAATCCGGCGAACGCCCCCTGCATCTGCCACGACCGCCAGGGCTGGTTCGCGGTTGCGGCAGGCCTCGCCACGACCCGGCACCCGGTGAGGGGGGATATATTCACAAAGAGCCTACACGGCGACTTTGACGACTACTTTGCTGACTTCGCAGGGGGTGCCAGCAGCGATCTGCGGCATATGCGCGTCCTGCGGGCCGAGGATAATGAACGTGCCGGCCGGCATGGTCAAAAAGTCACCCTCCCCTTCCAGCAGCAGGTAGTCGTCCTTGTCTTCATACGCCTTGCTGACGGTCAGGCCATCGAGGTTCGCGTAGCCCATACGCTCGTTGCCGCTGACAACGTACTGCACGTCGATATACCGGCGATGCGCTTCCCACAGCCCCTTGCTGACATCTTTGGTGGTGTAGGCCTGCACCATGGCATAGATAGCGTCGCCGTCGATGTCGTAGCGGCCGAGTTCCATCCCGGTAAAATCGGTGTCCCGCAGATAAGCGAGAGCGGCAGTGAGACGGGGCGCCACACCATCGTAGATTGCGGCATTGTCGATGTGGTCGATGATCATGATCCGGATTCTCCTTTGGCAGGTTGAACGGCCAACCTACAATTGCCCGCGGCACATTGCAACGTCATGTGACGGGTGTACCTTTTTCCCTTGTTTTCACGGGAGACTGGGGTAGATGCCGGACACAGACGACAGTACGATTCAGGACATTGTCATTCGGGCAATCGACGTCAAGCGCTACTACGGCAGCGGCGAGACTGTGACCAAGGCGCTGGACGGTGTGACGCTGGACGTTTACCGAGGCGAATATCTCTCGATCATGGGGCCATCCGGCTCCGGCAAGTCGACCCTGTTCAACATGATCGGCGGCATCGACTCACCGACCGAGGGGATGGTGTTCATCGACGAGATCGACGTTGCCCAGCTCGACTCCTACGAACTGGCCTGGATGCGTTGTCACAAGATCGGCTACATCTTCCAGAGCTACAATATCCTGCCGGTGCTGACGGCCCTTGAGAACATCACGCTGCCGATGGTTTTTGCCGGGCTCTCGGCTGACGATGCACGTGACAAGGGGGCCGACATCCTCAAGATGGTCGGACTGGGTGAGCGCATCTTTCACCGCCCCTACGAAATGTCCGGCGGCCAGCAACAGCGCGTGGCGATCGCCCGGGCGATCGCCAACGACCCGGTCATCATCCTGGCAGACGAACCGACGGCCAACCTCGACGTCTACACCGGCAAGGAAATCATCGATCTGCTGCTGGAGTTAAAGGAGAGCCGGGGCGTCACGATCATCTCCGCAACACACGACATGAAGATGCTGGACATCTCTGACCGCATCCTGTGGATTCGAGACGGCCAAGTCGACCGTCTCGAAGAGCGCAAGGACCTGGACATCCACATCGGTCGTATCGAATGAGGCCAGCTGCCTAATGCTTTCCAGCGGAAAGAAATCCGAGCAGATCGATCGGCGCCGGTCACTGGCAAGCATTCCGGTCATCAACGACTGTGTGAGCCATACCATCGACGAGGACGGCCGGCTGCAGCTCACCATCGAGATCCAGCGGGGCCGCGGTTTTCTCTCGCGGTTCCAGCCGCGGATTATGAAGAAGCGTGTGCGCCTCGATGAGCTCGGCATCTTTGTCTTCGAGCAGATCGACGGTAGGCGCACAGTCAAGGCGATCATCGAGACGTTCACCCGCCGATTCCGCATCGACCGGCGCGAGTCGGAACTCAGTGTCGCGGCATTTCTCAAATCTCTGGCCCAGCGCCAGGTCATCTCCATTGTCGTCAAATAGCTACATGATTCGTCACCTCATCCTTCTTTTCACTCTGCTCTCGCCGCTGCCGTTGGCAACGGGCGCGGCAACGATCGCCGACGTCGAGGACTTCTTCAAAGACATCGGCCCGCGCAACGTCGGCAGCCCGGGCAACCTGCTTTTGGAGAAAAAGGTCGCCGAGATTTTCGCCGCCAGCGCGTTGGATGAAGATCATCACGGCGAGATCAACTTCACTGCGCCGTCCTTCCGTGCGGGTGCGACACAACTGCTGATCGACGGTTTCGATCCGATCGACATCCTGCCGATGCACCCGACCATGGTGCGCCCGGGCAATTTCACAGAAAAGCAGTTCGACGCCAGCCTGGTTTACCTGGGTCGCGGCAGTTACGACGACCTCGAAGCACTCAAAGGCCAAAAACTGAACGGCACGCTCGCCGTGATGGAGTATGACTGTGGCGAGTCGTGGATGCGCTTCATGCGGTTCGGCGTGCGCGGCTTCATCTTCATCGAGCCGGATCATTACGACCTGATCGACAGCCAGCGCAAGATTTTCACCTCCGAAGTGGCTGTCCCGCGGTTCTTCCTCGACGCTGTGCCCGGTGACCGGCTACGCCAGCGGCTGAAGGCTGCAACATCGCCGTTGCCGTGCAAAGTGGAGGCAGAGCCGTCGCGCTGGAAAAATGTCGATATCCGCGATCTCTGGATACTGGTGCCGGGCAGCAATGCGGACCTGCAGAAAGAAGTGATCGTCGTGACGGCACCGATAGATTCGAACTGCATCGTGCCGTCCCTGGCGGAAGGCGGCCAGTCCGGCGCCAATCTGTACCTGCTGCTGGAATTGCTGGCCAGACTGACCGAGAAGCCCGCAGAGCGATCGATGCTGCTGGCCGCGGTCAATGGGCATACGCACGGTTTCCTGGGCGAAAGAAAGTTGGCATGGTACCTGGTGCAGGATCAGCTGTCCATCGAGTCGATCCGCAACATCATCGGCCGTGACATGCGGCTGCAGGAGTTGTATGTCAATGCGTACTCCAAGCTCAAGCTCGACAGCATCGACAATCCTGATGACGCTGCCCTGCTGGTCGAAATGCGGACACTCGAGGACACATCAACCGGTACGCCGGTCGCCATCAAAGAGCCGATCGTAGCGCAGTCGAAGGCGGACGTCAACGGCCACAAGGCGATGTTGGTGCGTGAGATCCGCGATATCAGCGACGATGATGAGCGCGAAAAACGCATCACAGAATTGCGGGCAGAGAATCAGCCCTACATCAATGTTCTGATGTTGTTCAACAAAGTGAAGCCGCGTACTGAGCTGCATGAACTCGGTGAAAAGGCATTCGAGATCCTGCGCAGCTACGTCAGCCAGATTATTCAGCGTAACAAGATCTGGTTGGACGGCAATCGGCTCGAGCTCGAGCGCGACAACGCCAACGGCAGGGTGCGAACGGCGCTGCAGGGCTGGCACGTCAAGATTGTGATTGGGCTCGACTTTTCATGGGCCAACGACCGCGTCTGTCTGCTGACAGGGATGAATAGTACGGGCAAAAGGGAGATATGGTCCCGGCCGCTCGGGGCCATTACAACGAAGTCCGCTGTAAAGCTCGCGGCTGATCTGCAGCTGGCGAAAAATCCGTTCATCGACACGATGACCATGCTGGGCGGGTTAACGGAGAATTACTACTCGCCGGGGGCTGTCAGCGGCTGCGCCGCTTTTGCCACGGCCGCCGAGGTGACGGCGTTCACCCTGCGCAATCCGTTCACGAATCCCGGCAGTAAATTTTCACCCGGCGACACTATCGCGGAGCTGCCGGCGGCGAATGTCGATGCCCTGCTCGATTACGTTCCCCGACTGCTTCGAGCGTTCCTCGACGACCCGGGGCTGACTACCGGCTGGGAGGTCGATAAGATCCCAATCGCCAGCAGGACTTTCGGGTCCCAGTTCAAGGCCTTCATGTTCGACGAGTTCGCGGCATCCGTGCAACCGGATCAACCAGTGCCCAACAGCATCGTCATGGTATTCCCGACGTTCGAACCAATGGGTTCGAATCCGATCAATCCAAGGCGTTCGGGGATCGTCGACGGCGACGTCATTCAGGCCTACTTCCAGCTTACCGATGAGCGGGCTGTCGCCTTCATGGTCGGTCTCACGGACGGCGTCCCGACACAGGCCTACCATCTCGACGACGACTTCACCGACGTCGATTACATCATCGACGCCGGTGAAGTACACGAGAAAGTCAACAGCAACCTCGACGAGGATATCAAGCAAGACGACTCGATCGTGTTTGCCTTGATCCCGTGCCGTGAATTTCCCATCTATGAAAATAACGACACGTCGAGGATCGAATACAAGGAGATCGGTGAAGTGGAGTTCATAGTCATCGACGGCAGGCGCAACACGCCGCCGCGAAACTATGGCATCAGCGCCTGGGTAAACGCGAGATCCAGCAAGAAGTTCAATTCGAACGTTCACCCGCCGCTGCCGTCACCCTACGCCGTCTACCTGCCGGACGGTGAGTTCCTGAAGCTGCTGACCGGGACGAAAACCGTACGCCTGGTCAGGACCAACGCCAGCACCGACAATCCCGAAGGTATCGGGCTGACGAGGGCGGACCAGCTCGAGCAGTCCGATTTCATGGCGGCCACGGCGCGTGACATGACGCATCTGAACCGCCAGCGGCTCGAGAGCCTGCAGGGCGTCACCAACGAACTGGCCTCAAGCTATGTCACCCTCAGCGAAGAACAGTTGGCGCGGATGGATGCGGCAACGGCAGCGGCTGATCACAATGAGTATCTGCGTGCTGCCTACGGGGCCCTGGGCGCCGCCCGAAAGGGCTACGAGCGCATCTCCGCGATGACCAATGACATGCTGATGGCAATCGTGTTTTACATGGCGCTGCTGTTGCCATTCTGCTTTTTCATGCAGAGACTCCTGTTCAAGTTCGTCCGGATCGAAGCGCAGATGGCGGCGTTCGCCGTGATGTTCGTCATGACGTTCATCGTCTTCCGCTTTGTGCATCCGGCCTTCCGCATCGCCGAGGCGCCGGAGGCGATTTTCATCGCTTTCGTCATGGGTGCCCTTGGCGCCTTTGTCATTTTCATTCTGTACTCTCGGTTCGAAGGCGAGATGCAGCTGCTTTTTCAGACGTACAGCGGCATGGACACGGCCGACGTCGGCGCCTCGACGGTCGGGCAGAAGGCGATGATGATCGGCGTCAACAACATGAAACGCCGCCGCGTACGCACCATATTGACGACGACGACGATCGTGCTGATCACCTTTACGATGCTGGCCTTTTCAAGCATCTCGAAAACGATGAGCCCGACAGTGGTGCCGATCGCCAGGCAGGCACCGTACACGGGTATCTACTTTCATTACCCCGGCAGCATTCGGCTCGACGAGCCGACGACTCAGACAATCATCGACATGTTCAGCGAAAACGCCAGCTCCATCGCAGTGCGCCGCTGGCTGTTGCCGAAGCAGAGCTCGGCGCGCGATCTGGTTCAGCCCCTGCCGCTCGAGTCTGGTGATCAGTACATCCAGCTCGATGCCGTACTGGGGTTGCAGCCGACGGAGGCGGAGCTTCTGCCGAATGGCATTCCGATGATCGAGGGCGGTCGCTTTTTCTCGAGCAACGAAGCCGCCGAAGCCGTGCTTCCGGTGGGCACCGCCAACGCCCTGAAAATCACCAAAGAGATGATCGGCACTGTCAAGGTCACCATGCGGGGCTATGAACTGACAGTCGTCGGCCTGGCGGACGACGAGCAGTTGCGGGCGCTGCGCGAGCTCGGTGACCGGCCGATTCTGCCGATCAAGAGCATCCAGACCTCGGCGTTCGTCGAAAACGTCGACGAGGCCAACCTCGCGAGCGATGTGACAATGCAGGATGATTCCGCCGTCTTCCGTGCCGACACCTCCGCCCTGATGCTGATACCCGAAGGCACCTGCCGCCGGATGGGCGGGCAACCGTACAGCGTGTCGGTGAAGTTCGACGACGACCTGCCCGGCGGTTTGTGGCCGCATGTGGAGTCGCTGTTGCAGGTCACCAGGGCCAAGTTTTTCATCGGCAGCCGTAATCGGATGGCGGTCGGTTCGGCGGGGCACAAGACGTCTGCCGGGACGTATTACATAGGCACCGGTTTCAAGACATCGATTGGCGGTCTGTCACGGCTGATCATTCCGCTGCTGATCGCCGCAACGATCATTCTGAACACCATGTTGGGAACCGTATTCGAGCGCAAAGGCGAGATCGCCATTTACAACGCCATCGGTCTGAATCCGAAGAACATCCGGATGTTTTTTTACGCCGAGGCCTTTGTCTACGGCATCATCGGCGCGGTCGGCGGCTATCTCATCGGTCAGCTGCTGAGTATCGGCTTGAGCAAGAGCGGGCTGGTGCAGGGGATCAACCTGAATTTCTCGTCACTGACCGTGTTCGTTGTCATTTTTTTCGCCATCCTGGTGGTCATGGCTTCGACCATTTATCCCACCTGGGTGGCGTCGGCTGCGGCGGTGCCTTCGGGCAAGCGCAAGTGGTCGCTGCCGGACCACGACGGCAATCAAATGCACCTGGCCTTTCCATTTATCTACAACCGCAACGTGGTGTCGGGCATCATGGGGTATCTGACCGAGTATTTCGGTCGCTTTACCGAGGCCTCGATCGGCAACCTGGTGGTCTCCAACGAGGTCCACGGCATCGGCGAGGACGAGGCCGGCCGCACAACGTATTCGGTCGCCTACGACATGGCATTGGCCCCCTTCGACCTGGGTGTCACCCAGCACATCGAGTTCGTCGCGAGATTTGACGAGGTCGTCGAAAGCTATCGCGTGCATATGACGATCACGCGGCTGTCAGGCCAGGATTCGAACTGGTCGACGACCAACATTCCGTTCATGGAGAAGCTGCGCAAGTACATGATGAACTGGCGCAATCTGGAAGCAACGAAACACCACGAGTACGTCACCGAAGCACAGGCGTATTTTAAGCACGCACAGGCGTAACCCAGTCAATGGCATATAGCTGATGGCATTCGGACACGACAAGGAAATTCAGGAATACAGAAACCTGATGCAGCCGCCCGACACGTTCGAGGACGGCTTCAACTGGAAGACTGTCCTGGGTGCTGTCTTCCTGGGATTCATAATGATGCCGGGTTCCATGTACCTGGCGTTGGTCGTAGGGACAGGCGGCAGCATCACCGAGGCGGCCCGCTGGGTGACGATCATTCTGTTCGCAGAGGTCGCCCGCCGTTCGTTCAAAGACTTGCGCATGCAGGAGGTTTATATCCTGTATTACATGGCGGGCCTGGCGCTGTCATCGCATTTCCAGGGACAGGGGCTGCTGTGGAATCAGTATCTGGTGCAGTCGGACTACGCCCATGCCATGGGTATCGCGCAAGACATCCCGACCTGGATTGCGCCATCCGCCGCGACGATCCAGGCAGAGGGCGCCAATTTTTTCACCGCCTCCTGGCTGCCGGCGATCCTCATGGTGGCGTTTATCATGATCATCACCAAGATCGATCAGTTCGGGCTCGGCTACGCCTTTTACCGCATCACCAACGACATCGAGGAGTTGCCGTTTCCGATGGCGCCGGTATCGGCCTCCGGGATCACGGCGCTGGCGAATACGCGCGACACAGCGCAAAGCTGGCGATGGCGATGTTTCTCGATCGGCGGAGTGCTCGGATTGCTGTTCGGATTCATGTACATAGGCATTCCCGCAATCACCGGAGCGTTCCTGACCCAGCCGATCCAATTGATCCCGATTCCATGGGTAGACTTCACCAAGTCCTTGAGCGGCACGCTCGAGGCGACGCCGTTCAACATCACCTTCGACCTGGGGCTGGTGCTGGTCGGTATGGTGCTGCCGTTCTGGGCCGTGATCGGCGGCGTCGTCGGTATCATCATCACGTGCATCGCAAATCCAATGCTGTACGATGCCGGGATCCTGTCGAACTGGCGGCCGCAGATGGATGTGGTCGACACGATCTTCATCAACAACATCGATTTTTACCTGTCCTTCGGCATCGGCCTGACGGTAGCGATCACGCTGGTCAGTTGCCTGGAGATTCTCAAACCGCTGTTGCAGGCAATCATCGGTCAGAAGGCGGCGGACGGCAAAGCACGAGTATCGTTCGGCAGCCGGGCACGGGGGGGCTGGCGACGGCTGGTCACGAACAACGTCGAGCGCGGCGATTTTTCCGTGTTCATCGCAATCGGCCTCTATATCCTCAGCAGCCTGTCCTGGATCGGTCTTTCCTGCTGGCTTATTCCCAACTTCGCTGAACCGCGGGTGCTGATCTTCTTCCTCGTGTACGCTTTCGTCTACACGCCGATCACGGCGTACGCGACCGCCAAGATCGAGGGACTCGTGGGTCAGGCAATCAGCATACCGATGGTCAAGGAAGCAACCTTCATCCTCAGCGGCTATCGAGGTGTCGAGATCTGGTTTACGCCGGCGCCGCTGCACGATTACGGCCGGGCGACAGTTGAATTCCGGATTCTCGAACTGACCGGTACCCGGGTGATGAGCCAGATCAAGACACAGCTGGTGACTATTCCGATCGTGATTGTTTCTACGGTGATTTTCTCACAGTTGATGTGGCAGATGGCTCCGGTACCGTCGGAGGCGTATCCCTTTGCCCAGAAGATGTGGGATCTGCAGGCCAAGAGCCAGTGCCTTATGTACAGTGCCACGGTGGAGGGCGGCTCGCTGTTCATGGAGGCGTGGAAGTGGGACTATTTCTTTGTCGGCATGGGTTCAGGCGTCGCGGCTTTTGTGTTTCTGGCAGCGCTGGGGCTGCCGACGCTGCTGGTTTTCGGTGTTGTCCGCGGTCTGGGCCAGGGGACGCCGGCGGCGATTCTTCTGGAATTGCTGGGCGCCATGCTAGGGCGCTATTACTTCCGCCGCAAGTTCGGTGACATGTGGCTGAAGTTTGCGCCGGTGCTGCTGGCCGGTTTCTCCTGTGGTATGGGACTGATGGCCATGCTGGCTGTGTCCTTCACAATCATCAAGAAAATGGTCAACCCGCTGATTTTCTGACTATGGCTGAATCTACCAAGGAATACAGTAAGATCACGATCCGCTCCCTCCTGATCGGAGCGCTGTTTGCCGGGTTCTTCGCATTCGTGACGGCGTACCTGGAGAATCGTCGCAGCCTGTACTTGTCGGCGACGCAGATTGCCGTGTTGCCATACATCCTGCTGCTGGCGATGGTGGTACTGATCAATCCGCTGATTCGCGCCATTCGCTTTCTGCCCCGTTTTTCATCGACCGAGACGTTGATCATCTTCATCATGGGCTCGGTGTCCGCCGGTATCTCGACCTTCGGCCTGACATCGCAGGTCGGCCCGGTGATCGGCAGCATGTTCAACCGGCACTGGAACAATGACCAGAGCGGCTGGCACTTGAACGTCACGCCGTTTGTCAATGAATCGTTCTTCATCTCCGAGCCCGGTATTCAAAACGCTGCCATCGTCCATCGCGAGGCAAAACTGGCAGTCGACGAGGCGCGCTCGATCTACGACGTGGCGCTGCGTGACCAGAATGCCGAAGCCGCGGTTACGAAGGCCACCGCCACCCTGGACAAACTAAATGCAGAAGGGGCCGATGCCCTGGCACTGGGCGGTGCCAAAGAGCGGCTGAACGCTGCTCACGTCGTGCGTGCCGAGGCCGCGACGGAATGGGCTGAACTGAGCAAAGAACACGACCTGTCATCGGCACAGACAATCATCGACACCTGGAAGCCGAAGATCGAGTCGCTCCAGGCGGAAACCGACAGCTTGCGCAACGCCCTGCGGCAACTCGAGCAACGTGCCTTCGACAAAGTAGATGTCTTCCGTCGCGGCCTGCCCGACGGCAAGGTCGCGATGCCCGGCTTCTTCTTTCGTCCCGGGGACTCCTGGGACAGCTATGTGCAGCGGTTCAACCGGCTGCGACATGGCCGCAAGGCGCTCAGTCATCTGGAAAAAGCCGATGCGATATTCAACGAGACAGTCACGGCCGGCATGACGATGACCGCCGAACAGCGGCAACAACTCGAGAGCCTGGCTGACCAGGCGATGACGGCGCTGGAACCGATCAACATCAAAACGGAAATCGAAGCAGCCAAGCGAAGTGTCGACCAGCGATGGCAGGAGAACAACGCAGAGCTCCTGAAAACACAGGATGAACTGCTGGAGAAGCAAAACGCCCGGCGCCTGGCGGTCGAGAGGGAATTCGATGCGCTGGACCGGGACATCACGACCCTGAAGCATCGCGCCAAGAAACTCAAAGGCGTACTCAAAGGCATCGAGAGCACACAGGCGAGCATACGGCAGCAACTGACCACGACCGGGGGCATCGTCACGGTCATCACTGCAATCACGGCATGGAAGAGTTCGCTGTCTGACGCCGAGAATCAACTGGAAAAATTCCGAGCCCCGTTAGGCGCCATCATTGCAAAATTTCCGGGGCTCGATGCGTCGATGTCCCGCTATCTGGTTGGTGACATCCCGTGGGGCGACGTGCTGCCGCCCTTCCTGCGCTGGGCCGGGCTCATCTTCCTCACCTACCTGGTGCTGATGGCCTTCAACCTGCTGATCTTCCGGCAATGGGCCCACAACGAACGCCTGATTTACCCGCTGGCTGAGCTGCCGGAATTGCTGGCAGTCACCAATGAAGAGAACGGCCAACGGCTGCCGGATCTGTTCACCAACCCGCTGTTCTGGGTCGGCTTCGCGATCAGCGGTGGTGTGCTGGGCTGGAATCTTATCTGCTTTCTGGAATTGGTCCCCGGCCTGGCACCCCTCGATCTGAACAACCAATGGCGGGAGATCGTCCAGGATTCAGTGCTGCAGCCGCTCAGTGTGAAATCCAAGTCGACCGTTTTCTTTACCATGATCGGCCTGTCTTTTTTGATTCCGGCGAAGATTTCGTTTTCGCTCTGGTTCTTCACGATTCTGTACATGGTCCAGGTCCTGATCCTGTGCTGGCTCGGCTACGGGCAGACGGAAAATTCATTTCCGATGGAGTGGTGGTACACCCTCAACTTCCGCGGTGCGGAAGGTGCCGGCGGCATGATGATATTTGCGGCTGTCGTGTTCTACAAAGCACGAAAATATCTGTTCTGTTTCTTCAGCCCCTCGGCCGTGTCCGATCTTGAGGCCGACGAGCAGAAAGAGCTGCGTATCTCTTCGTTCTGTTTCATCTTCGGCTCGGTCGGCCTGATTCTCATGCTGTGGCGCGGCATGGGTGCCAATCTGTTTTGGTGTATTTTCGGTTTCATCGTCATCCTCATCATCACTATCGGTCTGGTTCGCGCTGTCACCGAGGGCGGCGTGCTCGGATTCCAGGCCTGGGTCAGTCCGTTCCACTTGATCCGCACACTGTGGGGCATGGACAAGGCCTGGACGGCACCGCCGCTGTTTGCGCCGTTGTTCATTTACTACTCCGTGTTTTTCCTGGACATCAAGACGTTCATCGCCCCGGCAATGGCGAACTGCATCAAGATCCGTGATGACTTGAAGATGGAGCGATTCCGTTTCCACATTGCCATCTTCAGTTGCATCGTGGTCGCTGCCATCGTTGCCATCACCACCCACCTTCTGCTGACCTATAACAAGGGCGGCGACAACATGAACGGTTGGTTCTACACCGGTTTCCCGAAAGGCATGTTCGAGCAGGTCGGGGTGATGGTAAAGACATCGCCGATCGACACCACCAAGACCAGCTGGTTCTTCGGCGGTGGTGCAGTGGCCATGATGGCGCTGCTGTATTTCCGGCAAATGTTCTTCTGGCTGCCGCACCCGATCGGCATGATCATGCTGGTCAATCCCATCATGAACGCCTACTGGTTCTCAATCCTCATCGGATGGCTGGCAAAGGTGCTGGTAACCCGATACGGTAACAAGGATACATATCGCATCGTCCGCGGCCTGTTCGTCGGACTGATCGTCGGCGAGTTGATGATCATCCTGGCAGCGCTGATCGGATCTCTAGTGACCGGCAACAATGTGCCAATCGACCTTAACCGAAACT
>DPYP01000203.1:0-773 GCA_003545375.1 Lentisphaeria bacterium
TGACGGGTGACGCGTTGGCGGAGCTGCGACAGAATCTCGACCGCTATATCCGTGAGATAGTGCCGACGTTGCCGGAAACCCACGCCTTCTATCAGGATCGCAGTCGGCCGGAAACACTCAAGCAGTTACAGAACATGGGCGTTGATCCATATTTTTCTAAATTCCCGGAAAATGCGCATTGGCGCTGCCTGGCGCTGGCGCTGTTGGGTGAGGAGATTGCCGCGGTCATGGAGCCGGAGTGGTTCAACAAGCCACCTAACACGATTCACCTGACGCCGCCGCATCAGGACAATTTTTATTTTTGCTGGCGCCCGCCCAGCGTTCTGACAATCTGGCTGGCCCTCGAGAATGTCGACGAAGAGAACGGTTGCCTGCGGTACGTGCGAGGTTCGCACACCGGCGGAGTGCGGCCGCATGTCGCCAGCACGGTGCTGGGATTTTCCCAGACCGTGAATGATTACGGGCCGGAAGACGAAGCGCGCGAGGTGATGATCAAGTTGCAGGCCGGTGATGCGGTGGTGCACCATGGCAACACTGTTCATCGGGCCGATCCCAATCAGTCGCCGACACGTCATCGGCCGGCTTTCGCACTCGTCTTCAACGGCGTCAGTGCGGAAAAGAGCGCCGAGGCCCAGGCTTTGTACGAGGCGAACAAGGCGCGGCATCGGGAAATGTTAGCCGGTTGAATCGGGCCATGCCGGCGTACTTTTCGCGCTTCAGCCGCAACGCCGACATCGGGTGGTAGCGAAGATCTCGTCCCAGTCACCGTCGTC
>DPYP01000203.1:1169-4628 GCA_003545375.1 Lentisphaeria bacterium
TTTTCAGCATTTCATACATGTCCGGCTTGATCTCGAAGGTGACTTTGATGTTGGGCGTTGCCATTGTGACGTCCTATTCTGCGACGATCGCATCGGCATCGTGCGGCGGTGTATCTTTCGCAATTCCCGCCATTTGTTTGCTGATGATCTGCATCTGGTCTTCGTCCACTTCCTCTTCCTGCTGTAGGGCGTATATGGAGACGTATCCATCCGACCAGTCAGGCGGCATTTCGCAGGGGCGCGGATCGTGTCGCGCCCATCGGGCCGCCTTGCCTCGGACGATCTCGCCTTCGAGCCGCGTTTTCAGCGGGTTGGCTGTATAGGGGCAGGCATCGGCTGCGGAATAGACGTTGAGCAGGAGGGGGCGGCCAGCGTCGGAATAGTTGATGGCAGAACCATGAATGACCCGGCAGTTGTGGATGGTCACCGAGCCGGCGGGGCCGGTGAGAAATTTGGCCGACGCGATATCGATGTTGGCCAGATCCTCGTCGGCCAGGCAGCCGGTCCATTGTCCCTTGGCATTGTATTGGCTGTGCAGCTCGCCGTTGTGGCTGCCGGGTACAGCGCCGAGTGGTCCCTGGTCCGGCCCGACGTCGTAAAAGTATGTGCCGATGGTCAATGGTGAATAGTTGGTGTGCGGCCAAAAGGAAATGTCCTGATGCCACTTGACCTCCTCGCCGCCGTCGGCCCACTTGAAGTTGAGTTTTGAGTGGTGGAATTTGACGTCCGGCCCAACGAGGTCGGCCGCAATGTCCGCGATGATTGATTCTTTCGCGTAAGCCCAGTATTCCGGATGGTGTTCCGGCGGACTGCTGAGGCGGCGCAGCCGCGGATTCTCCGCCGTGTGTCCGGGTTCGAGGTCGAAGATAGAGTCGGATTGTTTCTGACTCCGGCTGCGGTCGACGAATTCGTTGGTGACCGCGATCATTCGATCGATCCATTCCTGAGGAACGATTTTTTCGACCAGCAGGTAACCGTTCTCGAAATAGAATTCCCGTTGTTCCTGGGAGAGGACTGTTGCCGGCTGTTCGAGGATCTGTTTTTCTATTTCAGTCATGATTGTGTCTCCATTAGCCTTGGTTGCATGGGATGTTTTCGGTATACAATGTCGCAGAGTTGCGTGATGTTCAAGACGGGATGTGTGGGCAAGTGAGGGCTGCAGTCTCCCTTGAGATACTCGTTAACTGTTGTCAACGGGAATTTTCCGGCGTGTTCGTTCCCGGTCGAGTACAGATGCAAGGACGCCGGCGGTGCCGGATTTGCACAGCGGATGCATCATGTTCGCCGGTGCGTCGAATACCGCCTGATTTACCTGTCGGGAAACTGAGGCTATCTTGTATGCATGTCCCACGAGCCTGCGACCGATTATTCCATCATCATCCCCGCCTATAACGAGGCGGAGCTGTTGCCCGCCACACTCGAGCGGGTGAATGCTGTTGTTGCAGAGATCACGTCACATCGTGGCGAGGTCGTTGTGACCGACAACGATTCGACGGACAGTACCGGTGAGATCGCCCGGCGCCATGGTGCCAGGGTCATCGAGGAGCCGATCCGGCAGATTGCCCGGTCGCGCAACGCTGGCGGCAAGCACAGTCGCGGCAGATATTTGATCTTTGTGGATGCCGATACCCTGATTACCGCCGAGCTGTTGCGCCAGTCACTTGCGGCGTTGGATGGCGGTGACTGTGTTGGCGGCGGAACACTGATCGATGCCCGGGGGGACCGGACGCACGCAGGCTGGGCAGTGACAGTGAGTGTATCATCCTGGAACCTCCTGTCGATCTGCTGCAATTGGGCCTGCGGCGCCTACGTATTCTGCCGGCGCGATGCCTGGGAAGCGGTGGGCGGCTTCGATGAGACGTACTATGCCTCGGAGGAGATTCATTTTTCGAATGCTCTGAAGCGCTGGGGAAAAGCGAATGGCTGCAAGTTCAGGGTGCTGCGCGTACACATCGCGACGTCGATGCGCAAGTTTCACTGGTATTCACCGCTCCGGATTCTTGGGATGTGTCTGCGGCTGGTGCTGCAGCCTTCGCGGATGAAATCGCGCGAAGGCTGCGGGCTCTGGTACGAGCGTCCTGAGTCTTGATCCGGGCAGATTGTAAAAAGGCGGTGCTGCCCGATCCGCCAGCACCGCCTTGCAGAGTTCCGGCGAATGCCGCTCAGACTGCCAAGCCCTCGTCGTCGAAGAGCCCTTCGAAGAGAGCAGTTGTGAGATAACGCTCACCACCGTCCGGCAGGACAGTAACGATCATCTTGCCGGCATTTTCGGGGCGTCTGGCAAGCCTGTCTGCGACGGCCATGGCGGCGCCGCAACTGATGCCCGACAGGATGCCCTCTTCCTTGGACAGGCGGCGGGCGTAGTCGATGGAAGTGGCGCTGTCGACCTGTTCGCAGACATCGACCATCGAGAGATCAAGGGTGCCGGGGATGAAGCCGGCACCGATGCCCTGGATCTTGTGGGGGCCGGGCTGCAGGTCTTCACCGTTCATGGTTTGCGTGATGACCGGGCTCTCGACCGGTTCGACGGCGACGCTGGTGATGGCCTTGCCCTTTTCATTCTTGATGTAGCGCGAGACGCCGGTGATCGTGCCGCCGGTGCCGACGCCCGAGACGAGAATGTCGATTTCGCCGCCGGTCTGTTCCCAGATCTCCGGGCCGGTGGTTTTCTCGTGAATACTGGGGTTCGCCGGGTTCTCGAACTGCTGCGGCAAAAAGTACTTTGGATCGGAATCGGCTATTTCCTGGGCTTTAGCACAGGCGCCCTTCATACCTTTGGCCGCATCGGTGAGGACGATGCTGGCGCCAAGTGCGGTGAGCACTTTTCGGCGTTCCATACTCATCGATTCTGGCATGGTGATGGTCAGTTTGTAACCATGTGCGGCGCAGACATAGGCCAATGCGATGCCGGTGTTGCCGCTGGTGGGTTCGACCACTTCCATGCCGGGCTTCAGTTGACCGTCCTTCTGCGCTTCCCAGATCATGTTGGCACCGATCCGGCACTTGACGGAATAGGCCGGGTTGCGGCCCTCGATTTTGGCGAGGACAGTGGCTTCGGCACCCTTGGTGATGTGGTTGATCCTGATCAGCGGTGTGTTGCCGATCGACAGTGAATTGTCGTTGAAGTAATTAGCCATGACGCTCCTCGCGTGATTGGATTGAGTACGGGACCCAGCCGGTATTTTCCCGGGGCACAGTTTCCCCTAACCGATAGTAATAACGGGAAAAGATACTGACGAGACAAACGAATACAAGCGGCAGTCGCCAGTCTTGATCCAAGCCCGGCTATTAAGCGATCGGGGTACCGACATCGATGGAATAAATCTTCAGCTCGCGTTCGCGGCCTTTGATGTTCCTGTCCCCGACCGTCTCTGCCAGGCCGTTGAGTTCGCCAGCCTCGACAGTAGCGTCGATAGTAAGAACCTCTCCGGCGTTGGCCAGTTCGACCAGGCGCGCGGC
>DPYP01000007.1:0-5154 GCA_003545375.1 Lentisphaeria bacterium
TCCATCATCTCCATCATCTCCATCGGTAACGGCAGAAGCAGCCTTCATGACCCTCTGCTCACGCTGCAGGACGCTCAAAAGGACTTCGCGACGCAGTTCGTCCCCCAGCCGTGCCTCGTCTACAACAAGAGCAAGCAGAGGACCTTCTTCGATGACGCCGCCATGCAGTTTGATCAGCTTCGCCCGAGCCAACTGGGTAAGGTAACGTCCAGTCATAGTGATACCGCCGAGCTGGTCACCGAATTCGGCAACGAGCTGGTCACGGCTGAAATTGAGCTTCGGGTTGGGCATCTTCTCAATTTCGGGAAACAGCGCGGCGACAGTACCGTCCTCGGGCTGCCGCGCTTCCTGCGCCAGCCGTTTGGGCAACACGAGCTTGCACCAGACGATCAGCATCAGGGCCATTGCGCCGCGGTCAAGGCCAAAGTTGTTCGACCACTCGAGCCGCTCATCGCCCGTCGTCGCTTCGTTGAGGCCGATACCCCAATGATCGCCATAAATGTTGTGTAACAACTTCATGCCGACGCGGTCGAGCCGCATCGACACGGCTTCGCGCAAATGCTCGTCAAACAGCAGGTCGCGGAATTCGTCTTTGTGGACATAGCCATTGGCGATCAGCATCGAGCAGATTTCCTGAACGCGGTCACGACCGCCGTACGCCGACGAGAGTTGGTCGCCGATCGCCGAATCGTCATCGTCGACGTCCGCAGCGTCGTCGTCCGAATCCGTGTCGGGGTCGAGTACCGCCGCTTCTTCCGGATCCTCGTCCGATTCTATTTTTTCGAGTTCATCAGCCACAATGCAATGCTCCTGGTAGTTATTGAATTCGGCGCAGACGGCCGCGGCTCATTGTGCGTTTTTCACCATTGACTTTCGTTTCGACCATTTCACCGGTCTGATCGAAATCGACTTCGACAGGGATATTCATGGTCGGGTCGAAGGCTTCCTCGTCCAGCCGCGCCGCGCGAAGATCGGCGTCGGCCATCATCGTCAGCAACTGGAATCGATAGGCGGCGATATCCCACACTTCGCATGCCACGATATCATCGATACTCCGCCACTTCTTTGTCGTACGCCCGAGGGCTTCGGTGAAATCAACGGCGTCGACGGGCTTGAGGTCCTGGTCATCGGCGGCGAGGGTGCTGACGTTGGTGTCCCAGCCGCGGGCGTCCGGCGAATCGTGGCGTTCGCGCTCGAGCATGTATTGCGCTTCGACGAAGACATTGCCCTCCAGGGTGAAAAACGGGTGTGGCACCTTGTTGAGATGCTGCGACATCACGTCGGCCAGGCCCTCGATGCTGGTGTGCATGAGGTAGCGATCGAAATCGATATGGGTCAGGCCGTACTGGGCAATGTCGATCTGCTTGCGCTGAATCTCCTGGAGCTCGAGCTGCATGCGGGATATGAGGGCGTGGAGCTGCGAGAGCTGATCGTGCACGTTACGCACTTCGCCCCACTGGCGGTCATCGTCGTCCGCGAAATCGAGGCGGTCAAGCGCCTGCCGCGTCTGCTCGGCCCAGCGATAGGCGGACTTGAGTTGCTGATAGATCTCGAGGATGAGGTAGGCGGACTTGGATTCAAGGGCGTGGTCGGCACGAATGATGTGCTTGCGCAGGCGGTTTCCGAGGAAGTGCAGTTGTTCGGAAACGTCCTCGTGCTCCAGCATCTGGCTGAACTCGATTTCCGCCAGTGCCACACCCTCGTTCTCAACCAGCTCGGGCCCCATGGTAAAGCGGTTGAGGATGCGCATGAGCGCTTCCGCCTTGTCGCTGATCATGTACATGCTCTGATCACGGAAGTACTCGAGCCAGCCGACATTGCTCAGACGGTGTAGCAGGTAGTTGCGGTGGCCGTCCTTGAGCCAGTGGAACTTCTCGTCGAGCTCGGCGCGGGTCCAGCGGACACGGTCGTCGAGCATGAGCGCGTGAAGCACAGTAAAAATAATGCGCGTCTTGGCTTCGGCGCCGCTAAAAAGCTCCCGTAACATCGGCAGGAAAAAGCGGATGGCATCGTGCCGTACGATTTCCTGCATCGCGAAACTTCGCGACTCGGCGCGCAGATAATCGAGGACCTCTGCGTTTTCGTTCTGCAGGTCCAATACCGGACTATCAGAGTGGTTCGCCAATTGTCTTATCAGGTCCTTTGATTCACGTCGGTTCACAGGTCACTCCGGAGTTCACCGAGGCGCCACACGCATTCAAAAACAGTAACTCAGCAGCCCATCCCGCAGCTTCGGCTCGAACCATGTCGATTTCGGCGGCATGATTTCGCCGGCATCGGCAATGTCGATCAGTTCCTGTACACCCACAGGGTACATCGAAAAAGCCACCGCAGCACGTCCAGCATCAACCGCATCCTGTAAAACTCCGGCTCCGCGGATACCACCGACAAATTCAATTCGCCGGCTGGTCCGCACGTCGTCTATCCCCAGGATAGGTGAAAGGATGTTGTCCTGCAACACACTCACATCCAGACGGGCAATCGGCGAAGCGGTTAGGTCTGTCGTCCTGTCACAGACCGAAACGCTGTACCACTGCCCGCCGAGGTACATGCAGAATGAGCCGCGGGCTATAGGTATATTGGCCGCGGTTGGCACAATGTCAAATCGCTCTCCGACTAGATCCAGCACTTCCGCGGCACTGTATCCGTTAAGATCGAGAACCTGGCGGTTATAAGCCAGCACACGAACCTGATCGGAAGGAAACAGCACAGCAAGGAATCGGCCGCAGCCGGCGTTCGCACCTGTTTCCCCCTCGGCGCGGCACATGGCGCAGACGCGGCTGGCGCTTTTGGCGCGATGATGTCCATCGGCGACATAGACTGCCGGCACATCGGCCAGGGCTTTGCGCAGAACGGCGACGGTGTCGGGCGGGCTCCGCCAGACCTCGTGCCGGACGCCATCTTCCGCCGTAACATCCATCAGCGGCGAACTTTGTGTCACCTGAGAGACGGCGTTGTCGATGGCTGCCACGGCAAGATACGTCAGAAATACCGGCCCGGTGTGGGCTCGCAACGTGTGGGCGTGGCGGGTACGATCATCTTCCTTGTCCGGGCGTGTTTTCTCGTGTTTCTTGACAATGTCATTGTCATAGTCGTCGACGCTTACGGCGGCGGCAATACCGGTCTGGCTGTGATCATCGACCTTGATACGATAGACGTAGTAAGTCTCGACATCATCATCGATCAGCGGCGCGGCTTCGCAAAGATTTTCAAAATTTTTTCGCGCCAGGTCGTAAACTTCGTCTTCGGACGCGCCGATTTCCGCCGGAAGATCGATCTCCGGCCGGGACACGTGCAGGAAACTCAGCGGATTGCCGGCGGCGAGTTTTGCGGCCTCCTCGCGAGACACCACATCATATGGGACGGCAGCAACTCGGGAGGCAACGTCTGGTCTGGGCATGCGTGCCCGGAACGGATATATTGAAGCCATGGCTGGTGGCGGTTTACAATTGGATTTTACGAACTGCACATGGAAGCACAAATGCGGGTTGAAGGATTAAAAAAGAAAAAAGGGATGGCAAGCACCGCATTCATTACCCTTTTGAACTTTTCATCCTCCCGGCTATGCCGCCGTAAGGAAGCGATGGCTCTAATCTATAGAGACTGGACCGTTGTGCAAGGAACCGTGAGCCAATGACGCCAAAAAGCAAATATCGCACCACCGACATCCCGAATCAGCCGGGCGTCTACGTCTTGCGCGACCGCTTTCGCAAGGTCATTTACGTCGGCAAGGCCAAATCACTGCGGCGCCGGATGTCGGCCTATTTCCAGCCGTCCCGCTCGCGCACATCGGACATTCGCATACGCTCTCTGATCAATTCGATCTGCTTTTATGAGATCTTCCCGGTGCGCACCGAAGAGGAAGCACTCATGCGGGAGTCGGCTTACATCAAGCAGTACAAGCCGCGGTACAACGTCGTGCTGCGCGATGACAAACGCTTTCTGCTGATAAAGATCGACATCAACACGCCCTACCCCAGAATTACCCTGGCACGCCTGCGCAAGGACGACAACGCCCTGTACTTCGGCCCCTTTCCGCTCGCCGGTGTGCTGCGCGAAACCTGCGATTACCTGACGCGTTTTTTCGGGCTGCGCGCCTGTACGCCGATGATTCCCGATGAAAATGATCACCGCCACTGCCTCGATCGCATCGTGCGCTACTGCAGTGCCCCGTGCGTCGGCAAGGTGTCAAAGGAGGCGTACCACGAGAGGGTGCAGCGGCTGATCGAGGTGATCAACGGCAAGACAGACGAAGTCGTGACGTCTTTGCAGGAGAAAATGGAGACATACGCCAGCAAGCAGCAGTACGAGCAGGCCGCACGCACGCGCGACATCGTCGAAAACATGCATACTGTCTTCAAGGCACAGAACCGGACGTTCCGCCGCGCCACGATGCCGAGCTACGCCGGCGACGCCGGGATCGCGCAGTTGCAGGAAGTCCTGCAGCTCGAGAAACTGCCGGCAACGATCGAGTGTTTCGACATTTCGAACATCGCCGGGACCTTCGCCGTCGGCAGCATGGTCTGCTTCGTCGACGGCGCCCCGGCAAAAAAGTTGTACCGGCATTTCCGGATAAAAACGGTCGAGGGCATCGACGACTTTGCGATGATGTCGGAAGTCGTGACGCGCCGCTACAAGCGCCAGGTCGAAGATAACAAACCACTGCCCGACCTGATCGTCGTTGATGGCGGGCTCGGCCAGCTGCACGCCGGCTGGGAGAGTCTGCTGGCGCTGGACCTGGGCAATCTCCCGATCATCGGGTTGGCCAAGCAGCAGGAAGAAATTTTCACGATCTACGATAGCACGCCGATCCTGCTGGACCGCCACGAGGCGTCGCTCAAACTGCTCCAGTCGATCCGCGACGAGGCGCACCGGTTCGCGATCACCTTCCACCGCGAGCTGCGCCGCAAACGTATCCTCGACTCCATGCTCGATGAAATTCCCGGGATCGGCAAGAAACGCCGCGACCAGTTGTTGAAGGCCTTCGGGTCGGTGCGCAATCTCAGGAAGTACGACGCCGACGCCATCATCGACCGGGTGCCGGGAATCGGCAAGTCACTGGCCGACAATATCGTGGCACATCTGAAGAAGGGATGAGGGTACCGGTGGCATTCGTGGCCTGCGGCCTTTCTCGTCCCTCGCCCAAGCGCGCCG
>DPYP01000007.1:5481-9969 GCA_003545375.1 Lentisphaeria bacterium
TCAATACCGGTAATAATCCGGCTTGTACGGGCCATCGACGGGCACGCCGATATAATCCGCCTGCGCCTGGGTGAGCTTCGACAGCTTGACACCAATGCGCTCGAGATGCAGACGCGCGACTTCCTCGTCCAGCTTCTTCGACAGGGTATACACACCGATCTCCCAGTCGTTCTGCCACAGATCGATCTGCGCCAGGACCTGGTTGGTGAACGAGTTGCTCATCACGAAGCTCGGATGCCCGGTAGCGCAGCCGAGATTGACCAGGCGCCCTTCGGCCAGCAGATAAATCTCGTGCCCGTCAGGAAACGTGAATTTGTCGACTTGCGGCTTGATGTTGAGCTTCTCGACGCCTGGCCATTTGTGCAGGGCCTCGACCTGAATTTCGTTGTCGAAATGGCCGATATTGCAGACGATCGCCTGGTTGCGCATGTGCGCCATGTGGTCAGCCGTGATGATGTCGGAATTGCCGGTGGTCGTGACGTAGATGTCACCAACCGGCAGGGCGTCCTCGATCGGCATCACCTGATAGCCGGCCATCGCGGCCTGCAGCGCGCAGATCGGATCGATCTCGTTGACGATGATGCGGCAGCCAAGACCTTGCAGCGCCTGGGCGCAGCCCTTGCCGACATCGCCAAAGCCGCAGACGACCGCGACCTTGCCGGCGATCATGACGTCGGTGGCCCGCTTGATACCGTCGACCAGCGATTCCCGGCAGCCATAGAGATTATCGAACTTCGATTTGGTGACCGAGTCGTTGACGTTGATGGCCGGGAACAGCAGTTCGCCGCGCTCCATCATCTGGTACAAGCGATGCACGCCGGTTGTCGTTTCTTCGGAAACGCCGCGGATCTCACTGACCATGTCGTGCCAGTAACCCGAGTTCTCCGCCAGCATCTTCTTCAACACACCGTTGATGATCTGCAACTCGGCATTATCGGTCGGTTCATCGAGGACTGAAGCGTCGTTCTCCGCCGCGTATCCGCGGTGAATCATCAACGTTGCATCGCCACCATCATCGACGATGAGCTGCGGTCCCTTGCCATCCGGGAATGCCAGTGCCTGCCTGGTACACCACCAGTATTCCTCGAGGCTCTCGCCCTTCCACGCAAACACCGGGACACCGGCAGCAGCGATAGCCGCAGCAGCATGGTCCTGCGTCGAAAAAATGTTACAGGACGCCCAGCGCACGTCGGCACCGAGTTCGACCAGCGTCTCGATCAGCACCGCGGTCTGGATCGTCATGTGCAAGCTGCCGGTGATGCGTACACCCTGCAGCGGCTTCTCCGGCCCGTACTTGCGCCGCGTCGCCACCAACCCGGGCATCTCGTGTTCGGCGATGTCGAGTTCCTTGCGGCCGAACTCAGCCAGATTTATGTCGGCAACTTTGTAGTTCGCGATCTTCGGCATGTCCTCCGTCTCCTTTTCCAGCGTCACCACGTCTCTCATGTCAGCTCCGTTTGTCACTTATTCTTGAATGGTTGATTGAATCTGCTGCCACACTTCGTCACCGAGCACCGCACCGAGCACCTGGACAACTTCGCTGCCGGTCACAGCGCCGCAGCGGCCCGCTTCGCTCGCGTCCATACCCTGCATGCAGCCGTACAGAAAACCGGCAGCCCAGAGATCGCCGGCACCGGTCGTGTCCACGGCAACAGCCGGTTGTGCCGAGACGATCGTGACATCGCCGTCCGCCTGGATGCGGGCACCGTCGGCACCGAGTTTCAGAACCGCCACATCGCAATGCTGCGCCAGTCCGCCCAGGCACTCGCCCGGATTGCGGACACCACAAAACGCTTCGGCCTCGTCTTCGTTGGCGTAAACCACATCGACATAGTCGCGCAGCAGATCCTCCAGTACGTCGGCATTGGCGCCGACCACTTCAAACGAAGCCAGATCAAGACCAACGACGGCGCCTGCTTCCTTCGACGCGCGCAGGACCGCCAGGGCAAGATCACGATTGAACAGCAGGTACCCCTCGATATGCACATAGTCGCAGTCGCGAAAATCATCGGCACTGACTTCCGCCGGAACCAGCGCACCGGAGGCGCCAAGGTCGGTACACAGTGTCCGCTCGGAATCCGGCGTCACCAGCGACAGGCAACGACCGGTCGGCAAATCACCGGTGCGGCGAAAACGACTGGTATCCACACCGGCACTGTCAAAGGCGTCGGAATAAAACTTGCCGTTGTCATCGATGCCGAGCTTGCCGAGGAAGGCGGTGCTGACGCCAAGGCGTGCCAGGCCATGAATCGTGTTGGCAGCCGAGCCGCCAGGCGCGATCGTCGGCGACTGCGGCACGCGCGCCAGGATGTCGTCGAGTGTCGCGGCGTCGACAAGCTCCATGCCACCTTTCTGGCGACCGATGTCGTCGATGAAGGCGTCGTCGACTTCGGCGATCAGATCGACAACCAGCGACCCGACGCCGATGACCTGCCGGGGTCGCGGGCTATCCGCCGGGCGCGGGAAAAAAGCGTGTTTCAGTTCGGGCATCATTGTCGGCATCCAGGGTATCTTCGAGCAGTGGGAGTGGCAGCGTCAGACGCCTTCGGCAGCGGCCGTCAGAGCATCGATCCGATCGGTTTTTTCCCAGGGGAAGATGTCGCGGCCGAAGTGGCCGTATGCTGCCGTCTGGGAGTAGCTCCAACCGCCGCGCTGCGGGTTCTTGAGGTCGAGCGTCTTGATGATCTCTGCCGGGCGCATGTCGAAAATGTCGCCCCTTTCCAGAATGCCCTGCAACTTTTCGTCGTCTATTTTACCGGTGCCGTAGGTGTCGACGTTGATGCTGAGCGGCTGCGCTATTCCGATGGCGTAGGAGACCTGCACTTCACACTTCTCGGCGAGCTCCGCGGCGACGATGTTCTTGGCGATGTAGCGGCTCATGTAGGCGGCAGAACGGTCGACCTTCGACGGGTCCTTACCGGAAAACGCGCCGCCGCCATGTGCACCGACGCCGCCGTACGTATCGACAATAATTTTGCGGCCGGTCAATCCGGAGTCGCCGTGCGGCCCGCCGGTGACGAAGCGTCCGGTCGGGTTGACATGGTATTGCTCGTGGCCGTGGAGCAGCTCGGCGGGAATCACTTCGGAAACCACGCGACGGGTCAACTCTTCCAGGACTTGGGGTTCCATATCTTCCGTGTGCTGGTGCGACAAGACGATCGTCTCGACAGATACCGGGCTGCCGTGTTCATAGCGGATCGATACCTGTGACTTCGAGTCGGGCCGCAGGAAGGCGAAGTTGGCTGCATCGTTTTTGCGCAGGTCGGCAAAGCGCTCGAGCATCTTGTGCGAGTAGAGAATCGGTGCCGGCATCAACTCAGCCGTTTCGTTCGTGGCGTAGCCGAACATCATGCCCTGGTCACCGGCGCCCTGCTCGGAATGCAGGCCAGCCCCTTCGGTCACGCCCTGAGATATATCCGGCGACTGCGTGTGCAGGTGTTCCCAAACCTTGCAGCCGGTGGCCGAAAAATCAATACTGCTGTCGGTATAACCGATCTCTGCGACAACCTGGCGGGCGACTTTTTCGTAGTCGACTTGCGCCTGCGTCGTCAACTCGCCGGCCATCACGATCAGATCGGTGCTCACCAGCGTTTCACAGGCGACACGACTTTCGGGGTCCTGATTCAGACAGGCATCGAGAATACTGTCGGATATTTGATCGCAAACCTTGTCGGGATGGCCTTCCGAGACGGATTCAGAAGTAAAAACGTGGGCAACCTTTATCTTGCTCATGCAAATCTCTCAACATCTGGGGCTGGATGATAATTCGGCGACGAAACAGCTTGTTTCTATGGCACTGGGACAAACAGTTAATATAGTGTTGTGCAGTACTGCTGCAAGACGGTCGGACCTCTCTCCGAATATCGCCAAACTGTAAACTCCGGGAACACCTGTGAGCAGGTTCACACACGTAATCTGGGACTGGAACGGAACGCTGCTCGATGACGCCTGGCTGTGTCTCCAGGTAATCAATCGGCAGTTGTCTCAGAGGCATCTGCCGATTGTAACCCACTCTGAGTATCAGGAGGCCTTCGGCTTTCCGATAAGGGACTACTACCACCGCCTGGGTTTCGAATTCGGCGACGAAATTTTCGAGGACGTCGCCCAGGAGTTCATCGACGACTATGAACGGCATCGTGCGGAGTGCCACCTGCACCATCATGTTCTGGAAATCCTCGATCGCGTCGCCGCAGCCGGTTGCGGGCAGTCGATCCTGTCGATGTATCAGCAGGACGCCCTGCTGGAGGTAACCAGGACATTCGGAATCGCAACGCGCATGCAGCATATCGTCGGACTCGACACCCATTACGCGGTCAGCAAACTGGATATCGGCCGTCGGTTGATCGAGCAGATCAATTGTCCGCTCGACCGTATCGCGCTTATCGGCGACACCGACCACGACAGTGAAGTAGCCACCGCCCTGGGTATTCCATGTGCACTCGTCCCGGGCGGCCACCAGGCATCCCACCGCCTGGCCGAATGCAACGC
>DPYP01000397.1:0-4860 GCA_003545375.1 Lentisphaeria bacterium
TATCTGTATCGCGAGGAGTATCTGCCGACTCTGGAGTCCTTATTCTGCACCGGGATCTCGTCAGGCACACGTGATATCAACGGGTACAACCTCGACATGGATTACAGCATTTCCCTTTGGGGCAGTCCGGCCATGGGCAGCAACGCGTTTTCACATTATAACCACAGCCTGTTTGTTCGACAGAACGGGGTTACCGTTGCCAGTTGCGGTGTCAACGACGCCGACAGTACCCCACGCCGGATCATGACCGAGTGGCCGGGACAGTACGCCTATGTGTGCAATTACGACTGGATGTACGAGGCTCATGAAGATGGCTTCAACGCGGTATACTTCGATGGCAGCGCGAAATGGGTCCCGGACCCGAACGGTAGCCTCGTCGTCGCCGACTGGAAACCGCGCCACGACAAAATAAACGCAGCGTATTGAACATGCAGGCTGGACCCCCACGGCAATAAAGCCATGGGGGGAGCCCTCCGCGAGATCCTCACATGCCGGATGCCCGTGAATTCAAGATAACCGGCACCCCCCCCGAGGCTGAATACTTCCGCATGTGCCGACGCATGCTGATCGGCCCGTGGTGCAACCAGCCCGAAGAATACGTCGGGTACAACGGCTTCGTCGGCTGGGCCGGCGCCACCCGACTGCGCAGCGGCCGCTGGCTGATTACCTTCACCAGCGGCTACTGGCACGGCAGCCTGCCGCAGACCCCGGAGATTCTCGCAGACCCCGTGTGCCGCAAAATCTTCGAGGCACGCTGGGAAAACGAAGACGGTCTCTCCTGCCCGCGCATCTATGCACCGCGCGGCGGCCGCGCCCACATCATGTCCTCCGACGACGAAGGCCTGACCTGGTCGAAACCCGCAACCCTGGTCGACACCGAGATGGACGACCGGCACCCGACCATCGTCGAGCTCGATGACGGTACGCTCCTCTGCACCTTCTTCTGTGCGCCGGCCACCAGGAAATGCCGCTCCGCCTGGATTCTCAGCCATGACAACGGCGCGACCTGGACGGAGCCACGATATTTGCAGCCGGAATCCGGCGGCATGGGCAACGGCAGCGCCATCCAGCTCGCCGACGGCACGGTCGCCTGGGCGACACAGGTGATTTTCGAGGGCGATGAATTCTGGTCGACCGGTATCTTTCTCTCCCCCGACCGCGGCGAAACGTTTGAGCTGGGATCGGTCATCGGTACCGATCACCATCTTTTCGAAACAACCATTGCCGAGCTGCCCGACGGGCGCATCGTCGCAGCGTCACGCCGCCATTGCGACGTCTACTGGTCGGCAGACGGCGGCCGAACCTGGACCGAACCGGTGCCGGTCGGCGTCGATCTCTTCGACCCGCATCTGTTGTTGATGCCCAACGGGGTGCTCGCCTGCTTTCACGGCTCCTACGATTTCGGCGGGTTGTATGTCATCCTCAGCCCGGACGGCGGCCGTACCTGGCACGGCCCGGGCGAGCGGCACGGGTACGCCGTCGATCCGAGCGTCTACGGCTACAGCCACCCGATTGTCCTGGCCGACGGCACCGCCTACATCGTTTATCTGCACACCGGCGGGCACCCGGCGCATGACGCCAGGACCGAGGCGATCTGGGCGCTGCGCGTCAAAATCAATGACGCAGCCGACGGCATCGAGATCCTGCCGGCCCCCGGATCCCCCGCCGCCCTCGAACTGCCCGAAGACGTGCTGGCACTGCTTACATCCCGCACCGACGGCAACAACCCGGTCCTGGGAATATTCTGATGGACCTCGACGCGCTGCTTAAACTGCTGATCGCCGAGATCGACGTCGAGCGCATTCGCAACCACGCCGAAGCCATCCACACCACCGACCGCTGGAGCAGCTACGACCGGTATCACGAGACCGCCGACTACGTGCTCGGCCTGATGCGTGACAACAAACTTCGTGATCTCCGCAAAATCACCACACCGGCCGATGGCAAGACGGTCGTCGGTGATTGGTTGATGCCGCTGGCCTGGGATGCCCGCGCCGGCACCGTCACGATCAGTGCCCCACGCAAGTACCAGGGAAAGGTCCTCGCCGACTACCTGGTCGAGCCCAATCACCTGGTCCGCTGGAGCAGTCCGACACCTCCGGGCGGCATCACTGCCGACCTCGTCGATGTCGGTGACGGCGCCTGCCCCAAAGCGTACGCAGGGATAGATGTCGCCGGCAAAATTGTCCTGATCAATGGCTACGTTGGCGAAGCCAAGGCCCTGGCTGCCGAGCATGGCGCCGTAGGGATTGTCAGCGACATGATGCCGGAACCGCATCTCGACAACGATCAAGCCGTACCCTGGCACAACGTCTTTGCTACCGATCAGCACTGGGGCCCGACTGCGAATGAAACGAACCTGTGGGCTTTCGTCCTCACTCCGGGTGACGGTCGCTGGCTGCGCCGGCTCATGGCTGGATCCAGGCACCCCGTGCAGCTGCACGTCGAGGTCGACGCAACCTTGTACGAGGGCGAGACGGACACAATCACCGGACGCCTCCGCGGCCGGGACAAGTCACACGAGGAAGTGTGGGTGTACACGCACATCTTCGAGTGCGGCGCCGACGACAACGCGGCCGCCTGCGCTTTGGCACAGGAAGTTCTCGGCACGCTGGGACGACTGATCAGGGAACGCCGGCTGCCGTCCCTGCGCCGATCGATCCGGCACATCGCCGGTTGGGAATGGATCGGCTCTACCGTCTACCTCGACGACCGAAAGCGCGAACTCCGCAATGTCGTGGCCACACTCAATCTCGATTGTGTCGGATTGCCGCGCGCCGCGACCGGGCAGCCGGTGCAGTTGCTCGTCAACCCGCACGTGCAAAGTTCGTTCACGGACGCCTTGATGCTCGACCTGTGGGATCGTTACGCGCGGCTGCGATCGACAACCGTCCAGGCACGAGAAACCCGATACGGCCGCCCGAGCGACACCCAGTTCTGCGACCCCGTGTACGGCATCCCCACAGTCTTTCCTTACGCTACAGTCGGACGACTCTGCCACAACAGCCGGGATGTCGCAGCCATGCACGATCCGGAGATGTATCGCATCTTCGCCGCCACCGCCGGCGCCTTTCTGTACACGCTGGCATCCGCAGATGCAGGTGACGCCGGCCCCCTTGCAGACATCGCATATGCCCGAGCGGTCAAGTCACTGGTCGGCAAGCTCAACGGTACCGAGCCGTTGAGCAAGACGCCCTGTGTCGATGCGGTCGATTATCTGGCCGAGCGGCAGCGTGAAGCCATCCGCAGCGTCTCCCGGCTGGCGCCGCGCTCGGCGAAAGCCAGGCAACACACAGGGGTCCTGGTCGAGCGCCTGGACCGCTGGCTGGCCGCAGAACGACAATCACTGGATAACACGCTGCCAGTCGCCCTCCCCCAACGCGCCACTGCGGACGACTGGCAGGCACCGAGCTCGATGAACGATGTCGGACGCTTGCAGCCGCAGCCCGGCCTCTTGCTGTTGCCGCAAGTCACCCCTATCCGAAACGCCGATTACGGCTCGCCGTTCTGGCTGTCGCGCCTACCCGCCAACGAAGCAAAACAGAGCATGCGATTCCTCAATCTGCAGGCGTTTTTCTGGATGGACGGCAAGCGTAACCTGCAGGAAATCGACCGGCTCGTTACGCATGAAACCGGTAAGCCTGTCGCTCCGGGTTTTCTGTGGTCTCTGCGACGCCTCGAGCGCTATGGCTACGTGTCGCTTCGCTGGAAAAAGCCTTTGACCCGTCGACAGATCGCGACCGAGCTGCGGTGCCTCGGTGTTGGCCGCGGCGATGTGCTCTTCGTCCACAGCGCCCTTGCCAGCCTCGGATACGTGACCGGCGGCAGCGACGCGGTGATCGATGCACTGCGCGATGCGGTCGGCCCGCAAGGCACCTTGGTGATGCCGGCCTTCACCTACAGCAAGGAAATAGCTATTCCCGGAGCCGGCGGGCCACCGTATCACCCGCGACGAACCGCCTGCGATGTCGGCATCATACCCGATACATTCTGGCGGCGCCCCGGTGTGCGCCGCAGTGCCTCGGCCAGTCACTCGATCGCCGCGATCGGGCGGCAGGCAGAGTTTCTTACCAGCGACGACGTAAACATGGAAGCATACGGCCGCGACGGCGCCTTCGGCAAACTGTATGAGCTCGACGCCAAAGTGCTGATGCTCGGCTGTGGCTTGGGCCCGAACTCCTGCCTGCACGCCGTCGAGGACTGGGTCGGCCTGCCGAGCATGCAGCCAGTCGATCATCTGATCGAGGACAACGGTGGCAGCACCCGCATCATCCGGTATCAACGGCAGCCGATCGGGCGCCGCGAATTCTATCTCAACTCGGAGAAAGTCACGAAAAGCGAGGTAATGTTCCGCCAGTGCGGTATTATCGAAGACGGCTGCGTCGGTCCGGCCATGGCCCAGGTATTCATGATCCGCAACATGATCGATACGTCGATGGCAATCATTCGTGACCGGGATCCTTGTTTTCTCTTTCACGACGTGGATGATCCCGACGACAGCGCGCCAGACCTGACCCACTACTTTCACGAAGAAACCAAACGTCGCCTGCAAGCCGGTGAACTGTGTTTCGAGGTGGAAATATGAATTCAACTCGGCATCGTACCCACATCCTCGATCCGGGATAAATCAAGGGCGCTGAAGCGTGCGATACAGGATAGATTCCCAGCGTATCGGCCCGGAAATTAAAAACTGAACACTGAATGTGACAATGACCCAGAAACCCCAATACCGTGTCCTCTACAACTTCGACTGCAGCGATCTCTTTCGCAATTCGGCCGAACCGCTGACGCCGGCACATGTCGAACGCATGGTCGAAGAAGTCGCCCTTGGCGCCGATGTGATCCTGATCAATCCGAACG
>DPYP01000397.1:5246-6717 GCA_003545375.1 Lentisphaeria bacterium
GGGTCGTGATTTTTTCGGCAACATCCCGGAAAGCACGCTGCCGGCACGTGAACACACGGTCAGCCAGATGGCGCAACTGGCGGAACAGTGCGACTACCTGGCGACAGCCCTGGCGCACTCGAGACAGCAGGCAATGACGCCCGGCATCTCGATGCGCATGAATGACATGCATGATATCCCCTGGCCGGACTCGCACTACTTCAGCCGCTTCTACAAGGACAATCCGCAGTTACACCTGCCGCCAGTCAACGCCCGCGACTGGGGCTCCGAGGGATTCAATTACGAACACGCCGAAGTGCGCGAATATTTTCTGTCGCTGATTCGCGAATGGGTCGACGGCTACGACTTTGACGTTCTCGAACTGGATTTCAGCCGCTTCACGTACTATTTCGAGCGCGGCGATTCAGAGCGGCATTGCACGATCATGACGGCATTTATTGCTGAGGTGCGAAACTGCCTGGCAAAGGCGGATCGCCGCATCCATCTGATCCCTCGTATCGCGGCCGATCCCGATGCCGCCTACGCGCTCGGATTCGATGTCGAAGCCTGGGCCCGCGACGGCATAGTCGACGGCATCGTCGTGACCTCGATGGTGACAACCGCCTGGACCATGCCGATCGACAAGTTCCGGCAGTTGACCGGTCCGGACATCGCGATCTACGCCGCTGCCGAAGTAACCGCCGACAAGCGCGACGGCATTCCGCTGCGATACCTGCCCGGCAGCTGCGAAATGCTCCGCGGCTTCGCCGCCGGCTACTACGCGGCCGGTGCCGATGGTGTCGAACTGTTCAATTACTTCCTGCGGCGCAAAGCCAAACCGGTGGCGAGTGCCGAGGAATTCTTCGGGCGCCTGCGCGAGATGCGATCGCTGGAGGAGATCCGTGCCAAACCGCGCCTGCATCTCCTGGGCACCGGCTACTGGACGGCCGAGTTCGACCTGCCCGACCAGGTGCCGGTGACAATCGCCAAGCATTCAGAGCGGCGATTCGAGATGCTGCTGGCCGCCGTGCCCGAACCACTGGCCGTTGCAGTTCATGTCTGCTTCGACGGCGACAACGCGGCCGCGGACCTGTGGCTGCGGATTGGTCGTTACAGCGCCCAGGCAGCTGAAGTGGGGCCGGGGCCCGAGGGAGATCCGAACGATCCCGGGCGCGTCTGGCTCTACGACAACGACCAGCAGCCATCCTGCCGCCAAAGCAAGATTGCCCTCTTCCATGTCCCAGCCGCCGTCATCCGCGACGGCAGGAACGACGTGATTGTGCGCAGTGAAAACATGAGCGTAACGATTCTCGGCATCGATGTGGAAGTCGGAAGCGATCAAGGATGACCGGGAGATGACCGGTTTTCGTTCGAAAATGATGATCGGACGGGAAGATCCGTTTAACCATGAAAATGAAAATACCGGCAAACAGCCCGATTGATTTCAGTACCGACCATCTGCCGGGGACACGTCTGCCGGCAGCGAAAACGG
>DPYP01000397.1:7039-8479 GCA_003545375.1 Lentisphaeria bacterium
GCGAAAACGGCCATGAACTGCTGATTTCCGGGTGTCTGCAGGATATCTGTGACGGCCGGCTGGAGGTTGTCGAGCCGACGCCGGAAAAAGCTGATCATACAAGGAAATCATCATAAATGGAATCCCTCCCATGTCATTAGCGGATACCGACCCGCACTTTCCACTGTACCATCTGCAGCCTGGGGCAGTCATCAACGATCCGTGCGGCGCAATGATGTGGAACGACGAGTATCACCTGTTCTATCAGAATGGCGGCAAGTGGGCCCATTCCGTATCACCCGACCTGGTACACTGGCGGCATCTGCCGTTGGCTCTCGAGCCAACCCCCGGGGCCGCCGACGAGGGCGGCTGCTGGTCCGGATCCGCCGGTGACATGGACGGGACGCCGGTCATCCTGTACAGCGGCGTCGACATTCCGCCGAAAGACCAGCCGCGAACATGGAAACAAGTCGTGTGCCTGGCAACCGGCAGCGACGACCTGACGACCTGGACCAAGCATCCGGATAATCCCCTGGTCATCGGGCCTGAAAATTCCCCGGATTTCCGCGATCCATGTTTCTGGAAGGAAGGGGATGACTGGTACATGCTGGTCGGCGCCGGCATTACCAACGAAGGCGCCACGGCAACGATGTACAAGTCACCGGACCTGGTGAAATGGACCTACCTGCACGAATTATGCACAGATGCGCCGGACATCACGAACCAGTGTTGGGAATGTCCCGACTTCTTCGAGCTCGATGGGCGACACGTCCTGGCGACGTCCCGGAAATCGCCCCACCTTGCGTATGGCAGCGTCGATCACTGCCGTGTTTTGATGTCGACTTTTTATGATATCGGCACCTACAAAAACCAGCAATTCACGCCGGAGGCCTCCGGCAATTTCGATGCCGGTGGTCATTTTTACGCGGCCAAGACGATGCTTGATGACAAAGGTCGTCGTCTGATATTCGGCTGGGTCTGGGAAGCGCGGTCGACTGCCGCGTGGCAGAAAGCAGGTTGGTCGAGTGTCATTTCGCTGCCACGAATTATCAACATCGCCGGGGACGGAACGATGCGTTACAGGGTGCCGGAAGAACTGCAGGTCCTGCGCCGCGCTCACACGGCCCTGACAGACGTCAAAGTCAAAGACGGCACGGTGCCGCTCGATCCGGTAAGCGGCGATTGCCTCGAACTTGTTGCCGAGTTCGAACCCGGCGATGCCAGTGAGTTCGGGCTGTCGTTGCGCCGCTCTCCAGACGGTGAAGAGGAAACGCGGCTGATCTACCGGCAACAAGACGCAACACTGAGCATCGATCGCTTTCATTCGACAAAAGATCCGGAACAATACACCTATCCGAAAGGTGAACCGCTGCCCCTGGCACCTGGAGAGAATCTCAAATTGCAGATCTTCATTGACCGATCCGTTATCGAAGTTTTTGCCAATGACAGGCTGTGCCTGAC
>DPYP01000130.1:0-2465 GCA_003545375.1 Lentisphaeria bacterium
ATTCCGGCGTGCAGTGCGAAGCCTTTTAACAACCTGTCCGCGAAAATTGACAAAATTTTCGGAATCGGGTTTGGCGCATTCCATCCATCTTAATTGTTCAGCTTCAGGATGTATTCGACCATGGTCGCCCGCAGCGCTTGCAGGTTCCCGCTGAGGTCCATTGTCTCCACCCATTCCCCTGCTTCTTGTGCCAGGGGGGCTTTGCCATCGGCGGCTTTGCCACGCTCGATCGCCTGCAAGAGTGTGGTCAGGTAGCGTACGTCGTCCACTCCCTCGCGAAAGCCTTCCCACTGGATGGTATCTATGACGCCGTCGACGGTCGGATACGCGAAGACGTAATCCCGCCAGGTCGCGTCGTCGTCCACATAAACGGAGGGGCCGAACGTATCCTGGTAAGCGTAGTCCATGGCGCCGTCGTAGCCCGCCTTCCAGAGTCCGAGGCCGTAACTGCGGCGGTAGGTCTCGGGTTGCTCGAGCCCGACCTGGGGGGTGGCGTAGCTGAAGATGCGGTGGCCGACGTCGTGCCATTTTTCCGGGTCATCTCCACTGCTGACGGCTAAATCCAGCAGGTCCCCGACCAGGGTGAACGTGGCGCCGCCGCAGGCGACAAAGACTTTGGCCCCGGCCTCGTGTGCGACCTTGAATGCGGCCCGTTCGGCCTTGAGCACGTCGCCTTCGGCTTCGTCGATGCCGTAGATGTAGAACTCCTTGATCCCGTGCTTGCGGACTTGAGCGAGGCGGGTGCGAACTCTCGTCTCCAGGGCTTCCAGCGCCTCGGGTGAAGTGGGTGCACCCGTTCCCATGCCTAATGAGTAGAACGGGTCGACGACAATACCCGCTTCTTTCCGCAGTTCGATCGCACGGTCGAACAGCCCTTGGTCCTCGAAACTTTGATAGCTGGTCGGATACGAGACGCCGTGGGCCTTCAGGTCGCGCAATTCCGCCAGATACTGCTGCGGCGATTTGCGGTTTGTATCGATTTTCCCGTCCTGGTCTGCGGCCAGCTGCCCCCGATAATAGATCGAGTAGGTCAGCGCCGGTTCCTCCAGTTCGAAGGGGAGCACCTCAATCCTCAGTGGCATGACGATTTCGGGGGCGTTTCGGGGCTTCAGGACCAGCCTCCCCCTGTAGGAGCCGGCCTTTGCGTCTTCGGGCACGTGGACGGTGACCCAGAACTGCTGCGCCGTCGCCGCTGGTATGGAGACCGGCTGCAATTCGGCGGCGTCGCGCGGCGCCTGCGGGTCCTTCAGCGTATGGCTTTTTTCCCGGTGGTCTACGCTCACGAACTCCGGGTCCTTGAGCAGAAGCTCCGGAGTGAGTGTGGGATGCCGCACGTCGTCGAGCTCCACGCCCGCCTGCCACCAGCATTTCACGATGCGGACGTCGATCTGCGAAGCGGGCAAAGTGGCTCCTGCCGATTTGGCATCGCTGCACCGCACCGTTACATCGCGCAGTTCCTCCATTGCGTCGACGACAAAACTCGCGGGCTCGTACTCGCCGCGGCAGGCGGATACGGCAAGCTCCGTCCCGACGATGCCCGGCACGGGGAAGCGCTCGGGCAGCACGTTGTCATTACTGATCGGGTCAACAATCCAGACGACGTAAGGCAGGGCCGGGTGAGCTGCCGCGTACGCTGCCAAAGACACACAGGCCGGGTGAGCCCTTGCGAACTGCGACAGCAGCAGCCGGGCAGCATCCGCGGCAGGGGCTGTGGGTTTGGCCTGCAGTTCTGCAAGTTGAGTTTCCGTCCGCGAGCGCAGGTCGTCACGGTGCCGGCGCAGACGCTCCCAATAATCCTTCAGTTCCGCCGAGGCAGCCGCCGGGAACCTCGACGGCGTTGCGTCTATTTCTGCGGCCAGTTTGGCGAATCTCGCGGGCAGCTGACCGGTCATTTTTTGCACGTGAGCCTGTGTGCGAGCGTTGCGCGCGGCCTCGATTTCTGCGATCTGTGCGGTCAAGTCGTCCCGGAACCCCTCGGGAAGCGCGGCCTCGATCTCCAGGTCGTCCACATACACCACAGTCCGCCGGTCCTTGTCCGGTTGGATGTAGACCGAGGCACCTTGTATATAGTCGGCCTCGCCGGGCGTACCGGCGGCGCTGGAACGCCACTCAGTCCATCCGTTCGGCAGGGCTCGAACGTCCACACCGACCACCTTGTGGCCTCTTGTGTTCCTCTCCGGGGAGCCCCAGCCATGACCGAACCAAGCGCTGCCACGTTCGACGTGCAGTTTCCCCCGCACAACGGGATTGCCGTAGAGGGGGACGCCGCCGCCGGCCCACCAGTAGATGTATGTACAGTCGTCGTCCCAGGTCACGTCGATCTTGAACGAGCGCTTGCCCGTCGCCGCGTGTTCGTCGGAGGGGCCGGCGAAGTTGACCTTGTAACCGCCGCTGGAAGCCCAGACAGCCATCTTGCCATCGCCCTCGAAGCTCTCACTGTAGACAATCCTGCGTTCACTCGCGGC
>DPYP01000130.1:2855-9213 GCA_003545375.1 Lentisphaeria bacterium
GCTGCCAACCGGGTTTTCTTCTCACTGGTCATCTCGGTCTCCTTTTAACTTTCAGGTTCCGCACTACCGCTGGGATTCAGACAGGATTCCCAGTTAACCACTGCATGTGCTCTTCGCGCGAGCTCTCGGCCATCCGGAAATTCTCGTCGGTCAAAGAGAGATGGCGCGAGATTTCGACATAGCCGCGGATGAACGTCTCGGCGTAACCGAGTCCGACCTTCCAGCCCAGGAATCCCGCGAGGGATTCGATGCGCTTCTCTGAAAACTCAGCCGTGTGCCCCTGTGACGTAAAGAGGTTTTCCGCCTTCTTGCGGTTCTCGACCTGGTCGGTAATGTCAATACATACGTCGACCTCATGAAACCCGAAATTGATCGCCATGTAGTAGAGCGCGGCCACCTGATGCGGTGCCCGGCCATGCTCGGTGTCGGGGATCCCGGCGCGCTGGCATGCCTTCTGCACGACGATGCCGGCCGCCGTGTGGTCGTCGGGCCAGGCGGCATGAAGGCGTCGGCTGGGCAACGCATACGGCGGATGCGTCAGTATCATCTGTGGCCGAACGTCATACAGGATCTCACTGAGTGCTGTCACGACTTCGTCCGTCACCTCGAGGGGATTGTCCGCAAACGGCAGGACCCTCACGTCGCTGATACCGAACACTGCGCACACCTCCTTGAACTCGCGCGCCTTGGCGTCGGCATATTCGTCCTGAGGCTGGGTCAAGATGCTCATGTCCCTCTCAGCAGGCGGCTTGCGCAGCTCGTCGAAAAGCTTCTCGTTGTGTGTGGTTGTGCCTCCGGTGATTGCGGTGACGATGACGTTGTCACCCCGTTCGACATGGTGGGCACAGGTGCCGCCCATGTGGGTGAGATCATGCGGATGGGCCACAACCGCGAGCAACTGCAGCGGTCTTTGTGATTCTGCTGACATAACCTGATCCTCCTTTCCTCTTTTCCTGTTTGGTCAACCGCTCCAGTCCATTGCTTCGAGCCGCTTGGCAAGTTCTTCGGCGACAAATGCGCGGGCCTCGACACAGGACTCGTAACAGGCACTTGCGATGTGCGGCGTGATGATGAGGTTATCGTGGGTGCGCGCGTATTCGTGCAGCGCATGCCCGGCCCGATCCGGATCCCACTCGTCGTGCACGACATCCACCCCCGCCGCCCCGATTTGGCCGGTCTCGAGCGCTTCAATCATCGCCGCTTCGTCGATGAGATCGCCGCGGGCGGTATTGACCAGGACGACACCTCGCTTCATGCGTGCGATCCTTTCGCGGTCGATCAGTCGGCGCGTTTCGTCCTTGAGATGCAGATGAAGACTGACAACGTCTGACTCTGCCAGCAGGGTGTCGAGATCGACCTGTTCAACGTCGGGTTCCTCGATGGTCCGGATGTCATGCACCAGCACGCGCATCCGAAACGCCTGGCCGTATTGCGTGACCATGCGCCCCAGGCGGCCATGGCCGATCACACCGAGCGTCTTGCCGCACAGCTGTTTGGGCAGCGATTCCCAGTCTTCGGGACCAAGGCATCCCCGTTTGGCGCGCTCGAAGTTCCTCGGCAACCGCCGGATGCAGGCCAACAGCAGCAACCAAGCCGCCTCGGCCGTTGCGGTAAACCGTTCGATAAGGTCGTATTCCTTGGCGATGTCAATCCATTCGATGCCCCGGGCCGCCATGGTTTTCTTGTCGAGGTGGTCGGTGCCGGTGCTTGGCGTCGCGATGATACGGAGGCGTTCGGCTCGCGACAAGACCGCCTCGTCGAACTGTATACCCGCGTCGCACATGACTGCGTCGTACCGGTCGATGACGGCCAGCGCTGTCGCGCGATCAACAGGATACTTGCAATCCACCTGACCGATCCGGCGCAGCGGCTCCAGGGCCTCGGGACATGCCACGCAGTTACTTGTCACAAGGATACGGGGTTTCGACATTCTGGTCCTTTTTTAAGCCAGAGGTCAGAGATCAGAGGTCGGCTTCCCAATAATTAGCCGTCCTGATCGTTGATCTGGGCATCCTGCCGACTCGTTTGTTGAGATCGGTGAGTTCTCTATCAGCGCCATGATGGGGTTCTGCTGACCACTGACCTCTGGCTTACCTATTCCTGATTCAAATTCACCAGGGCTTCGACATGCTCCTCTGTGAGCTGCTGGTCGCTCAGGATCAGGTGGACGGGTTTCCAGACACCGCCCATGCCGGTGCTGTTGTACACGCGCACGGCCAGCAGGTCCTCGCCACGCAACGTCACGTCGTTGAGCGGAACAACAAACGGCGTCAGCCATATCTCCGATATCAGCAGGCCCGTCGTCTCTCCGCTGTGTTCGAAGATCTCCTCGCCGTTGAGATACAACCAGGTATCCTCGTCACAGGCCTCGAAGTAAAGACATGCGAAGGTCTTTCCTGCTTCCTGCCGGGTCAGCGGCAGCCTGGTCCGGTACCAGCCGAAGCCGGGATCGTTTCCCCAGCCTTTGTCCTTGACATCGGTGCGCAACGTGCCCCAGGTGTTGTCGTCGGTGGCCGGGTCGAACCACTTTTCGTCGACGCCCTGGTCGTCGGCATCCATCTTGAATCGCCAGGGCTCGGGGAACGCGATGATCCGTACGCGTTCCAGGTCGATCCCCTTCAGGATCTCCTCGGGCGGAAGCGCTTTGTAACCCATGTCCCGGAGGGCCACGATTCTGCGGGCCATCTCCGCACGGATCGCATCCAGGTCGCCTCTGACCACGTCGATGGCCTTCAGCCACGCGTGCGTCTCGTCTATCAGTGGATTGTCCGGAAAGCGTCCCGTTGCGGATCTCAATTCCGCGTAGAGCGTCGTCAGGTACCGCATGTCGTCCACACCTTCGCGGTATCCTTCCCAGTACACGGTGTCCACGACCCCGTTTTCAGTGCGGTAGACCTTGGCGTAGTACATGAACTGGTTGACCTTGTCGCCGCCGTTGTGCGTGTACGCCCAGGTCATCGTGCCGTCGAAGCCGACCCGCCACAGCCCCAGGCCCTCGTTGCGCCGCTGCAAGTCCGGGTAGGGCACCCCGGCGCTCGGGTTCATATAGGTGAGGATCTTGTGTCCGGCGCGATGGGCGCCGTCGATCGCTTTGCGATACCTCCGGTTCCGGATCATGACTTCAAAACGTCCGGCGCCGCCGATCTCCGCGGCCCGGCGGGCGGCCTCCATCTCACCGTACTTCGCCAGGTACTTCCTGAAGGCGGCGTTCACGTGTCTCGAGACCGGGGACTGCAGTACCGGGCAGTGCAGGATGTCCCCGACGCGGTCAAAGAACTCGGGGTGCATGACCGCCACGAAGACTTTCCCTCCGGCCTCGTCGACCGCCATGATGCTGTCGCGCTCCCGCAGGAGCTGTTCGCCCCACCACTCGTCGCGGCCCATGTAGAAGACCTCGGAATAACCCCGCCGCCGCGCCCAGTCGTCGATCTCGCGGACGTACCGGTGAATCCTCTGCCGCTGCGCGTCCGTCAGCTCCCCGTCGTAGAACGGGAACGGATGCCCGCCAATGTAGAGCACCTCCGGCCGCATCCCGACGCTCTCGCGCAGGTCCAGGAGCCTGGCCAGCACGGAGAAATCCAGGCTCCCGTCGGGACGTGCCGTCACGCATCCCTCATGGATGTTCGGGTTGCTCATCCCGTGGGCCAGCATGTTTTTCAGTTCCGCAACGTACTGCTGCTCGGTGAGGTTGCCGAAGCTCAAGGGGTCGTCGGGCGGCACCTGGCTGGCCAGGCGTACGGGGTAGTAGATTGAGTACTCCACCATCGGCTCCAGGAGATCAAAGGAATAGACCTCGATCTCGAGCGTCAGCGCGGTTGCGTCGTTGTTTTCCGGCACGATTCTCAGTACCGTCGAGTAGGTCCCGGCCTTGGCCGTCTCGGGGACGTGCACCGTGACCCAGAACTGCTTGCGCTTCTCGATCGCAACCGGCTGGAGTTCGTCGGCGTCGCGCAGCTCGCCGGTGGGCACGTACGTCACCGCATCGGGATTGTCCTGAGTGGGCGCGGGCACCGTCCGCAGAAAGCCCTCGTCGTGCACGAGCAGGATCGGCGAAGCGCCGAATTTCCTCCGCACCCGAACGTCGATCGCCGCTTCCGGCCACGGTTCGCCCGGACCGCTCACGGGCGCGACCTCGATCTGCACCGCTGCGAGCGGCTTTGAGGCGGTCACGACGAACGAGGCCGGTTCGTACTCGCCGCGGCAGGCCCGGACCTTCATCGTGCGGCCCTGCTTGCAGACCGGCGGCAGCGGCCCGTCGAGCATCATCAGGTGGTCGTTTATCGTCGGCTCGACGATGTGCACCGTGTACTCCACCGCGAAGCAGACCGTGCCCACGGCGAACGTGAGCACCCACGCGCAAAGCACCTTCCTCATGTGTTCCCCAGGGGATCTCATTCTACGCCTCTCCTTTCCCATTATTGAAACGAGCCGGTTGCTGGGAATCCGTTTCCCTCACCGCCCCTAACATTACGCCACCACTCTTATGATTCCACGCAACCTATTCTATGTTTGTTACATTGCATGCGGCCCCTCAAGCAATCCGGCGTGACGCATTCATGCTCCGGATCTCATCCTCCCCTGGGAACCGGCGCCTTCGGCTCGTAAAGGGGCAAGCTGACGGTCCGACTTTGCGTCGGGAAGCAATTGACCGTGAACGGGCGTTGTAGCCCGCACTTGACACACCAACGGGCAACCGTATGGTAGCCACCGAGGGTTCTTCTGTTCTTGCTGAGTGCCAACCTTTCTATACCCCACAGGGGTGAAGAAACGGGGTTCCCTCGTTGAAGGTACCATGAACCAACGGAGGCGTATCGTGACACGCACGAGCGGTCTTGCCCATCTTTGCTCCTCCATTTACAGCGTTTTCCTTCCCTCTCATGGCAGCCAGCCCTTACATTCCCGATCCCGCTTTACCTGCCGTCAAAGGTTCACGCTCATTGAATTGCTGGTGGTGATCGCCATCATCGCCATCCTCGCGTCGATGCTTCTGCCAGCCCTCGGCAAGGCCAAGGCGAAGGGAAAGCAGGTGGTTTGTATGAACAATCTCAAACAGCTTGGCATGCAAATACTTTATTACAGTAGCGACAATGATGCTCACTTCCCCCAGGTAAACAACGGTGATGTTCGTTTTCACAGTTCCTTCTGGTCCTGGAAACTTCACTATACGGGTTACATCGATATGCTTGAAGAGACCTGGCGTTGTCCATCAAGAACCGCTTATCGCGACTGGGTCGGGGTCTTCTTTGGTGAGACCATGATCAACGCTGCATGGAAGTCGCACTATGGCCCAAACATCTATGGCCCGATGAATCGTGAACTGGAACATGGCCTGTGGATATATTTTGGTGATCCGCCTGACAACTGTTTTTTGCTGCCAACAGCAAAAATCTCGCAGGTAGTGACCCCGGAGAAGGTCTGCCTGTTAGGTGAGCTGGGCAAGCCGCCCGGCATGCTGGATGGTATTCACCATGCATTTTATAGCCATGAGAACTACCATGGTGGGTTCGTTCCCATCCACTCTGATTCGGCTCACATTCTTTTTGTTGACAACCATGTCAAGATTTTCGATGCGAACTGGCTGGAGATGGTCCGGACCACGGACTTTCAAGCATTTAACGGCGACTTGCACGACACGACTTATTCGTTGGAGTGAAGGAACGGGGAATCACTGCGGATCCCTGCTTCGTGCCATCCATCGGTGAAGTCGCTCTGCCGCCACGTGTGCCGCGGCTCACGACCCGGCATCCGCCGGGCCTGAAAGGCTGCGCCGAATCATTGGGCGGCTTCAAGCCCTGAGCAAAGTCAGGGAGAGTATAGGTGCTGCCGAATTTCTCCCGGCAAACTCAGTGGCGACAGCGCGTCCCCGCCGGCTGTCGCTGGCGGGTGCCGCTCCCCGGCTTTACCCGTTGCCGTTTCAGCGGTCACGTATATGATGCTCGCCGCCTTTCGTTCCGTCAAGTTGCTTTCCCCACGCCGGGCCAGACGCTGTAGCTGTACACGTCCGTTTTTCCTTGACGGGTTTGTCGGTCGCTGACAGCGTCGTGCCTGGCGCACAAAAAAAGCCCGGGAATGAAGTTATTCCCGGGCTTTCCGTGTAAAAACCTTGCGGTCCTGCTTATGGATTATTCAGCCAGCTTGGCCGCGATGGCGGCATCGATTTGAACACCGAGATCGCATTCCCCCTCACAGAGGTTGGCGCTGATCATCAGCGAATCGACAATGACATCAGCATCCGCCCGCAGCTCCGCAACACTGGTCGCCGCGCTCGCACCGAGAATTACGCAAGCCAGGTCGACTGCTGCGCTGGCGACATCCTCACAAGATACACACGGTGCATCCGCACCAGCCGCACCAGCCG
>DPYP01000068.1:0-7473 GCA_003545375.1 Lentisphaeria bacterium
ATCTTCTCTTTGAGCTGGTTGATATCGACTTCTTTGCGCAAAAGGAACAGCGCCTTCTTCATGCGCTCCTCGATGTCGATTGTTTCGAGGATGTCCTGCAGTTCGTCCGGATCAGCCGAAGTCATGGTAACCGAAAAATCCGCCAACTGTCCGGGTTTTTCCCAGGTGTTACGCGACAGGAACATCTTGATCTCTTCGGAGAAGATCGGATTGGACTTCATCAACTCGCGCATGGTGTTCATGATCGCCAGGGCCATGGCCTTTATCTGGTCGTTGATTTCAGCGATATCCGGATCGCTGATGTAGATCACCCGGGCACACATTTCCTCGCCTACCACTCGAATCCGTTGAATCTCGAAGCGCTTAATGGCCTGCATCAGTGCATTGACAGTGCCGTCCTCACCCTGCTCAAAATTGACGATTCGCGCCAGGGTACCAATGCTGTACAAGCTGTTGCGGATAGCTGCGGGATCGGTCGATTCGGTATCCTCACGGGCCAGCACGAAACCAATCGACTTATTCTCCTTGGCAAGCTTGGTAAAGACCTCTGAAAGCTCCTCGTTGTTCAGCACAACGGGAAAAACCATGCCGGGGAAGACAGGCTTGTTGGTACCCGAGATAAGGGTGACCTCCTCTGGCAACTCAGAAGCCCTGAGAATCGCCGTAGACTCGCCGGCTCGCTTGCCGTCACCCGGATCCGCAGTGTCCGCTTCGGAGGACACCGGTTCCTCATCGATGATCTCAGCCTCCGACGCTTCGATAATGCTTTCGGCGTCGTTGTCGGTAGTATCGTCGTTCGCCATAGGAGATGAGTTGGGGAGTTGGAGAGCTGAAAAGCATGTAAAATCAGTACGCAGGCACGCCCTACCGCATACTCTATAGTCGACGGCTTATCATAACAAATCGCCAGCACAACCGCCGACGGTCACCGGTCACGGTGAGGCTGTTGCCCCCGGACCGGTGCGGATCAAGCGCATATAATCGATCTGTACATCATCTTCGATATTCTGAATCGTCACCTCAACCGGGCCAACCGGCAGTTCGTAGGTTTGACGGCTGGTCAGTTCATGCCAGACGCCGAAAAGCTCACTGCTAACAAAGCCCCGCGTGTCGCCGATGTCGAACGCAACGCTGTTCGAGCAACCATCTTGCCACATGACGCGCGCCACGAAACGGTAGGTTCCCTCTTGAGGAACCTGGAACCGGTACAATGCGCGTCCTATTGCCTTGCCTGCGTCCGACGGAATTGCCAGGACCCGGTCCCCAGAGGCATCGTTGGCCTTGATCAACCGGAAGCCTCCTGAAATCAAATCGTAATCCTCGGCTTCGACATGGACCATGAACTCTTCATTCGCAGCCTGTGCAGTCGCCGACTCGAACACCGGGAGCCCGTATTCAGTGATATAGTCGGCGCGCGCCACCAGCGCCTTGTCATAGGTAAATTCTTCGTGCCAGAGCTGCTGCACGGCGCGGTTGAGCGGACTGATGTGAGCGAGTGGATCAGCATGGTCAGGCGCGACGCTGCCAATCGCCACCAACATGACCACGAACATCCCGACCGGCAGGATCAAGCGCCGTGCCCAACGCCCACGATCGTCTGCCGGCACCGCGGTCAGACCAAGAACCGCACCGACCCAGACATCGGTCCCGCGCGACAGCACGGTGCAGAAGCAGGCCGCCAGGAGCACCCCCAGCACCGCAGTGGTCGCAGCGACATGCCCGGGCAATGCCACGGAGTCTGAAGCCTCTTTCGACCGTCGAAACGTCGCCAGCAGCAGAAGCACCACCAGTACGATCACAGCCGGCCACCCCGATTCCACTAATGTGACGGCAAACTGGCTGTTGCTGTCGGTGCGGATCTTGTTCTCGGCAGGGTGCGGCAGTTTCGGCACCTGCAGCCGCAAATAATTGATACGGCTGATGTACCGGCCGAGGCCACCACCGAGCGGGTAGTCTCGCGGCGCCTGCAGCGCTGCCTCATACTCGATGTACAACCGCCGCGTATGTTCCCCGTCATATGCCGGGCTCAAGGTATGCCATGCCGTCGGTTTCGGCATTGCCCACACGGAGGCTGCCAGCATCAGAGCCACAGCACCAACCGCCACAGGCAACCGGCGTAGACCGGAGAGACGCACCAGCGTGATCACCGTGACCAGGGTCCAGGCTACCAGCATGCCGCCATCCACAAAGGCAATGCCCACCATGCCGCCTGCCAGCAGCGCCACCGGCACGATCGATCGCGGCCGGGCAACGGAAAAGTGCGCCAATAGAAAAGGTGTCCCGATGACAATGAGCGCGGCGTATTTTGCATCGCTCAATTGCAGAGGCGCCAACCTGTACCAGCCGCCGGGACCGGCAACCAGCAGAAAGAGTACAATCCAGGCAATTACCCGGCAGATCTCAGAAAATTGCGAACGCCGCAAAATCGTGAAGAGATACCAGGCAACAACGAAAGCCTCGGTGGCCTGCAGAAGTTCCCGGAGTCCGCCACCGAGTTCGGCACGGCTCAACCCCGCCAGCCCCAGACACAAAGCGGCGAGCATGATGCCATGGGTCCACGGCAACAACGGAGCGGACAAGTGGCGTCGTCCAAAGGCAAGGACAACGAGCAGGCAGAGGAAGACCACGACAGTGGCGATGGGTACAGGTCCAAGACGCGTCTGCGAACAGGCGGTCAGGAGGACCAATGCGCCAATACCGGTCAGCCAGATCGGTGGCGCCTCGGGCGCCCCGTTGGTTGCCGGTGCGTTACCGGTGGAATTCGGGTTCGCCGAGCTCATAGCCGCTGTGCGCCGGGTTGCCGCCGAAACCGGCGAGCAGATAGCCCTCGTTGCTGGTGTTGCCCACGGTCACCGACCGCAACTCTCCACCCTCGATTCCGTGTACCCGCAAAGCCTTCAGGATATCAAAGCGGATGTTTGCCGTGTCTCCGGCATACTCGGCACCACCAGTGGCTCCGAGTAACAGAGTCTTGTCTCTCTCCTGAAAATCGAGTTCGCGCTTCTGAAACTGCTCCCCTGTCTCGAAGGCCGGCGTGAGCAGCGACTTCGTCCGACTCACCGGCGCGTTGTGCTGCAGCAGATAGGGGTTGCCATCTATATCGAGGTGCAGGTTGACAAAGACCTTCTCATCGCAGTGCAGTTTCAGATGCAGCACGGGGGTATCCTGCAGATTCACCGGCGAGTCGAATACGTGGCGCACGGCGTGAAACCCAGTACCGCCGTTAAAGGCAACGCGCGTCATGCCTTCACGTTCCCGGGTGACGTGCACGTCATCGTCCTTGAGCGGCTGCCAGATCGCCGTTGCTGCCGTATGGTCATTGGCGACGTAGAGAAAATGCGGTGCGCGCTCGAGCTCCGCCGCGGCAACGCTGTAGCGGGAGACGGTAAAACCGTTACGCACCGACCAGAAGCCGACGTGCCCGCCATTCAGCGGCAGCGGATCAATAAAGTCAAACAGCTTTTGATCATTGAACCAGATCCGGATCTTGTTGTCGTGCTTGCTGACACGGAAATGCCACCAGGGATAGTGTACGCCGTTGTGCTCCTGGCCATGAAAAAGGTGCTCGTCCTTGCTGGTTTTCGCAACGACGACACCGCGGCGAAGCAGGCGCGTCTCGGAGTTGTCGTCGCCGCCAAAGACAATCGCGTAGCCTGAAAGCGGATTGCGCCCGTCCATGCAGAATGAGAAGTTGAGGTCCCGCCGATTGTACCAGCCGCCGAATTTTTTAAACAAATCTTCACCCTGCCTGTTCACTCTTCCATAAAAGGTCCGGTCACCGATATCCCACGGCATTGCCGGCCGCAGTGACATGAAGAACTCATGATCCTGATCGCCGTTCACAATAGTCTTGCCGACCATGAACGGAACGGCCACGGAACTGCAGGCCATAAAATTCCAGAGATCCTGACAAGCCCACCGCGCGTCCATACGGAACGATCCGTCGAGCCAGTTCCAGTCTGTCGGTGCGGCCTCGAACAACTCGTGAACGAGATTGTCGGCATAGATCTGGTGATGCGCCGGTAACGGATACGTTACGGCCGGGTCTTGGTCAACCGCGACCACGGCTACGTGCATCGGCCCCCGCAGCACTTTTGACACGGTGTGCCAGGCACCGTCGATCTGCAGGCGGACCGTGTCGTCGGCAGCCCTGCGAAAACGCAGCGTGAATTCGTCGTGGCCCGCCGGCCAGGCAGGAACACCGTGAACACGCCACCCCTTCGAGCCATAGGTTGCGTCCAGTGTGAACAGCGACTGGTCGCGCGATAGATCCGGCACCTCGTTCCCGTCCGCGGCAAACAACTGCAGGCGGTATTTTCCGGCGGGCAGATCGCCGAAGGAGTCCAGGTACGGCACCGATTCGTAAGCAAAGGAACCGTGCAAAGGCAGGCGAGCAATGATCGCAGCGTTGGTGTGGCCCGTTTCGGTAAATTTGGACTGTAGAAAAGTATCGCTGCCCCGTGCCCACTTGGCGAACTCGGGGGGATCGGAATCTTTTTTCTTGTTCTTGCTGGCGAACTGTCGGCTTCGGACAAAAATCGGATTCTCATTCTTCACCTGCTGCGGCAGGCTCCAGGCACGGACATCGTCGAAAGCGATGCGGGCCTCCCCACAGGCTATGTGAAAGGGGCCGTTGATCTCGCGATCGAGTACGGACTGCAGCACGGCAACACCGTCGAGGTAACCGGTAACCGCACACCCCGCTTCGAGGCGCAGGCCGACCTTCACCCAGTTGCTGACCGGCGGACGTTTGTCGGACCACAGCGACACTGTCTGCCAGGGCGCCGCAAACCCATCCCGCTGCAGAAGCGCGAACGCGCCCTGGCTGCCGGACCAGCCAAAGGCCGCTTGCAGACCGTCGGCCTGACCGAAGACAATCAGCATATCGGTATCGTCCGGCACGTGGTTTTGCCGAATCAATCGACCCGTTCGCGGCTGCCCGAAAAAGAAACGGGCCTCGGCCTCGGCGTGCGGCATCGGTGTCTCGCCGTAAGTCAACAGCCCGTTTTCACGACCGTGCACAGCAAACGGATTGACGGCGCGCTGAAAATCGAAGCTCTGCTGTTCCGCTTTGGTTCCCGGCATGCCGCCGCCGCGCTGCTTCATCACCCAGATGCCGGAGGTCTTCTGCCAATCGGAATCGTCGAACAGATCAGCGCGCATGAAGCCGTCGGACACCCGCACTCGAGCATAATCGACGGAGGGCGGCGGCTTCGCATGCAGCGCATCACCGACCAGAAAGGCCCGCCAACCGCCGAGCGGAAGCGGTACGCGTACCCCGTCGACAAACAGCGCGGTCGCGTCGGGAGCCATCAGCAGCCGGCCCTGCTCCCGCAGTTCGCCATCGACCTTGCCGTCGATCTGCACACGACCGTTGCTGTCGATGTAGACGAAATGGTCGGAGGCATCGCCGCCAATCATATACAGAGGCGTTGTCGCCAGCGTCGCGCGATCGAAGGTGTAGGCGCGCAACGGTATCTCATCGTGCTGATTCGATAGGACGAGCAGCAGCTTTTTCTCGTTACGCAGTTTGCGCTCTAACGCCTGCCTGGGATTGCTGGCGTCGAGCCATACCCCCATCAGGAGCAGCAGTGCTATGATAACCGAAAATTGAACCGTCCGAGTATGCAAGAATGTATTCAGTTGTCAGAAGTTAAAATGCGGAAGATAAGACAATCTACCACGAACTGGGGATGCAGCGAACCCGGGAGAGAGATCTATACGAAACCGGCTGCAATCGTACTTTCAATGCTCCTGGAATCGGTTTCTGCACTGCGATCTGTCGACCGTGCTATCGGTGGAGAAGTTGGTGGAGTACAGCTCGAGCAGAGAGTGGGGGCAAGACCTAATGGAAGGCGTAGACTGCACCGTAGCTGTTCCCATAAATAAGGCGGAATTGCTCGGGACGATCGCGGATCCATGTCTTCTCGATTGCTTCGCTGGCGTTGTTCACTACTATCCAGTCCACGTTGCCTGAGATGAGACCGCGCAGCCAGATCTCTACGGACGGATTGCTACGGTAAACGCTCTCGATCTGCGGCAGTGTCCATGGCGCTGGAATCCTCCGGCGCGGGTACTCATGCACCGGCAAAACTTCCGGGCTGTTCACTGACTGGTACACGACCGTATTCTGCAGGTGGCCGCCCCGCAACGTGTAGTTGTAAAACAGGCCGACGTGGGCAATCCTCTTGCCCCCACCGGAATTTTTGTCGACAAACGCCCATATCGCACCGCGGTCGCCGTAAACCTTGTGAAAAACCAGGTTGCGGTTCTCAAGATATACCCGATCAAGCAACGGGATCTGCCAGACGATGAGAAACAATAGTCCAGCAGCGATCGGAATAATTATGCCGTATACCGTCCGCTCAAACTTTCGACACACCCAATACACACCGGACACGACGGCCAATATGATGACTGACCCTACGAGTACGATCCGGTTGTCCAAGCGCGGAACAAACAGGATCAGGGGCACGATGTACGCGACCCAACCAAATCGCTGCAGGCGCTGCAGCAGGTACATCAGCCCGATCAAACTAGCCGCGTACGCAGGCAGCAGATGGCGAACCTGCTCGCCGTGGTAGTACGGGGGCACCAGGATTGCATACAAGCAAATGGCGACCCACGGGGCTGCAATTACATACAGCAACAGCTTCGATTCCCGGTATGCAAAGGCCACAGAGACCAGCACGGGAAACGGCAACAAGACCGCCAGCGTCGGCACCGATGCACCGGCCCACCCCAGATTATGCCGCATCAGTCCAGCGAAGGCTGCAACGATGGACTCACGGGCATACTCGTAGAGCCCGGGAAACACGGTAAATCCAGCGATCGACACTTGACCCGGATAGACCGGGTTGCCGGTAAGAAACAGGTTCTGCCAGTAGTTGTATCCGGCGATCACTATGAGAAATGCACCGCCGCACCAGATCCAAGGTCCACGCAGTTTGTCGCGGAAACGTGGCAGCAACAACGGCAGCGCGACGAACAGAAACAGCAGGGCGAACGATTTCGTACCAATCAAAAGTCCACCGGCAAGCAGCGCCAGCAAGGTGTCACGCCGCTCCTGGGTGTAGAAATAATAGAGAGCCGCCATGAAGGTGGATGTCATCATCAAGTCGACAAAACACAAGCTCGCCTGCGCCATGACCGGCCCCAGCAGACAAAAGGAAGCGGCACCGGCAACAGCAATCTGGCGCCGCCACCGGGCATGGCACATCAGCAAATAAACGGACAAAGCGCCGATAAGCACAAAAGGCAGCTGCGCGAATTTCAGCAGGTATTCGCGCTCGCCATGCATCAACATGAAGTACGGCATGACGCCGGCCTTGGGGTAGTACGTCATCCCCAGGTCGGTAAAAAAAAGAAGCGGCAGTGACAGGTTCTGTTGTTCGTACAAATGGCGTGCGAAGGGCAGATGATAGAGCAAGGCGTCTGAGTTTAACGGCGGCAGAAAGCTCTGGAGATACAGCG
>DPYP01000029.1:0-3615 GCA_003545375.1 Lentisphaeria bacterium
CGCCAAAGCAGGTCGAAGTGGTTGGAATGCGTGGCGTAGATTTTTTTCATGGCAGAATCAGGGGTTGTGAGGGCAGCTGAACGAGGAAGGTACCGAAGCGGAGCCGGTCTGTCCACCGGCCCGGTTGGTGTCCTGGTTCACCGGGAATTGGACAATCGGGATGTCGTAATAAGCTACTGATTTTGATTGACCGGGCACGGCCCCCGGAGGGTTGCACTTCAGCCTATCCGGCCGCCGTTTTACCCGACAGTTTTCAACGTAATCGATCATCCCGTCGCTTCAAGTTTGCGCCGTTCTTGTCGCCGTTGTCTCATGCTGCAGCCTGCTGCTTGGCGACAGCGCCGCCGACTGGTCAGTTCGGCGTGGAGGCTGTAGGCTATCCCGACTATGAGCGTTGTATCGCAAGACTGTTTTCCGCTTCAACGCCGGTGGCGGTTCCGAGCTGCGGAATTTCGGCCATTGGATTCTCGGACCACTGGGATCAGGTGTGCAACAAACCGGTGACAAATGAAGGAAGCCCGATCTGGAGCAGTGACGTAAAGAACCGCAGTCCCGTGCAGACCCGAAGGCAGACCCACAGGTTCCCCCATGAAACCAGAAACTTCGCAGAGCGCCACGGACAGGCCGATTGATCCGGATTTGATTCCGGACAACCCGTACCTGTTGCTTACGCCCGGACCGCTGAGCACATCGAAGTCTGTTCGCGCCACGATGCTTCGGGACTGGTGCACTTGGGACGACGACTACAACCATGGCGTCGTGCAGGATGTTCGTGCTCGTCTCGTCAGCCTAGCCACATCGCGACCGGGTTACACGTCGGTGCTGATGCAGGGCAGCGGGACATTCGGCGTTGAGGCGACGATCGGCAGCGTTGTGCCGGAAGACGGGAAACTTCTTGTCCTGGCCAACGGCGGCTATGGCGACCGCATCGTGCAAATCGCTGAGCGGCTGCGGATTTCCACCGTCGTTCTTGACAGCGGCGAGATTGCCCCACCGGACTGCGCTGCGCTCGAGGCGAAGTTGACTGCCGATCCGGCGGTCACACATGTCGCCGTAGTCCACTGCGAGACAACGACGGGGATCCTCAATCCGATTGCCGATATCGCGGCGGTCGTCAAAGGCTGCGGCAAGACATTCATCGTTGACGCCATGAGCAGCTTCGGCGGCATCCCGATGAACGTTGAAGCGCTCGGCATTGATTTCCTGATCAGCAGCGCGAACAAGTGCATTGAGGGGGTGCCGGGTTTCTGCTTCGTCATCGCCAGAGAGGAATCGCTGGAGCGCAGCTGCGGTCGTGCCCGCTCGCTGAGCCTCGACCTCCACGAGCAGTGGCGGACGATGGAGGAGGGACACGGTAAATGGCGCTACACGTCGCCGACGCACGTTGTCCGGGCCTTCCAGCAGGCGCTGCTCGAGCTGGACGCGGAGGGTGGTGTCGCGGCGCGACACAACCGCTACGCCGAGAACCAGCGTGTGCTGGTGAAAGGCATGGAGAGCCTCGGTTTCCGCTGCCTTCTGCCGCGGGAGAACCAGTCGCCGATCATCACGGCTTTCTTCGACCCCGACGACGACGCCTACGACTTTTTACGCTTCTATGAAGCGATCAAACGGCAGGGATTCGTCATCTATCCCGGAAAAGTGAGTGTCGCCGACACCTTCCGCATCGGTACCATCGGCCAGGTATTCCCGGACGACGTGCAGCGTCTGCTGCGCGCGATCGGAGCGGCGTGCTGCTGGCATCCTGAACATGATGATACGGTTTCAGGTCTCAGCGATTGACCGGCCCCCATGTCTGCGAGGAGCGCCCGGCGCCACGGGTACGGAAGGCGCGATCAATGTCGATGAAGAAGCCCGGAGACGGATCTTTCACTTGCCGGGTCGAGGTCTGGAGTCCGGCCCCGGCGCTTGATGTTCCCAGGTCTGCCAGCAGATTAACCGGAACTGGTTCTACTTTGCCGGAATGGAGAATCGGAGTCGTGCAGTACTGGAGTACTCAGTCCAAAGTCGTATACTCCAATTAACGCCAACACCCTATGCCTGATCACAAACCTTCCGCGGGAAGCTTCATGTCCGACTCATTCCACTTTGCTTTCATCACCGACTCCCAGATCGGTTGTAACAGTCCATTCGGCCTGAACGCGCGTGTCAGCGATCGCTCACGCCTGGAAAGTGCGATTGGGTATATCAACGACGATGAGAACGAGATCGATTTTGCCATCTTCGGCGGTGACCTGGTCAATCGCTTCGATTCGGCCGAGGAGCTGGATATCGTCATGGAATGCCTCGGCATGCTGGAGCGGCCGTATTACGGCGTCTCCGGCAATCACGACGAGGGCGGCAAACACTGGCTGGAACCGGAGGTAAGTACGGAGTCGCCGTATTTCGACCGCGGCGCTCCTGCCGGGTTTTCGTTTACTCATGAAGGCGCGTCGTTCCTCGGGCTCAACGCGCTGCATCTCCGCGGCGACCTGGACGAAGACCTGCAGCAGGCGGAGTGGGAGGTCATGAAACAGCATTTCGCGGCGGTCGATGCTGCCGCCACGCACCGGTTCGTGGTTATGCACTGGCCGCTGCTGGTGCAGCAGCCGGACGAGGAGGAAACGTACTGGAACATGGAAAATCGCCACGAGATTATCGCCTTCTTCAAGGCGAACAACGTTTCCTGTGTGCTGACCGGGCACTACCATCACGATATTGTCGGCACCTGGCACGGCATCCCGCTGCTCGGCAGTGTCGGCACCTCACAGGTATTTCACGGACCGCAATCCTGTGCGTTCGAGCACGTCACCGTTTTTCCTGATGGTTGGATGTCGCGTCGGGTGGATGTGTAACTGCCGGCTCTGCAACTTTGAGTGGAGCAGGCGTTGCGCCGCGAACCTGAACATTGTTTTCGTTGACCAAACGCGCCGGTTATAGGACGACACCCTCAGCCTCAGGCGGTGGGAGGAAAGGAGATATGACAAACACAACCAGATTCGTTCGGACTCGAACGGTTTCCGCATTTTTTTGTGCTGCCTTGGCAATCTTGATTCTGCCCGCTGCGGCGGCCGGCGTGACGCCCTGGAAGGCAGGTCCCGGCACGCGCGAGGTGCAGGACGGCGCGGTGTTGGCGAACGACCTGGTCTATGTCCAGGGCAACGGCCAGCCCGGGCCCAGGTACTATCCGCAGCCGGCGGTGCTGCGCTGGGAGCCGATCTCGGAGCCGGGGCGCTACGAGGTGACGCTGCGGGCCCGGACCGGGAAGCACGGCGCCAGCACTTTGGTGCTGCAGGCCTGGGTCGACGGTGCCGACGGCGGCATGCGATACCCGACGGGCTACGGTGTGATTCCTGTGCCAACAGCAGCGCTGCCGATGAGCGGCTACATGTTCGAGACCCCCGGGCGCTGGCAGACGTTCTCACTGGCGTTTGATGTCGAGAGCGGTAAACCGACGAATGTCGGCCTGGTATACGTCGGTGATGAAACCTGCGAGGCCGGCACGGTGGAGGTCGAGCAATCCTCGGTGAAGCTCGAGAAGCTGGACCTGCCGGTGTCGATCAGCTGGGCCCGTCCGGTCAAGCTCCGCTACAAGCATGCCGAAAGCGGCGCCCTGGAGTTTCGCCTGACGAATGCCAC
>DPYP01000063.1:0-4920 GCA_003545375.1 Lentisphaeria bacterium
ACTCCGCAGCCACCTGGTCAATAGCGGCGCGGCAGAGGTCGGACGACATATCGCCCGGCAAGTCATCGGCATTGACCAGTTCAACCACCCCGAGTAAGCGGTCACCGAACTGCCGATGATAACGCTGAATCAACCGCGATATCTCACATCCATCGCGCCGTTTCCAGTACCAGTGGCGCAGCCAGTACCAGGCAGACAGTCCCAAAGCCAGCGCTCCGGCCCCCAGGAACAAGACGCGCAACAGTGCCGGCGTGTCCCAGAACCGGTCGGAAACATACATCACGACGATCGACAACAGCAAACCAACCAGGGCACCCCCGGCCGCCACGATCGTTTCGACCCGCCGCAGACGCCTCTCGCAGGCAGCGAACTGAGCAACCAGCTTCGGCGGCAGCGACAGATTATGTGATGAGCTTTTCATGTGCCAGATATTTTCACGCACTCCGGGTCCGGATGGTCAACGTACCCTTTCAGAGTTTCTCGATCAGTTGCACGATCGCCTCACGTGTCGCCGCAGGTGAATCGTTCGCGCCTGGGCCTGCTGGTCGAGGTACGTGAGGCTGTCTTGAAAGGGTGCAGCGATAGCCCGGATGACACTCAGGACAAGTTCGCTTGATGTATTGGCGATTACTGGCATCCCGGTGTCTCGGACGATCGCTCGGAAACGTATAACAAGCTATCTGAAAGCATATTACATCTGCACAAACAACTATTTGCAAGCCCCATTTTCAGATCACCCCTGCAGCTTTGCGCAGACACCAGAATGTAGTGCAAAGCCCCAGAATAATCAATCCCCACCACCAGGTGCTCCAGAGCTTGAAACGTTCCATCACCTGATGCTCCAGCGGCGCCGTGCGAATAGCCTCCAACAGTTGGGAAACGTCTGCGGAGTCCACAAAACTGCCACCGGTAATGCGGGAGATATCGCGCAGCACCGAGCGCCTTGCAGGCTGTCCGATCTTCTCTCGCCGCACGCTGGTAATCTCGAGCAGCGAGGTCAGTGAGTTTCCGGTTGTCCGGCTGCTTACGACAACCTCGGCAGTGCCGCTGCGGGCCGGTTTCCACTTCGTACGATAGAGGCCCCAGCCACCTTCAACCGCCTCGAATTCCAGCTGCTGCTGGTCGTCGTCGATGGTCACGGTCGCTGTCACGATGTCGTTGCTGAGCGGCAGACCGCTGTCGTCAAAGATGTTGGCATTGATAAAAACGGTATCGCCGCGCTGCGGCGTTTCCGGCGTATGAAAGACACGGATGTCCTGGTCATGCGCCAGGTGACGGGCGTGCGACATCCAGCGCACAACCTGCCCCCAGAAGCGGTAGTGATATTTGTCCTCGACACCGCGGCGCCAGCGCCAAGCGCTGTCGGTGCCCATGAATAGCGTCTGGCCGTTGCCAAACGGACGCAAGACGATGAGCGGCAGCCGTCCCCATTCGTTTCGCCGCGAACCGTGTACCGCCAGCACGTGCGCTCCAGGCTTCGACCTGGCAACCGGCGCAGCCCAGTAAAACCCCGGAAGCTCCTGCCACACCCGGCGGTTTTTGTTGCTTTGCCGGGTGAGGCTGGTCAGCAGATGGGCTTCACCGCGCGTGGTGATCTCCCAGCGAGATTCGTGCGCTGCCGCCAGTCCCTGCGGTTGCTCGGGGTCGAGGGTGACCGGCAGCAGCTCGGCAAGCGGTGACTCGATCATCGTGAAAATTCGACCACGCGAGCCCGGCAAAAAAACCAGGCCGCTGGCCTGCTGCTCGATCAGGCCGCGAATCAATGTCGCATCCTTCTCGGTCAGTTCATTGCCGCCAATACCAACGTCGCCAAGGAAAATGACGTCGTACTGCGCGAGTTTTTCGCGGCTGCCGGGGAAGTGACGGATATAATTGTGCCCGTCACCACGCCGCATGCCGGGGTGCATCAACAGGCAATCGACATCGACCCCCGGGTCACGGGTGAGCGCGTTGCGCAGGTAACGATACTCCCAACGCGGTTCCGATTCGACGATCAGGACCTTGAGTGTCTCTTCGCGGATTGCGATAAAACCACCTGCTTCGTTGTTCTCGAGAATCTTTTCCTCGGACTCAAGTGGCAGTCGTACATCGATGTAATACCGTCCGAGATTGTCGGCCCGCCATGACAGCATGTCATTGACCTCACCCTGGGCCGGAACACGGATCGAGCGTTCCGCCAGCACACGGCCCTCGACAGTCAGGCGCACTGCAGTCTCGACATCGCGGTCGAGCTTGCTGCTGACCCGGAATGGCACGGCGATCTGTTCGTTCAACAGGGCGTAGGACGGAATCCGTACTTCATCGAGAATGAGGTCCGGCAAATGCCGATGGCTGCCGACACCGACGGTGTAAACCGGCACGCCGCGGCGCCGGCAGGCGACCGCCGCCTGCACTGGGGAGCGACCGAGATTCCAGTCGCCGTCACTGAGGAGAATGACCGCGCGCGCGTCGGGATACTGCGTCAGCGCATCGTTCAATGCTTTGTTGAGATCGGTACCGATGGCATCCATGCCGCCTTCGACAGCGTCCCCGGAATCTGCCGCGATGTCACCAAACCCGACGGTCTGAACATTAAAATCCGACGACAGCGGCCGCCAGAACTCGTTCTCGAGCTGGGCTTGCAGCCATTCCGCTCGGGTGATGAAGGTGTTGCCGTCGGCGACATCGAGTGTTGCCATGCTCTCCGACATGTCGTACAGGACCAGGTGCAGCGGCTGTTCGGTATACGACGTATGTGTCAGGCGCTCGGGCTTGAACAGGGTAAAAACCAACAACGCAACAATAATCAGGCGCAAGGCCTCGAGCGCGATGAACCGTCGACCGCGCGACCGCCGGCAGGCGCGAATGCTGCAGACGATCGTCGCCAGAGCAATACCGATGGCCGCGACCAGTGCCGGTGTCGAAATTGTATAGGACCAGAGTGTCATAATTCAATGATACCGGGTGCGGCGGTCAAGTTTCCAGGCCCACGGTTGCGGGTGGTGTGGTCAGAACGAGCTCCGCGAGCAGGCAAAGCAGCACAAGCACGACGCAGGCCCGCCACAACTCGCCCTGGCGATTGGCGACGTCATCCGGGGTCTCCGTGAACAGCCGCCAGTCGACACCGCCGAAGAGTGGCGCCAGGTCATCCCGACTCAGTCGGGGCAAGTCACTTTCCCGGGCAGCAGCATTGAGCACGATGCGGCGGCGGCCGCTATCGAAGACGCCGGCTTGCCAGGGACTTTCGGCATCTCCCGACTGTGCCGGCACCCACGCCGGCTCACTGTCCACCGGCAGGAGACGACCGCATTCGCCGTAGACAATCTGGTCGAGTCGCCGGCCGCCGACGCGCAGCAACCGCTGCACAACCGGCACGAGTACGGCCCCATAATGCAGGTTTGACCAGTCCGGGTGCGGCAGCGACGTGCACACCACGATACGGCCGCTGCCACGGCGATGTTCGAGGATGAACGGCTGATCGTCGTCGAAGCGGGCCAGTACCGTCGCGTCGGCCGCGATCCGGCAGCGCTGGATGATATCGAGCTCGGCAAGGGCGAGCGGCACGCCGGTCGCCGCGTCCGCCAGGACGCCACGGTCGCGCGTCCATTCATCGATCTCAAATACATCCGACTGTTCCGGGTCGTGCCAGGTCGCGAAATCCAAAATCGCGGTGTTACTGACATCGGTGCCAGGAAAGCACAACAGCGTACCGCCGTCATCGACGTAGCGCTGCAGTTTCGCCTGGTGCTCAGCAGCAATGCTGCCCTGCCAGATAACCAGCGCAACGTCGGACAGGTCAACGGGCGCGAACGTATCGGGGGACAGTTGCAGTGCAGCCTCGCGCGCCGCGGGCAAAGGTGCAGCAGCCAGGTGGAGCAGTCGACCGACAGCGGGGGTGCCAGCGCACACGACGGTGCGCAGTGTACGCTGGCGTCCAAACGCGAAGTAGCAGATATTGTCACTGCGGTTGCTGTCGTCGGGCAACGAAACCGACCCCCAGCCACCGGTCATCATCTGCCGTAGTGGCAGACGCCGGCGCACGCGCATGGATCTGGTTTCGAGATGCACGTCGAACTGCATCGATTGACCATCGATATTGACGTTCAGAGGCACGACGATGTCGCTCTCGACTGTTGCTTCGATATCGAGATCCAAAACCAGCTCGGCCTCATCCCCGGCCTGGTGCCGTTCACAGTTGACCAGACGAATCGCGAGATTTTCCTTAGTCGGAAGGTTGGCTGCCAGGATGCGCACGGAAACCTGATCGCCGAATGCCTCGAAGCCCTTCGCGATATTCGCCCAGGCCTGACTATCGGGCTGCCAGCTCACAGCCTGCAGGTCGGAGGCGATCCAGATCTCCGTGCGGCGGCCGGGGTGCCGCGACATCCACGCCTGGCAGGCATTCAGCAAGGCAGTGATATCGGCAGCGGAATCCGTGCGACGCACGGCGGGCCAGATGATCTGTCCCGTCTGTTTATCGATTCTCTTGAGCATGTCCGCATCGACGATCTGCTGCGCCATCAGAGTGGCGCTGTCGATGAGCACGATCTCGGCGCCCGCGTCTATTTGCATGGCGGCCTCCGACAGTTGATCGAGAACACGCAGGCGAGCCGAACGATGGGTTGCGGTATCGATCGCTTCCATGCTGCCGCTGCGATCGAGCAGGATGATTACGCGCGCCGGCGGCCCGCCAAACAGCGATCCGAGCATACCGCCGAGCAGCGGCCGCGCCAGAGCCGCCGCCAGAAACAACAGCGCCAGAATCCGGAACATAAGGATGAGAAACTGCCGCAACCGGGCGTGACTCGTCGACACGCGTGTGGCGTGGAGCAGGAACCCCATAGCCCCCCACGGCACGGTGCGGTAGCGCAACCGGTTAAGCAGGTGGATGACCAATGGAATCAACGCCAGCGGCAAGCCCCACAACAGGATTTCAGGTTG
>DPYP01000490.1:0-3375 GCA_003545375.1 Lentisphaeria bacterium
GCCGGGCTGCTAATGAAATCATTTGACAAAGTACTCAAGGCCCACTACGGCCGGGGCATGGACGAGGGCCTGGCGAAGCAAGTGAAGTAAGTCACTTCTTTTCTGTTGTGCCGCCTGCCGTGCTGCCCCCTGTGTCGCCGCTTAGCAACTTCTCCGCCAGCTGGCCGACATTGTCCTGCTCCGCGAGTTTCTGAAGCTTCGGGTTGGTCAAGAGTTTCAGCAGATTCATGTTTTCGATGTCCTTCATCAACTCTTTATCGTCAAGGAGCTCCAGAAAGGCCGGATCGGTGGCGAACTCCGTCAACACCGAGTTCATCAGATCGGGGTTCGAGATGATCTGTTCCTGTAGCGTCGCTACATCACCGATGTAATCCTGGCGCGGCTGCTCAATTGTTTTCCTGACGCCGTACTCGACTTTGCGGACCTCCGTCTCCGCAACGGTCATTTCACCGGCGGACTCCGATTCGATCGTGTACGTACCATCTTTGATCTCCTTGACGACACCGACAATCCTTGTGCCGTCCCGCAGTTCGATAGTTGCCTTCTGTGGTTCCGTCGTGGTTTCCGACGCCTGGACACCAGCCGTCGGCTTGGTGCGTTGCTCACTATCGAATGCTTCCGCCACACCGGCCAGACAGATCATTGCGAAGACTACCGATGCGGCCAGCCGCAACAGGCTGCCGGGTGTGCGTTGTGAAGGTTGTGCTTTCATGATTCGACTCTGTTGTTTACGTGTTCAAGTGCGAGGACACAGGTCGCCTCGTTGCTTGCCAGCCGCCTGACCTCGACATCTGCCAGCCCAATCGGCAGGATAGGGAGTGATGGCTCAATGAAACATACGTCTTGACCGGTGCGGCTGCAAGGCCTGCGGCGTACCGTTGCTGCCTTCGCAACCATGTCTGCGCGGCGCCGAAGCCGCTTCAGAAAGGTCTGTCCGGCAACTGTTTTACCGGGCCCCGTGCGAGCACCATGCTGGTCCACACCGGTCCCGATGCCGCCCTTGCCGCACTGCCGGGTTCCGTGGCCCTCGAAAAGTTGACCAAACCGCGACTGCCGGACACGCGCTGGTAGCCGCTGCCGGAACGAGACGTTGACCGCGGCAACCGGCAAAACGGTGACGATCAAGCTGTAGGCCGATCTCATTTCAAGCCATCAGTTTGCGCCTGCAATTCGCTTTCACGTTGACAGTGTGTGCCAGGAAATAACGTCGGGGTTACCGCGGAATTTGACGGGCCGAAAAGAGGTAAAAAAGTTCTTGGAAAGTTACTCTTTTTTTCCTATAATAAGGGTCTGAATTTGGACAAATATGGCGTTGACGGCGTTGCCGGCAATCGGTCGGATATATAGTACGCCGACGGATATATTTGAACATGTGTACATAATGGAGGCAAGAAAAACATGCAACACATAACAACTCCCTTGTGCCGACTCGCGGCAACGGCTTTGGCGCTTTGCATCATAGCCGTCCTCGGCAGCACAGCATCAGCTGCAACCGTCATTGTCGACTCGGGCGGCGGTGGCGATTCGGCAACTATCGGCGGTGGACTGGCGCTGGCGGGGCCTGGCGACACCGTTGAGGTCGTTGACAGTGCCACTTACACCGAGTTTAATCTCACGGTGTCCACAGGTGTCACGTTGCTGTCGACCCAGGTACCGGCGCCGACAATCACCTTCAGCCTTGGCGTGACGCTCGTGACGCTCGATGGTGGTGTCATCGACGGGTTTTCCCTGACCAACTCCGGGCTAAACCTTGGGCCGTTCGACGCACTGCACATACCGGCGCTCGAGAACACCGCGGGCGGCGGCGAAGTGAGCAACTGCGTTTTCAGCAACAACGACGTCGCTATCCAGTTGGTTTCCGGCGGCGGCCACGTAGATGTCATCGATTGTACCTTCAACGACAATGTACTGGCGCTGACGACCGATACCGGTGCCTCTATCTCGGTGGACATAGAGGGCTGCATGTTTTCCTCGAACGGCAACAACTCGGCGATCGGTTTTTACCCGAACAACGGTGCCATTGTTATCCGCTCGGAGTTTTCCAACATCACCATCGACGGCTGCTACTTCGATACCAACGAGACTGTGAACCCAAATATTTATTCAAGCACCATCGACTCGGCTTCGTCCATCTGGGCCAGCGACCAGGGCGGCCTCGGCACGGGGTTGATCATCAATGGCAATCATTTCGAAGGCAGCAATGACCCCCTCGGTGTCAGCATCGGCAATATCGAACACTTTGAATTCACCAACAATGAGGTCGAGCTCCCGATCTCATTCAACGCCGGCGCCGCTGGCGGCTCACTCGGCGATGACACCAGTGTGGTTTCGGGCAACAGCTTCGTCAACGCTGGGTACATTGAGGTCGCCGGCCCGGTCGAGGCGACCTTTAGCGACAACCTCTTTGTCGCCACCCAGTACGTTTTGAACGGGACCCGTCCCACCGCGGTGATCGTGCATCACACCTTCACCAAGCCGGCCAGCCTGACTGAAGCCATTGTGCTCGACAATTCGACAACATTGCGGAGCGGGCCGCCGATACCCAACGCCATTCCGCCGAACACGCCGACCATCAGGGATCACATATTTGCCGGCTTTCCGCGAGGTGTCGTCCGAACGGAGGCTGGTGACTCGCTTCCGACCTCCAGCAATTTCCCCGACGTCGGCAACGCCGACATCGATATGATGATCGCCGTACACAATGCCTACGACGCTACCGACCTCGCCTTCAACGAGGGTGGCATGGTTGATAACAACAACGCCGACCCGCGCTTTGTCGATTGGGCCAACGACGATTATCTGCTCGATTGCGACGCCCCGGCGAATGTCCTGAACGACGCCAGTGACAGTGACCCCATGGGTGCTTTCCCGCAGGTCGGCGGCTGCGAGGGCGGCGGTGGCAGTGTTGGTGATTGCATTCCCTGCGTTGATCTCGAGGACGCTCTCTATGATGAGTTCTGCAACGAGCTGTTCAATCAGAGCATCCCGTCGATTGTCGATGCCTGCTCCCTGCTCAATCAGCTGGTTGACAGTAGGCTCGCCGAAGTCGTCATCTGCAGTGGCGACCAGGCTAATCCCGCCGGCATCGACACGGCCCAGGAATGCAAGGATTACCTGTTCGAGCAGATCAATATGTTCCTCATCTCCGTACCTGCCGCGACCTGCGATGTCGAGCCCATTCTGTAACCCGTTCCAGCTTTACCGCTGGCGGCGCATCTGATTGTTTCGGATGCGCCGCTTTTTTTTGACTCGCCGTTTCATGCCATCATCCTTGGCACGTACTGCCCGTGCCGGAACAGAGGCCTGTGCCGCCCTAAGGCGGGGCGGTAGTTCAGTGCCCCCAGGTTTCCCGGTAGAGCAGGGTGAACGGCTCGG
>DPYP01000491.1:0-8205 GCA_003545375.1 Lentisphaeria bacterium
CGTGCAGATGGCCGCCAAGGCCGCTGTCACCGAAATATCGCAACGTTTGAAGCAGGGCGAAGAGGGCTGGAAAGAGTAACGGTCAATACGGCACGACGATGCCGTAGCGCGACGCCAGCGCGTCGATCTCCGCCTGAATCTCAGGTGAGTTGCGGACGGTACGCTCGCTCACCAGATAGTAAATCTTCTGAACCGCCCATTGTGTTGCCAGAATCGAGTCAGCCGGCTCAGCCTCGCTCAGCGAATGGCGGATGATCAGCTCCTCGCGCTCACCGTTGATGTCGTAGCCTATGATCTGTATGCCGATCTCGTCGGCGCCTTTCGGAAACCGACCGTATACTGTCAACGGATAGCCGCGGAAGAGATGCGGTAACTCGCGCGGATAGATGTCGTCCAGCAGCTTTCCGGTGATCTGGCAGCGCAGATCGGACACCAGCACCTCCGACAGCCCGCCTATGTAGTCGGACAACGCCTCATCAGCACCTGTGACACTTTCGGTGTGCAAGCTCATCCCGCGGTTTTTATAGGACAACAGATCCATCAGGAAACGATTGCTCTCCTCGCCGGCGCTGAACGAAAAAACGCAGGCGCGCGCCTGGTTATGCCGGATGATCTGGGTGATGAACTTGTTGTCGGTCAGGGCACTGTCCGTCGTCGAACGACCGTCGCTGAGCAGGAATACCAGGTACGGCCGGCGCAAGTCAGGACGGGCGAAGTTGACGAATGGCGCCAGGCCGGCATAGACGTCGGTCTTGCCTTTCGAACGGAGGCGACTGAGGAACTTGCGGGCTTTGACTATGGCGTCTTCATCGGCAATTCTGAACTCCGGGAAGAGACGGTCCGGTTTGTCGCGGAAGGCCACGACATTGAACCGGTCGTCGGCACCCAGATAATCCAGCGCCAGGTCCAGGCCCTTGCGGAATTCCCGCAATTTCGGCGGTGTGATGCTGGCCGAGGAATCAACCAGAAACAACACATCGCGAGGTATCGATTCGAGCGATTCACTGCCGGCACGCGTGCTGATCACCGCTTTGAAGTAACCACCGCCAAGCTTCGGATCTTCGTACACTGAAACTTCGACATCCAGCATCGAGTCGATGATGTTCACCGCTGTACGGTCGGTAATGCTGTCGCGCGTGTCGTCGATCGACACCATCGGCAGGTCCTCCGTTTCCGGCGGCGGAAAGGAGCGCAACGGTCGCCTCGGCAACTCGAAACGCATCCCCAACTCGACCGATTCGCTGTCAACGCCGCCGCCCGAATGCGGCGACACCAGCGACGGTGCCACCGGATCGCTCAGCACATAACGCTTGACGTCCGGAATCATCCGGCGACCGGTAAGCAGACTCTGGACGGGAAGGTCGGCAGCGCGGATCGCCAGGATCTCCGGCGGCGGCGATGTGATCGGACCGCGGTAGCGCGACTCGACACGTGCTTCATCCTTCAACAGGTCAGCACCCAGACCGGTGAGCCTGGCGTTGAGCTTAGGCTTCGGCCGCGTAATCAGGCCCTCGCTCTCGAACAGCTTCTGTAACTGATGCTCCTGCTCCTTGAGCAGGCGTATCTTGACATTCTGCTGCTCTGACGGCGGCTGCATCAGCAAATCACGAACATCGAGGGTATCAACCCGAACGCGCTTCCTGTCCGACTCGTTGTCGGTTTCGGCGTTCTCTATCGGCCGCATTTGTATGCGCGCCGCAGCCTGCCACAACAAGAGATGCAGCACCAGCGTGATGAGGATCGACGTCGTGAGGTATGTGATGGTCGGAGACTGGTCGTTCATCAACTCAATCCAGGCCGTTGACAATGGAATTGCTACGGTAATACTATATCAGACCGCGACATCGTTGCAAAGTTGCGGGATCGAAGAAACGCTGATACCTGTTTACCAACCGCGCGAACAGCAGCGGCGTACCTTGTGTCGCTGCAACGCTGAACACGTACAAGCGAGGACCCGACAAACCGGAAAAACCTCTTGACCCAATACATCCAACACCGCCTGGCGCCTGTGTCGGCAGCCGAGCAGGCCGCCTACGACATTGCCGGCCGCCTGCAGGCGGCCGGCTACCAGGCCTGCACAGTCGGCGGCTGCGTGCGCGACCGTTTCCTCGGCAGCATGCCCGAGGATGTCGATGTCACCACCGACGCCACCCCCGATGTCTTGCAGCAGATTTTCCCGAACACCTATGCGGTCGGTGCCGCCTACGGCGTCATTATCGTGCGCGACGGCAACCTCCACACCGAAGTAGCCACCTTCCGTGAAGACGGTGGCTACCAGGACGGACGGCACCCCGATTCCGTCACCTTTTCCGATGCCGAGCACGATGCGCAACGGCGCGATTTTACGATCAACGCGTTGTTCTACGATCCGCAGGCCGAGCAGGTCATCGACTTTGTCGACGGCCTCCGCGATCTGGATGCCGGCGTCATCCGCACAGTCGGCGACGCGGACCGGCGCTTCGGCGAAGACTACCTGCGCATGCTGCGGGCGGTCAGGTTTACCGCCCGTTTCGATTTCGAGCTGGATCCGGCTACCCGCGCTGCGATCATCAAACACGCACCTAAAATCACTGGCATCAGCCCCGAACGCATTTTCAACGAACTCACGAAAATGCTGTGTGGCCCGCAGCCCCAGCTCGCCTTCCGGCTGCTCGATGAAACCGGCCTGCTCGAGCAGGTGCTGCCGGAAATCAGCGCCATGAAAGGCGTCGCGCAGCCGCCGCAGTTTCACCCCGAAGGGGACGTCTTCGTGCATACCCTGCTGCTGCTCGAAATGATGGTACACCCGACGCCGGAAATCGCCTGGAGCGCCCTGCTGCACGATGTCGGCAAGCCACCGACATTAAAAATCGGCACCCATGGGCGTGAGACCTTTCCCAGTCACAACCGCGTCGGCGCGGAGATGGCAGAGACGCTCCTGCAGCGACTGCGCTGTTCGCGGCAATTCATTGATTGCGTACGTGAAACCGTCTACAATCACATGACCTTCGCCGAGGTGCAGAAAATGCGGCCATCGACACTGCGACGGTTGCTCGGACGCCCCGACTTCGACTGTGAGCTCGAACTACATCGACTCGATTGCCTGTCCTGTCATCGCTTAGTCGACAACTATGTGTTTCTTCTCGATCGCCTGGCAGCGCTGCGCGATGAACCCCCGGTGCCCGAACCACTGGTGCAGGGGCGCGACCTGATCGGGCGCGGCGTCGAGCCCGGACCTGTCATCGGGGAAATCCTCAGGGAACTCGAAGAACTGCAGTTGAATGGCGAGATCATCACACGCGAGGCGGCCCTGGAATGGCTCGACCGGCGCGTGACGCCGCATGTCTGATCCGGCCCGCGAAAACGGGCCTCTCGAACCCGCCGCGCCGTCGGACAACGGCTCGACGCGCGTCATCGGGCGCGGCATGCTCGTCGGCAGCGCCGGCACGCTCCTCAGCCGCCTCACCGGACTGGCCAGAGACGTCGCCTACAGCGCCGTCTTCGGAACCGCCGGCCCGTTCAGCGTGTTCCTCGTCGTCTTCACGATCCCAAATCTGTTCCGTCGCGTTTTCGGCGAAGGCGCATTGTCCGAAGCATTCGTGCCGCTGTTCAATGAGAAACTGGAGCGCCACGGCAAGTCCGCGGCCTTCACATTTTTTAGCAACGTCCTCCTGCTGACTGCCGCCGTGCTGCTGGCGATCGTTGTCGCCGGCACCCTCATCTGCCTGCTGCTGCAGCAGTTCTTCCCCGACGGGCGCCCTGCCCTGGTACTGGCACTGCTCCCCGTCATGCTGCCGTACACGCTGTTCATCTGTCTCTTCGGCCTGCTCTGCGGCGTGCTACAGAGCTTCCGCCACTTCGCAGCACCCGCCGTCGCGCCGGTGCTGCTCAACGTCACGCTGATTGCGGCAACCCTCTGGCTGTGCCCGCGAGTCGGTACGACCGCCGAGCAAATGAAAGTGCTGGCAATTGCCGTCGTCGTCGGGGGAGTATTGCAGCTCGCCGTGTTGTGGCCGGTGCTCAAGCGGTTCGGCTTCGCCTTGCAACGTGCCCGCCCGCAGGTCACGCCGGACGTCAAACGGCTCATGCACCTGATGATTCCCGGCGTTATCGGTGCCTCGATCTATCAGATCAATGTGATGTTCGACCGAATCCTGGCGCTCTACCTCGATCCCTGGGCCGCCGCCGCACTTCTCTACAGCGAACGGCTCGTCTACCTGCCCGTCGGCGTGTTCGCCGTCGCCTTGTCGGCCGCCAGCCTGCCGCTACTCTCCCGCGCCTTCGCTGCCGGCCGGCAGACCGATATCATTGATGCCTTGAGCTACGGACTGCGACAGGTGTTTTTCGTCTCCGTCCCCTGCGTGCTGGTGTTGATGTACCTCGGCAACGCCGTCGTCGGACTTATCTACGAACGGGGCGCCTTCGATGCCGATAGCGCCCGCCAGACCACCGCCGCCTTGATGTTTTATGCGCCCGGCATCCCCGCATTCGCCGCTGTCGGGATCGTCCGTGCCGGCTTCTACAGCCGGCAGGACATGAAAACCCCGATGCGAGTCGGCGTCTTCTGCCTGGTGCTCAACGTCCTGCTCAGCCTGGCATTGATGGTGCCGTTACGCCATTGCGGGTTGGCGTTGTCGACCACTATTGCCGCCTACGTCAACGTGGCGATCCTTATGGTTCTGCTGAAACGCGATCTGCAGCCGACCATGCAGGCCTGGCGCAATGGTCTTCTGGCAGGGACGCGCATGCTCGTTGCAGTCGCCGTTGCCGGTGTCGCCGTATGGGCCACTGCGCACGTTGCAACCACCCTGGCTTCCCCCGGACTCGCCTCGAAGGCAATCGCCGTGTTTCTGCCATTGGCCGCAGCCGCAGCCGCCTACCTGCTTGTGCTCCGCCTGATCGGAGCCAAAGAACCGAGCGAGTTCTTCGCCGCCATCCGCCGCCAGGATCGGTGAGCACACACCGTCACTCAAAAAAGTGATTGACTTGAGCATGCCCACCAACAAATCTTCATCGGCGCTGGGGCCATAGACCGTGCTGACGAAGGCGCCAGATCGCCGGCGGTTGGCAACAACAAAAAAGCCTGCGGACTGCGCAGGCTTTTCAGGATCAGAATATTATCTGGACTCGGGTCGTCAGAGACCTGGAACCTTGACAGTCAACGTGCCTTTGTCCTTGGCCTCCTTGAGCATCTTGTAGGCGCCGTTCTTCTGGATCGACCGCAGCATCTTGTTGGTGATCTTTAGGGTCACCCACCGGTCCAGTTCCGGCACGTAAATCCGGCGCTTCTGCAGGTTCGGCAGGAACACGCGCTTGTTATTCTTCACGACGTGCGTACCAATGCCGCCCTTCTTCTTTGCCATACCCTTGCGGACGATGGAACCACCAACTGTCCGGCGGGCACCGCTGACATCGCAGACTCGACTCATGATTGTATCCTCCAGGGGCAAAAAACAGCGAAAGTTGGTTTGGGGAACAGGTAATATCGTCGCGCCGGGTCGAATGTCAACCAATTACTGTCGAGCAAACACCCGTGACCTGCCAATGCCACGACTACGCCAGTGGCGACAATTGCTGCAGAGCCTGGGCGATCAGTTGCGGCTGATCATCGGCAGTGGTCCCGCGCATGCCGTTGGGTGATAACTCAGCCGCAAGGCCGTGAACGAAGACCGCCAGACGCACCGCTGCAACAGGATTGTCGGACTGACAGAGAACGGCAGCGATGACACCGCAAAGTACGTCCCCGGAACCGCCGGTGGCCAAAGCCGGTGTGCCGCTGGTATTGATGAACATCCGGCCATCCGGCGCCGCCACAATTGTGTGGTGCCCTTTGAGCACGACAATGGCGTTGAGCTCTTTGGCCACGGTCGATGCCTGGGACTCGCGGTCCGCGGTGCCGAGCCCGGCGAATCCGCAGGACGCGATCAGGTGGGTCATCTCGCCAGGATGCGGCGTCAGCACGGTCACGGCCCGGGCCTTGAGACGATCGCCGCAATCGCTGCAGACACGCAAGGCATCGGCGTCGAGCACGACTGTCTTGTCGGTCCCGAGCAGATCGCGCACCAGACCGAGCGCCGCGTCGCTGCCGCCGAGACCGGGGCCGACAGCGATAACGCTCTTGTCGGCGGTGAGGTCTGCAAACTCCGCGGCGTCTACCGGGCCGTGTGTGCCGCGGCCATCGTCGTCGATCAGCTTGCGGATCAGCGCATTGTCCTGTGGCGCCAGCACCGGCCCGATCGAACGGGGACAGGCGACGGTCACCAGGCCGCCACCGGCGCGCAATGCACCGGCGCCGGCCAGCATCGGTGCCCCGGGGTAGTCGGCACTGCCGCCGACAATGAGAATGCGGCCCATGTCGCCCTTGTGTGTCGTGCTCGGCAGTCGGTGTATCAGCGGGCGAACGTCTGCGGCCAACGTTGCTTCAGCAGCGCTGTCGATGTCGTCGACGAACGTCGCGGGGATACCGATATCGACGCAGCGCAGGCAGCCGCACAGGCGCGCGCCGTCGCCACGTAGCAGGCCAATTTTCGGCAAAGCCATCGTGATTGTCAGGTCAGCACGCACAGCAACGGCGGCGACGGCGCCAGTGTCGGCATCGACGCCCGACGGGATGTCCATGGCAACGACCGGCAGGTGCGAATCGTTGATCTGGCCGATGATCGTGGCATACGGTTCGCGCACAGGCCCACTTATACCCGTGCCCAGGAGGCAGTCGAGCACAATGGTTCCGGGCAGCAGGGCGTCGTCGGGCAAGCGGTCGCAGACGTTGATCGGCAGCGGCAGGCGATCGGCATTGAGCTTCGCGTCGCCCTGCAGCTCGTCCGGCTGGCAGGTGGCGTAGACGATCGCTTCATAACCGGTGCGCTCGGTGAGCAGCCGAGCAACGACGTAACCGTCGCCACCGTTGTTGCCCTTGCCATTGATCACGACGACGCGGTGCCGATGCACATAGGGCAGGGGCTCGATGAACTCGAGCAGCGCTTCGAGGGCTCCGGTCCCCGCGCGCTCCATGAGCAACTCGCCCGACACACCCCCGTTGATGGTCCGCCGGTCCAATGCCTGCATCTGTTTGCCGGTAACGATTTTCATTGCAGTCTCCGCATTCTGGCACTTCCACGGCTCGCTCGGAGAGCGTCGCGTTACATCTACGGTAGCGACCTGCATCCTTGATTTCCACCGGGATTTAATCTAACTTTGAAGTACACCCGGCAGATTGACTCCACTCCAATCCGGCATCATCTATGCCTCTGAACCTCAGCGACATCGTGGCACACGGCGAACTGTTCTCGTATCGCAATTCTGTCCAAGGCTGGCTCGGCCTGCGTAACGGCAAGGATTGCATCCGCCTCGACCTGACCGGCAACTGCGAACCTGACCTGGACGGGCGGAAAATTCGCTTTGAGTCGCGTCACCCGCGCCAGCCGGAAAAAGCGTGGCCGGACCTGACTGAACTCGCTTGGCATCAGATCGGTCCGGCCGGTAAAATCACGGCAGCATTGCAGATAAAAGCGCGCCACGAAAACGCGTGGAAACCGTCGCTGTACCTGGAGTGGTTCAGCCAGAACGGCCGTGTCATCGTCGAGTTGATCGATCCGCTGATGCAGGACATCGACATGGACTCGTCCGAGGAAGCGACGGTAGTCGAGGACATCGACGATGACTTCGATCTACCGTTTGGTGATGAACTGCCGGACGATGTGGAATTCCAGGAGGAGACCAGTGAGTTCAAGCTGCTGCCGGACGGGCTGCAGCAGCATCTCGACGCCAAGTCAGCCAGCTTCGATCGCATCGCTGTCGACGGCGACAGCGATTCGATTCGTGAACTCGAATTGATGGACTACCTGATCGAGTTCGAAAACGACGAGACCATGGATTCGGTGGTTGGCTCCCTCGACTCCCTGCCCGATCCGGACACGCTCAATGAGAATCAGGCGCAGGTGGCGCTGCGCACGTTGTTGACCAAGCTGGCGCTTCACGGTATCGCTTTCGACATGTGCGCGCACTTCACGGCACTCGATGCCTACCGCCTGCTGATGACGGAGGTTCTCAAAGAAGAGCGGTTCTACCCGCAACTCCAACAAACGCGGTGGGTGCAGCATTTATCATCGTTCGACTATTGTCCTGCCTGCGACGAGGAGTTCGAATGCGGGTACGGGGAAACCAACCGGAAAATGGAATCGGAAAACGAAGAATCTGAGGAATAGCAGCACGCGAGATGGAACAAGA
>DPYP01000491.1:8601-9370 GCA_003545375.1 Lentisphaeria bacterium
TGTCCGATTACGAAGTGGATTCATTCCGCATTCTCGAATTGATCGTCGCCATCGAAGCGCAGTTCAGCGTCAAGTTCGACCAGGCAGATATCAACGCCGATACGCTCGAGTCCATCGACAGCCTCTGCGCCTGCATCCGGGCGAAACAAGCTGGCTGATCGGCTTTGTCAGAGGCGTCCTTCCCGGTACAAGCGCTGCGTGCGTGCCTTCGCAAGCTGCCGGTCGATGATCAGATCCGCCAACGCCGCGGGCACCGCCGGCGGCGGTAAAGCGCGCGTGATCTCCTCCACCTTGGCCTCCGCAATGTCGAGCCGGTAGAACATCGGCATCAGCCGCGACGACCCCTTGTCGAGCATCTTGGCAAGCACACCCGCAAGGTAATCCTGCAATTGCTGCCGCGCATCGAAAACATCAAGCGGCAGCGCTGCAGGCTGCAGCTTGAGCTGCTCACCGAGCATCAACGCAACATCGGCCAGGTCGTCGTGACTGCAGTCGTCCATCCGGACAACTTACACTCGTGGTCACCCCGTGGAAGGGTCGGCTGCGGCCGTTTATGCAACTGTCCAACACCGATTCACATTCCGCAGGCGCGTTGTTGCTTGTAGGAGAGGGCAGTTGAGATAGGTTGGTTGGCCTCGCCTATTTTCTTGTTTTACTGCACAAAACGATAGTCTATCTCCCCCCCCATGAAGATACTTCGCTACCACGCCGATCGTTGGCCCGTTGCCATTATTTTATTTGCCTTTGGCCTAGATTTGGTCGTGTTTTT
>DPYP01000079.1:0-7784 GCA_003545375.1 Lentisphaeria bacterium
GATCGGCGACAAGATCATCGTGCACCCGACCGGCGCCCTGCGAGAGTGGATCAAATTTGACGAAAACGATGAAATCGTCATCGAGGACCCCGGCAAGGTCTATTCCCCCGAGGAACTCACCGTTGCCGGCATCTATTCCATCGGCATGCACCTGTATGACAACGAGATCATCGTCACTCACATCGACAAAGCAAACGAGGTCTTCCGCTCTGAATGGGGTGATGCGACTGTCATCAAGATCTGGACGGACGATCCGGAACGCGTGCACGAGGTGCGCAAAGCGATTGGCGAGGACGGCGGCTTCGGCGGACTCGCGGCGGTCACCTGGATGGAGAAGAACGCCGAGTTTTTCCGTGCCCTGGCAGTGGAGAAGAATCTGCAGTTTTTCGTGCTGGTTTTCATCGTCATTGTCTCGTCGTTCAGCATCGCTGCGACGCTGATCACCATCGTCATTCAGAAAACCCGCGAGATCGGCGTGCTCAAGGCGCTGGGGGCGACGCAGCGGACGATCCTGTCGGTGTTCCTCCTGCAGGGCGCCATCGTTGGGTTGGCAGGCGTCGGGCTCGGCACCGTCGTCGGCCTTTTGGTCGTCAACTATCGCGGCCGGATCCAGGAATTCATCGAGTGGGCCTTCAATATCTCCGTGTTCCCGCCGGAACTTTATATGCTTACGGTCATCCCGGCGCATATCAGCAAGAGGGATATCATAATAATCGACGCCATCTCGTTCGTGATCTGTGTGCTCGGTGCACTTATACCGGCGATCTATGCGGTGAGTTTGCAGCCCACCCGAGCCTTGCAACACGATTCCTGAAATGCCCGAACCCGCCCTCCAACTTATTTCTCTGGCCAAGCGCTACACGCTTAAAACGCATGTCATCGACGTGCTGTGCGGTGCCGAGCTTACCGTTGAACCCGGCACGTGGGTCGTGGTTACCGGCAAGTCCGGTTGCGGCAAGAGCACGCTGCTGCATCTTGCCGGGGCTCTCGACAGCCCAGACTGCGGAAAGGTCGTTTGCTTCGGGCAAACCGTTTCAGACATGCGCGCCGACCGCAGCGCCGTGTTCAGGCAGAAGCACATCGGCTTCGTCTTCCAGTCCTACCAGTTGATGCCCGGACTCAACGCCCTGGAAAATGTCGCGCTTGCCAGCCGCCTCGTCGGCAATTCGAAACGCGCCGCGACAGCACGCGCCCTCGATCTTCTCATACAGGTCGATCTGCAGGACCGCGCGCACCATTTTCCGGCCGAACTCTCCGGCGGCGAACAGCAGCGCATCGCTATCGCCCGGGCGCTGATGAATGACCCCGACATCATCCTGGCAGACGAACCCACCGGCAATCTCGACCCGGACACGTCTGAGGATATCATGCGCATTCTCGCCGGACTGCGCGACAACGACGGCAAGACCATCGTCATGGTCACCCACGACATGTCACTCACCGTCCGCGCCAATCAGGTCTTTGTCCTCGAGGGCGGCCAACTGCATCCGCCTGTCGACGGTGAGCATGACGGCAGTCAGGCCTGATCCCACGCCGTGGCTTCGGCCATTTTTTGCTTGACCAATTGTTTGCAGGCTGCCAAACCGTCGTTGTCCAGTTCCGGGGCGATGCGGATCGGGCTGCCGATCACCAACCGGGTGCGAGTGAATGGCTTCGGGATCTGCGTCCCGTCCCAGTTGTTCAGCTCCCAGTGACTGCGGGTGTTCACCGCAACTGAACGAATCGGCACCTGCGCTCGGCTGGCCAGCCAGCAGATGCCGTCCTGCACTTCGTAGCGCGGCCCGCGCGGTCCGTCGGGTGTCAACCCCAGCACGCCGCCATCGATCAGAAACCGCTGCATGTCTCGCAGAGATTCGGCGCCGCCGCGACTGCTCGAGCCGCGGATCGAGCCGATCCCGAAGCACTTCAGAAAATCGCAGATATATCCGCCGTCGCGTGACTGGCTCACCAGTGCTGCGCAGCGCTCCCGGATATGCAACGGAAGGACCGTCGGCATGCACAGCAGACGATTGTGCCAGATCGACATAATACAGGGTTCCGGCGGATCGGTCTCGAGAAATCCGTCGGGATCGTCCACTTCCAGACGCAGCGTACTGCCAAGCATCCGGGTGCCGAGCGCCAGCACTTTAGTTGCACAGCCCGGCATTTGCTTAATGTGTTTGAAACGACTCACAACTGTCCTGTAATCCTCACGTAGACGGAGTCACCGGCAAGGTGATCTTGGACGGCCGTTGCCGGTCGTGAAATACCGTGTTGTCCGCCACGACGCGTCGACGCTCACAGCCGATCGCTTCGCCGGTATTCGGGTTGACGTCGAACCGCGGAAAATTGGAACTCGAAATGTCGACACGGATGCGATGGCCGGCGACGAACAGATTGCTCGTTGGGTACAGCGGGAACGTCACCTTCACGACTTCGCCTGACTCAACCAGCTCGCCGCGCTCGCGCCCGTCGCGGTAACGCAGTCGCTGGATGCTGTCAGTCAGATTCAACGCATAGCCGTGCGGATACGATGGATTCGGCGGATAGACGTCGATCAACTTGGCGGTGAAATCGGTATCGACCGCGCTGGTGGCAACCCACAGCGTCACTGAAACGGGTCCTGTCACTTCGACGTCTTCCGTCAGTGGCTCGGTTTCGAAGACCAGCACATCCGGACGCGAGCCGAGCGGCAGGTATGGCAGCCGGCAGCCGAAACTGTCGCTGTTCTCGATCTGGTCGAAGCCGCCCGCCTGCATCAGGTCCTCGGCGCGCGACGCGTACGTCGCCAGGCCCGGATCTGTGATGCCTGCCGGCAACGGGCCGAGCTGGTTGAGCGACGACACGTTGCCGCCGATGGACGGTACCGGATGCGCCGGATCGAAGCTGTACGTCGTGCCGGCGGTTTCGAATGACGGAGGTTCCTGAGTCAATCTCCCGTCGCCGTGCAGGTAAAAATCCGTGTATGCCGTGCGCTGCAACGGCCACGTCTCTTCGTCGCGCCATCTGCCGCCATGAAACAACCGGCCGGCAGGCGTGCGATGCCCATCGCCGCCGCCCATCACGAAAATGCGCACCGGCGGTTGGTCCGTGATCGCCGATCCGTCGCCTTTCAGAGCTGCGTCGAACCAACGGTGATTGAGCCCGCGGAAGCTATCCAGTGTGGAATCCGGACCGAATTCGACGTCGCCGGAAAATGATTCTTCGGTGGTCGTGTCGCCATGGGTCCACGGGCCGACCAATACCTTCACACATGACTTGCAGGCGGAGAGGCCGCAATAGTTCTCGAACGTGGCGCGCGTGTACGAATCATACCAGCCGCCCACCAGAAGCGTCGGGATATCGGGAAAACGATCCCAAAACAGCTTGGGTGCCATGCTCGGATGGCCCCAGTAGTCTTTGTCATAATCGGCCCGCGTCACAATGTCGAAGGCCCACTTCTCGTATGCCGGTACCAGTTTCAACTGCGTCTGGCCGCGGCGGATAGGCAATCGCGTGAGCCAGTCGCTGAAGCGGACCGGCCCGGCATTCAGACCGGCGTCCACTGCCGGGTCGGTTTTCAATGCCGCCTGGGTATTGCCGGCAGAGTGCCAGAAGGCCCACGCCAGGAACCGCAACTCCAAAGCACCGTTGTGACGGACTGAACTCGAGTAGGCGTCCGCCCCGCTCATGTTCGGAATCATCGCTGTGAGGTTCTCCGGACCCAACGCCGCCATCGCTGTCTGGGTCCATCCGGACCATGACGTGCCGAACGAGCCGACTTTTCCGTTCGACCAGGGCTGTGCGTCGATCCACTCCAGCGTGTCGTAGCCGTCCTCGGCTTCGGGAATCAGGAAGTTGACCTCGCCGCCGGACCGGAAGCAACCGCGGCAGTCCTGCATCACCACGATGTACCCGTGCCCGCCAAAATACTTGCCGTAGTTTTGGTCGCGCTCGAAATTGACCTTGTTGTACGGGGTCCGGAACAGCAGTACCGGCAGCGGCTCCTCGACTATCGCATCCGCTTGCGCCGGACGGTACAGATCGGCCGCCAGCTCGACACCGTCGCGCATCGGCACCATGATGTTGTCTGTGACCCGAACCTCGAACGTTGCCATCAGTCTTGTACCCATGGATTTACAGGTCGCAACGCGGCACCCTGAAACTCGCGCATCATCGCGCCGGTTGCTTCGTCCGCCTTGATCACCAGCGACCCCGGCAGGTGCATCGCCTCGTGGTTGATGCCCCAGCAGTATTGCGGGAAGACCAGCGCTGGCTCCCGTTCCGCAGCCTTGCAGGCGACCCAATGGGATTCGAACATATCCGTGCCCAGTGGCATGTGCGTTGAATGCGGCTCGAGTACCCCGATCGGGATAATGCCCACGCCGTCACAGTCGATAACAGCCCGTGCGAAGTCGGGCATTGTCAGGCTTTCCCAGCGCATCGGTGAACCTCCGTTCCGCTACACAGGTTAAAGTGCAATACTATCAGATGCTCCCACGCGATTGCAATATTGACGAATGCGAAGTGCACGGGCGGGATGTTGTGCCCGCCTCGATAGTGATTAGTTTACGCCATGACCACCACAAACCAGAGTTGGCTCACCTCCGATGAGCAGGAACGCGGCGTTCGTCGCAACCGTGCTTTGACCGAGGCCATGAAGGTCACCAACAAGTCCCCTGGTGAGCCGGTCTTCTCCGTCTTCACTGTCGCGACCGCCGATGAAGCCGACGTCCCGCAGATGTACGACGTCGAGATCCGCTCACTCATCGGCGACGTGAATACGTGTGCCTGCCCCGACTTCGATAAGAACGGACTGGGCACCTGCAAGCACGTCGAGAAAGTTTTGCTCGACCTGCGCCGCACCAAGGCCGGTCGCGCTGCCCTGAAAAACGGCGGCGTCTCCCCCTGCCTCGAAGTCTGTGTCCAGCAGCCGGAACGACAGCCTATTGTCGTCATGCCGGACAGCGCCGCCGAGACAGCCAGATCCTGGATCACCCGATTCATCGATGCTCGCCACCAGCTGCGGAGCCCTTGGGAGGCGACGTTGACCGTGTTCCTCCGTGAGTTCCGCAACGCCGAACCGGACATCGCCGCCCAGATTCGTGTTTCCAGCGCCGTTTACCATCTCGCCTCCGCTGTGGAACGGCGCCGTCGCCTGCAGCAGTCCCGCAACGAATTCGCCGAGGGGTTCAGGCAGCAGCAGCAGGCCCGCAATTTCCTGCGTTTCCCAATGTACGACTACCAGGTCGACGGCATGCTGCACCTCGCGTTCGGCGGCCGCGCCATGCTGGCTGACGAACTGGGCCTCGGCAAGTCTGTTCAGGCTATCGCCGCCGCCAAGATCCTGCGCCAACTCTGGGACGTTCAGCGTGTCCTCATCGCCTGCCCCGCTGCGCTGAAATCCGATTGGGAACAACAGATCCGGAAATTCACCGATCTCCCGTGCCGCACTGTGCATGGACCCCGCCAGAGAAGACTCGAACTCTACCGCGATTGTACCGAGTTCTTCGTGATCATGTCCTATGACCAGATCGCCCGCGACGAACCGGAAATCGCTACGATCCTCGCACCCGATTTGCTCATCCTCGATGAAGCTCAACGCATCAAGAACTGGCGCAATAAAACCGCCCGCGCCATCAAACGAATCGACACCGAATTCGCCTTTGTCCTCACCGGTACCGCCTTTGAAAACCGCATCGACGAAATCTATTCCGTCGTCGAATTCATCGACCCGCATATCTTCGGCAGTCTCTTTCGTTTCAATCGCGACTTCTACCAGCTCGACGACTGCGGCCGTCCCGTTGGCCTTACCAACCTCACCGATCTCTTCCGGCGCCTGCAACCCGTCATGCTGCGACGCAAAAGTTCAGACGTCCCCGGACAGCTTCCACGGCAGATCGAGAATACATATTTCGTCGAAATGCTCGACCGGCAGAAGCGCCGCTACAACGACTGTGAACAGCAACTCTGCCGCGCCCTCGACAAGCGAGCCGAAGATGCCGACAAGCACCATCACACCCAAACCCTGCTCGACAGCATGCGCATGGTCTGCAGCAGTGCGGCGCTGGTCGAACCGAATGTCAACGAAGCGCCCAAGCTCGACGAACTCCTGCGCATTCTCAGTGATACCTGGGACAACAACGCCGAACGCAAAGTTGTCGTCTGTTCCGAGTGGCCGAAACTGCTCGAACAGTTGCGGGAACGCCTCGAGGCCAACGCCATCGAATGCGCCGTCTGCCTCTGTGGCACGGAGCGCGACGAAGCAATCAAGCAATTTCAGAAATCCCCCGCCTGCCGGCTTCTGCTGCTGGCCGATGCCGATGGGGCAGAGGTCAGCCTGGACAACGTCGACATGCTCGTCAATCTCGATCTGCCCTGGGACACGACGTGTCTCGATCGTCGCATCCGCGCTGTGTCGGGGAAGGCCGCCGGTCCCGTCGGCATTGTACATCTCGTTGCCGAGCGCACCGTTGAACATCGCCTGCTCAATGCGAGGCATGCCGGCAGTGCGGAGGACGTGCAACTCGACCTTTTCGCGGGCCGCGACCGGTTCGTGGAGCGTCTCCGCCAACTCGCCACCCCACAGTTGCCGGCGGAACCTGCCGAAATTGCGGACTCCGTAACTGCCGTGGGGGCTGTCCAGTCGTTTTGCGAGGCGCTCGTCGTGTCTTTCGGAGACCGCCTGCGCCTATGCCGTGCAAAGGTCACCGGGGCCGAAATTGAGACAGCCCTCGTCGTTGTCGAAGGCGACACCGATGCTGCACGCCCCGAGATTATGCGCATCTATGTCGACACCCATGCTGACCGTGTCGGCGGCCGGATTCACGTGATCGATGCGACAGCTTACGAATTTCTGCGCCAACTCGCGGAGAGCAACATCATCACGATGCATGACAGCGGCCTCCGCGAACTCTATCGCGCCGACGGCTTCGGCAACCCGCAGCCTACCGACCGCGATCGCCGCCACGATCTGGCGGCGCCGCTCTTGGAAACCGCCCGTCGCAAAGCTGCCATGGCCGGGCTGTTGACCGACGGGGGTTTTCCCATGGAGGCCGTCGCGCCGATCCGCGAGGCTGTCGATCAGGCAGCTATCGCCTTGATGGTCATGTGCGCTGCCACAGCCTACACCGAAGTGCCCACAGCGTTCGCGGACAGCCATCTGCCGACCATTCAGGATACCGGCGCTTTGACTGTAGATGCCGTGACCTTTCTGAGGACCTATCGCCGCAGCCCGGTTGCGGATGACGCTGCTGCTGCTGCATTCGTCGGTGCCGGCAGCGGCGTTGTGCGTCAGGCAGTGGAGTTCGGCATCCGGCTGTGATAGAGTAGCACCTCGCCGGCATTTTTTTCTCAGAAAATAGCCGACGCCCCTCCAAACTTACGCCCCTCCAAATTACGAAAGCGGCAAAGCCTATTTCATGAGCCTGCTTCGGGCTTTCTCAAGGGTCGAGCGTTCTTCGGCTGTTAGGCTGTCGATCCCGGTTCTGCCGATTTTCTCAAGGATCGGATCGATATCGTCGTCGGCAGTGAGATCGGCTTCGATCGGGCCCGACACGTTGCGAGCTGTCCGTCGCCGCTGGCCTGGAAAGGTCCCGAACCAGCGCAGCCCGACAAAGCCGCCGAGAGCACCACCGAGAAACTGGGCGAGCTGGCTGAGTCCGTGGGTCATGACACACATGACAACTTCGGCAACGCAGACGACGGCAACGAACGACCGCATCGGCAAAGCGAACGATGGGAGCTGTACAGTGGTCGTAGTCTGGGCGATCGCCGCCGCAACCACCACGCCACCCACAGCACCCTCTGCCCCTACAAGCATCGAA
>DPYP01000079.1:8170-27321 GCA_003545375.1 Lentisphaeria bacterium
ATGAGCAGTTTGCGAACCCCGAGCCGTCGTTCCAGGGGACGTCCAAGAGTCCAAAATATCCACATGTTCAACAGCAGCATCCAGAAATAGTCGTGAGTGAACACGTGCGTCACGATACGCCAAGCCTGCCACGATGTCGCAAATGAAACCCCGAACAGCGAACTCAGCTCGCCATTTGCCATCCTCTGCAATAAAAAGACTACGGCATTGGCAATGATGATCGGAACAATCGCACTCGGTCCCCCTATGCCTGGCGAAGCAAGGCTCGAAGGCGGCTGGTCACCGCGCATGTAATCTCTGTCTTCAAGCGGCATGGGGTTACATCTGGGCGGGCACCACGGGATCCCCCGCGAAGCTTTTCACGCGCTTGAGCGATGCCGGGTGCTCGACATTTATCTCGATTGCCGTATCTGTCTGCCACCAATGCACATAGATCGGACCGGCCACCGTAGACACCGAACCGCGACACCACTTGATGCCTGGCGCGTCCGGGGCGATACGAAATTCGGCATAGCCGGGGGCGACGCGTTCGATCCCGAGCAGGTAGCGCGTGAGATATCTGCTGATGTAGGTGTTGAACGTGTGACACCGACACGGTTGCGGGGGATGGCTGTGATGTGGCAGCGACTGCCAGATCGTGCTGTCACCCGAATGCACCATGCTCCCCCAATAGTTGCGGACGATGCGCAGGATCGAAACGCCGTCGCCCATCATATCGAAGAATTCCAGCACATAATACAGGCCCGCCGGGTTCCCGCATGGAAGCAGTGTCGGGCTGTGATCTTTGATACTTTCGTACAGCAGGTCGCGCCGGGCACTACTGGCCATGCCGTAGCGACAAATCATCGCATTGGTCGTTTGACTGGTCACCGCCGATCGCTTGCCGTCCAGGTGAATACTGTCCGCGTAGGCACTTTTTCCCTCGTCCCAGAAGAGTGTATCAACTGCGATGGCCAAGAGCGCCTGAACCTGCTGCCAATCCTGCATGTCGTTGTCCCAGGCGTCGGCGGCGTCTGCCAGTTGAATGGCAGCCTCGAGAGCGCCGGCGAATCCGGCCTGTTCGGCAGCGTTGATGGCGTGGTCGTCGTCTCGCCCGGGGCCGCTGTCGATGCAGTGCCAGACATCCGGCCATTCCAGCAGATTGTCGTTGTTGAGTCGTCTGCAGCATGCCTCGATAGTTGCGGCGATGCGCGGCATTACCTGCCCAATAAAGCTTTTATCAGCAGTCTGGAGATAGTAATCCCAGCACCACATGACCCAGTGAAAGGCGTGCATGGGGATCGTGCACAAATCTGCCGACGGGTATACCGCTGGCGGCACGTCCGCGGTTTCCGGGTCCTCTGCGAAGAGCAGGATGCTGTTGGCAACGACCGCGCTGCTGGTGCAGGAAAGCGAGTGCGCGTATGCTGCGGCACGTCCGTCGAAAGCCCAGTTCGCCTGCTCCCGTGTCGGGCAGTTGATCAGCGTATCGTCGCTGCCCGCGATGGCAGTGTGCACGCCGAGTTCAAAGATATCCGTTAACAGCGCATCGGAGCAGTGCAGCAAAGCTCGCGAGAGCGATCCGCAATTGGCGCGATGCAATTGCAGGTTCTGCAGTTTCGCGGACTCTGGCCCAACGTGAACGATCGCGATGTATCTCACGCCGTACGCGAAGAAGCTCTCGAACTGCTGAAATCCATCCGTCAGCCGGTAAGTAAGCCCATTGCTGCAGCCGTCGAGCCATTGCAATTGCAGTGGCACATTTTCGGTTACTGCTTCAAGAAAAGCTATGTGCAGAACGCTGCCGGCTTTCCCTTCAACGTCAAAGGCCAGCCACCCGTAACAGACGCTGCCTAAATCGAAGATATACCTCGACCCGTCTCCCTCGCCGGCGCCGGCCAGCTCCATGCCTTCGCCGCCCGACCCGAAACCACTGAGTCGATCCGGATCAACAGGTATCTGATGGACATGCCTGGCGTACGCAACGACATCCTGAACATTCCCCCACGGCATGCTGTCGCACGGATCCATGGTCGGCATCGGCTGCTTCTTCCAATCAACCTCCGGCATCGTTGCTGCGAAGTTCATAGCTTTGTGGGGGCTTATGGGCACCACCTGGAAGCAACCGTCGCCGAACGGATTCTGCCACTCAATTGCGGACGCGGCAAAACCGACGAGATTGACATCGGTCAGCAGCGATTTTCGAGTCAAACCGACGAGGCGGTTCTTGCCGGCACGCAGGCTAATGGTGCCGCCACTGTCCTTATCCCGTCGATTGTCTGTGGTGCGGCAGATTTTGCCGCCCTCGAGGTACCAGTCCACAGCACCTAGTGATGGCAGCAATTCGACATGTTGCTCTTGCGCCGATACAACGTCAGTGACAATCAGTGCAAAATTATCTTCACTCCCGAGGTACGGTTGCGTACGAAAGCTCATGTGCACGTTGGGTACGGTGACCCAATCGTTACGCAGCAGCCGCGTTGGCACGATCACCGCGCGTGATGGCAGTGGCACTCGCCGGTGGTAGACCTCCGCCGACCGCGTCACGACTGTCGCCGGGACCCACGGTTGCCCTGAGCCGGTGGCATCGACGTCTTCGGTGCATGGCAGTAACCGTCGTCGTACCGTACGTCGGTTCCGAGTCGCATCCGTTCGTATTTTCGTCGAATCGTCGGAGACGATCGTGGCGTGCGGCAACCGCATTTCAAAGATCAAGGCTGCGGCGTCGGCGCAGGCGTTGATAGTACCGGTCCCCAGACTCAGCACGGTGATGTGCAGTTCATTGACTCCCGTCCGCAGCAACCCGGTGATACTCCAGGTATCGACCGAACGTCGACCGGCAGCGGACTTCGCCGGGCCGTGGCCGACAACCCGGCCGTTCAGCCGGGCCATATAGCCGGCCTCGGCAGTTATCAGCAAGCGGCAATTGCCGGCGCTGTGAACGGTCTTCCACTGTTCCGGGCTAATCTCAAAGTGCCGACGCGCCTCGGCGTAGTAGCAGTATTGGTGCGGATTGCTGCTGTCCCAGATCCATTCGGTGCCTGGGCTGAACACACCGCTGCTGTGCTCCGGAGAAGTCATGCCGGGAACGTAATAGCCGACCAAAGAGCTTTCAAGCGTATCGATGCGACATGAAATGGGGTTGCATCGGGGTCGGAACAACCGTACGGTTTGCGGCGTCAATAACGTCAACACAGCTCGCTTATTACCTCAACCAGGAAGTTCAGATGCCCGAAACGCGCCGATGCACATACTCCAGCGACCCCATAATTGTCGACGGCCACCTCGATGAACCGGGTTGGGCGCAAGCGGAAGTTCTCGAATTTTTCGTGCCGGAATCCGGTGCGCCGGTAATCAGCAGAACTGACGGCCGAATGCTCTGGGACGACAATTTTCTATACGCCGGTTTTCATGCCTGTGACCGCGATGTCTGGAGTTACCAGACGGAGCGCGACTGCCCGACCTGCCATGAGGATGTGCTCGAGTTGTTTTTCATGCCCGACGAGGCAAGCGGCGTCTATTACAACTTCGAGATCAACGCGCTTGGTACGGTGTACGATGCCTGCAACCGTCCACCGTACCAAGCGGGCGGTGTCAGTATGATCCGCTGGCAGCAGTGGGATTGCCAGGACCTCGGCGTCGGGATCCATGTGGAAGGGGCGATCAACGACCTCGATGTCGAGGACGAATTCTGGCAGCTCGAAATCGCCGTGCCGTTTGCCAGTCTGCCGACCGTCGATGGCCCCCCTGCACCGGGAGATCGCTGGCGGTTTCATCTGTCGCGCTACGATTACTCGATCTATCTGCCCGAGGGTCGCGAGTTGAGTTCAACGGCACACCTGTCGAAGTGTGACTTTCACTACGTTCAGGATTGGGATGTGCTCGAATTTCAACAGTAACTGGCGCATCGTCAGGGGCTGGGGTATCGATGGATAAGCATGTGAACACCAAAAAAACTGCGACATCTTCCCGCCTGCCGTCCTGGCTTGCAGCCCTTGTTCTACTGATCCTCGTTGCTGCTCACACTCAGTTGACGGTCCGTCACCTCGCCCTGTGGTTTACTGGTGTCCGCTATGGCGCGGTCGAGGCTATCGAAGCCGCGCCGGATGGAAGTGCGACGATCGTTGATCAATTCGCGGTTTACGAATGCGACGAACTGGTCGGCAGCTCGCTGTGGATCGGTGACCGGAAATTCACCGTGGTGCAGAATGGTCGCACGTACATTCGCCTCGACGTGCCGGCCACCGAGCTGAGCGCTGTCGAGCGCGAGGCCGGATATCTGACTGGCGTCACCGAGAAATCATTTATCGTGCGGGCGGCGCTAGCCTGTCCGAGTATCGGTTTTACCCTTGCTGACTGCCTGCTCGGGCTCGGAGTTGTCTTTCTGGCCGGGTATCTGCTGCTCACGCGGCAACGCCCCGGGCAGTGGCTGCCGCCGCCCGGCATCCTCCTGCTTCTGTTGGTCTGCCTGCTGTCGTTGTTCGATTGGGCACGTGTTTTCGACAAATCCGGAAACGAGGCCGACCGTGGCGCCGGTATCAAGGAATTGATCCAGTATGTCGAGGTGTGGGTTGTTGCGTACCTGTTCTTTGTTGAGGTGCTGCGCCGTGTCCGGATGCGCCGGCTGGCGGTGGCAACGATGCTGGTGATGTTCGGTGTGGTCGTCGTTGCCGGTCTGGTCGAATACTGCCTCGTCCTCAGCGGCGGCACGGCGCGCGGACTGCTCGACATTGCTGCTATCGATTCGTTGTTCGGTTTCCGTTTCAATCCCAGCCGCCAGGGGGTTGCCGGGACGGAATCCGGCAAGAACGTCCTGGGTACCTACATTATTATCATGCTGCCACTGGCTTTCGCCATGCTGCCGGTGATCCGGCCGTTGTGGCAACGATTGGTGCTGGCGATGCTCTGCCTGCTGTCGCTGATCTGCGTCCTGCATCTTGGCCTGCTGATCTGTGCTGCGGCGGGATGCTGTGCCGTAGCCGTGGCGTCGTCGCGGCGCTTTGCCGTTGCGCTGACTCTGGCGGCATTCCTGGCTGTTGTAGGTGTGACGTGTCTGGTGTCGTCGCACCACGGGAAGGTACTGCTCGACTCCGTGGCCCTGCACCGGTCTGCCGATCCGTACGGGCTCCAGCCGATGCCGATGAAGGGGCAGAATTGGCAACATCCGCGTTGGAATCCCTGGCAGCAGAAGTATCTGGAGATCCAGGCAGCCCTGAATGCGGTCGGGTATTCGCCTGTCCTGGGCCACGGCATTGGCGGTTATCAGCGGCGCATCAACGTGTTCTATAGCAACAGCCCGATGTGGTCCACAGGCGTCGAAAAGAGCCCCGTGAACCTGATGGAGAAGGACGCCCATGGGCTGTTCCTCGTGCAGGCTGTGGAAACGGGTGTGCTGGGACTGGCCTGCCTGGCAGGGCTGCTGTTGGCGTTTCTCGGGCGTGCCCTGAAGGTCCGTGCCGCGGCCGCCGAACCGTACGACCGGGCGCTGCTGATAGGTGTCGCCGCGGCGCTCGTTTCGATTCTGCTTGGCAGCTGGCTGATTTCCTTCGTCGTACGTGGCATCCAACTCGTTGTCATTGCCCTTTTCGCCATGCCGGCGGCGGTCCACACCGAAATTGCCGATTCATCGGTGGAATAGCGTTCCACGATCGCCACATCGGCCAGGCTGGTGGGCATGAAATTTACACTCGCAACCTACCAGCACAGTCTCCCGAAACGTTGCATTTTCTGCTGGTAAAACTATATTATCAGTGTGCCTGTGCCACCGCAATAATACGTACGGAGTCGAGCAGCGATGCGACTGACGGCTTGCCTTGCAAACTCAAACTTATCGCGTCCGGATCGGGGTGCCCGTCAACCCGGCGAGATCACCTTGACGGCGATTTTTGCCTTGCTGTTGCTTTGTGGTGCTGCCTGCCAGGCGGGTGAGATTGGTACTGTCACGGCGATCAGTGGTAAACGTGTCGATATCCGTCTGCATAACCCGAATGAGATCGAGGTGTCCAGCCTGGTTACGATTGCGCGGTACGGTAGGAAATTTGTCCATCCGGTGACCGGCGGTATTCGGGAGGAACAGATCGAAATCATCGCCCACGGTCGTATCGAGAACATCCGGGGCAGCATTGGCAAGGTTGAACTCAGCGAATCTGTCGGTACCGGGATTCGAACCAATGATGCCGTCGTTGCCGATACGCTTGGGAAGCTGGGTGAGCGGCTATGGGTGGGACCGCGTGGTGAGACCAAGTTGCATGAACGTTTCAATGGCGATCTGCAGAACTGGTCACGTCGCGTCGGTTCGTGGCGGATCGCAAAAGGCAAGCTGCACGCCGAGATCAACCCGGATAAAGGCTATGCCCAGATCATGAGCAAGACCCAGTTTGGAACGAATAATTCGGTGTCATTCGATCTCCGGGTCTGGAAGCTTGGTGAGAAGGCACGGATCGTTTTTAACCTGCACGACCCGCGTACCAAGCAGGACCAATACTTTTTCCGCATCGACGAGGCGGGCGTCAAGGCGGTTAAGATTCAAAAAGACAGCGATGGAAAGCCTGGCGCCGTACTCATTGCCTCGAACGACAACTTCCAACTCGAGCCCAAGCGAACCTACACGGTCACATTGCGCCGTGAAATTTGGCATCTCGGACTTGATATCGATGGTGTTCAGATGATCAGCTATCTGGATACAGACCATACGCAGCGCGGCACCAAGCTCGGTTTCTACGCGTTCGACTGCAAGAGCAAATTCGACAATGTCAAAATCATTCAGTTTCCCAAAGTCGCGGCGCTTCCATCGAACGAGCTCCTGGCCGAAGACGGCAAGATCATCCATGTCGACGGCAACAGCCTGTGGGCCAACCTCAAGAGCGACGACGTCGAAGCCGGGGACAAATTCCCGGTGGCGCGGCAGACCGATGTGATTCGCTCGAAGCGCAACGAGATTCTTTTCATTTGCTACGAGAAAGTCGGCGAGATCGAGGTAATGGAGCCGGGCACCGAAGTCTCTCAGGCGCGGCTCACAGACGGCGATCGTGTGGCGATCGGCGATGTTGTCTTTCGCGAGCGCCCGAGTAATCGGATTCGTGCCTGGCAGCGCCCGCCGCCCACCACAAATTGAAGCTAACAATCCTTCCTGCCTAATACCGCCTTTTCCCACGCCCTCAGCCAACTGAGATTTCTCGGCTATTCGCATAACATGCCTGTTATAAGCCGGTTAAATAAAAATTGTCCGCTTGTTCGGATCGGATAAGGCTGGCCGTGAAGATTTTGTTTGATAAGGTACTTGCAATCGCTGTTCGTGGTATTACGGTGAACATTGACGGCGGTTAACTGGTGTCTCTGGCTTGCCAACCTCGCCGGATGTTGTAATCGGTTCAATACCAGTCACTTATTGTAACTGAATGTTCCTGGCAGGTGGCCTGTCAGAGACAGTGTTTTTTCGCCTTTTGCCGCGGTTTTTCCGCTGGCATCAACCGTGGGATGACGGTGCGACGGTCAATGCAATTTGGTGGTGTTTCTGCGGATTCGAGTATCCTGGAGTGGATGGTCGCAAATGGACGTTACAGCGTAGCGTCGGCAACTTTGTTCCAGGCGTGGCAATTAAAGTTGGAGTTGGGAAGATGAGATGGTCGGCGCCTGCGTCGCGCAAGAGCAGCGATGTATTTATGCCACGGCGTGCGGCGGAACGTTTGACTAAAAGTTGTGGTCGTGGGCCCTGTTGAAAACAAGCATGTACTGGTGCTCGGTGCTGGTATCAGCGGCGTTGCAGCTGCTGAACTGGCCTTGCAAAGCGGTGCCCGGGTCACGGTGCTTGACGGCTTCACGAACGCGACGCTGGTTGAGCGTGCCAGTCGGCTGTCAAATCGTGGGGCGACGGTTCATTTGGAGTGGGCGGCGGAAACCTGGCGTGAATCCGCCGATGTGGCCGTACTCAGTCCCGGTATCGGTCCTGACAATGTGTTGGGGCGTCTGGCTCAGTCGCTGTCGTGTCCGGTGCTGGGCGAACTTGAGTTCGGCTTTGCCTATTGTGCCTGCCCCGTCTTGGCGGTGACCGGCACCAACGGCAAGACGACAACGGTGGAACTGGCGGTGCACTTATTGAAGGGCGCCGGTTGCAAGGTGATCGGGGCAGGCAACATCGGCCTGCCACTAAGTGAGGCGGCGCGCAAGAGTGCGGGGCTCGATTACATCGTAGCGGAGGTCAGTTCGTTCCAACTGGAGCGGGCCGACGGGTTTGCACCGTTGGCAGCAGCGGTTCTGAACATTACGGATGATCATGGCGATCGGTATGAAAACTTCGACAGCTATCTCAAGGCGAAAATGCAGGTGATTGCCAATATGCGCAATCCTCGACGCGTCGTCATGCGCAACGACGTCCACGCACTGCCCGGCGTGCGTGCACACCCGCTGTTCAGTCAGGACCGACCGGTGTGTTTTGCGCCTGTTGGCGACGATAATGCCCCGATCGACAGCGACTATCTGGTCGATTCGACGGGACACCTTGCCTGGCGGCGGAACGGCACTGCCGAGCCCCTGCTGCATCGCAACAAGCTGCGGTTGCAGGGCACCCACAACGCCGAGAACGCGCTGGCGGCGCTCGCCTTGTGCGAGGCCGCAGGGGTAACGCTTGGCGCTGTGCTGCCGCATCTCCGAACGTTTGCGCCAAGCGCGCATCGACTTGAACTGGTGACAGCGCACAACCGCGTGCGTTACATCAACGACTCCAAGTCGACCAACCCCGATGCCATGGTCCAGGCGCTCCGTACTTGTGCCGCCAGCAGGAAAGGCCGTATTCTGCTGATCGCCGGCGGTCGCGACAAACGGATGAACTTCAAACCCGTCATTCCGTATCTCGAGGCGCACGTAAAACATGTATACCTGATGGGCGAAACCAGATCCACTCTGGCGTCACTCTGGTCACCTCATGTTGCCTGTCGCATGTATGCCTCGTTATCCGCCATTGTCGATGACGCCGTCGATGACGCTGAACCGGGGGACACCGTTCTGTTGTCTCCGGGGTGTGCCAGCCACGATATGTTTTCGGATTATACTCAACGCGGCAACTCGTTTGCCCAAGAAATCAGGAGGAGAATCGGCGAATGAAAAAAGTAACCACAATTGTACAGGGTCTCTCTGTGGCCACCATGACGATCGCACTGACTATCACCACGGGTTGCCTGACACGCGATTATTCCGCGGAGAGCCAACGTATTCTGCATCCACGCACGGTCGTGCCTGCACCATACGATGAGCCCACGATTGTTGAACCAATTGTAGCCGAGCAGACCGGTGCGCCCGCAGAGGAGACGCCCGTGGCAGCAACGACCAACCAGGTGCCCGCGCCTACTCCTTCAAATGTCGCGGAAAACCTGAACGCGTCACGCAAGAGACCGCCAAAGTTGGATCGCCTGCCCGACGGTCTCATTCTTTCCAGCCGACCGCCGGTCATAAATCGGCCGCCGGCGATCAGGATCAAGGATCCGCGCGAAGTGCGCACACAGACGCCGGCAAAACCGGAAGCGACCACGTTGACAAAGCAGGCGCCGCTGCCGGAAGTAAAACAAGTATCGAAACTGTTGACCTACAAGGTGCGCAAGGGCGACTCGCTGTGGGAAATCGGTTACATGTACAACGTCAGTATGCACGAACTGTCGGCGTACAACAACATGGGGCTGAACGACACGCTGAATATCGGTAGGGAATTGACGATTCCGCCCGGCGGCAAGTTCATCGGAAAGGCCAGTCGCTCGAATCGGGTGGTTACTGTGGAATCGCACAAGCTTGACGGCGGCAGTGGGCTGCTGTCGGCTCGTACGGCCTCTGTAACAGGCCCGAAAAGGCCGTTGCCCGCAAGTGGCGTGTATGTCGTCAAAAGCGGCGACAACCTGTGGGATATCGGCCGCCAGTTCGGTCTCAGTGTCAAAGACCTCAAGGGATTGAACAACCTCAAGGGTGATACGCTGCAGATCGGCCAGGTGCTGATTCTCCGACCGGGGGTCACTGTTGAACAGCCGCGTGCGGCCGCATCGCCGCCGGCACCAAAGAAGCAGTTGCCGTCGGGTACCAAGTACACCGTGAAGAGTGGCGATAATTTGTGGGAACTCGGCCGCAAATTCGGTATGACCGTGAGCGAGTTGAAGCTGCTGAATGGCCTCAAAAGCGATTCGTTGCAGATCGGGCAGGTTCTGATTCTGCGGTCGGCTATGGCCGCGAAGGCGCCGCCCCAGAGCCGGCCGCGCCAGCAGCAGGTGGGTGCTTTGCCGCCCACACGACCGGCCGTCGATATGCGGGCGATACCCCGGCCGGCCCCGGCCGTTGCCATCAGGCGTACGATGGAGCACGATATCGACGAGGGCGATTCGCTGGCTCATATCGCCGCGTTGTACAGCGTCTCGATGGTGCTCTTGAAACAGGCCAACCCCAGCATCGAAAGCGATGCCGATCTCAGGTCCGGCATGCAACTTCGGATTCCTGTCGAGGAATAGGCCACACGTCCGGTATCCTTACAGGGCCGCGCGCAATATTTGCGGGCGGCCCTTTTCTTTTTGTCGGCGTCGGTTGCCTCATTTGCCGATTCGATGTATCGTAACGCTAGCAATACCGGTACGGGTGCCCGGGTGCCATTGGGCCAGCCCAGCCGGAGAAAGCATTGCCTACAGGTTGAGGACACGAAAAATCCCTGCCATGATGCACGTCAATCCATCTTCATTCAGCTGTTCGGAAGTGGAACGATTCCTTTATGAGTATATCGAGCGCGAGCTGGACGCCAACATTCTCATTGCTCTCGATACTCACATCATCTCCTGTCCTGATTGCCAAAAACTGACCGACAGTTATCGCGAGGCGAAAGAGACACCACGTGAGCTCTTGCTGCAGCCGGTCGCGATACCGTGCGACATCAAGTTCGAGATCGTCGAATCGCTCAGCCAGACCGGCCAGTGACCGACGCCTGCTTTGTTGCCCTCGACTTTCATCAGGACCAACCGGGTAAAACCCGGATTTTTCGCTCTGCCGTACCGCCTGTCATCGCGCATTGCCCCGACGATGTTCTTCCCTGTCTGCAGACTGTCGAAAACGTCGTCCGTGATGGCCGCCACGCCGTAGGGTTCATTGCCTACGAAGCCGCCGGCGCCATAGATCCCGATTTGCTCACTCCACAACCCGACGGTAATCTGCCGCTGCTGTGGTTCCTGCTGTGCGACGAGCCTGTAGTCACCGAGGACTTGCCCGAGGTCCGGCGTGGTGACTCGGGCGCTGCAGCGCCCGCTCTCGATGACTGGCAGTTCAGCGTCGATCAGCAGGTCTACGACACGGCCTTTGACCAGGTCATGCAACATCTCCGTGACGGCGAGACGTATCAGATAAACCTGTCCTTCCGCGCCTGTTCGCAAGTCAACGGCAGTGTCACCGACGTGTACCGCAACATGCGCCGAGCCCAGCGCGCCGAATTCTGTGCCTGGATCCACTCCGACGACTGGGATATACTCTCGGCCTCGCCGGAGCTTTTTCTGGACCGCCGCGACCAGCATCTGTCGACGCGTCCGATGAAGGGCACGCGTCCACGTGGCTTGTCCTCGGCTGCGGACATCGCAATTGCCGGGGAGCTGCAGAGCAATGACAAGGATCGCGCTGAAAACGTCATGATTGTCGATCTGCTGCGCAACGACCTGGGCCGGGTCGCTGAGCTCGGCTCCGTTCGCGTTACCGATCTGTTCCGCGTCGAACGATATCCCACCATTTGGCAGATGACCTCGACAATCGAAGCCGAACTGCGGCCTGAAGTGACGTGGACCGATATCCTGCGGGCGACATTTCCGTGCGGTTCCGTAACCGGTGCGCCGAAGGTCAGGACCATGGAGATCATTACCGATCTGGAAACCGCGCCGCGCAATGTCTACTGTGGCACGATCGGCTGGCTGCGCCCAGGTGGCGACGGCACCTTCAACGTCGCCATCCGCACGTTGACGATTGACCAGCAAGGGCAGGCAACCTACCCGATCGGCAGTGGGTTGGTTGCAGACTCGGACAGTGTCGGCGAGTATCGTGAGTGCCTGCTAAAAGCTGCAGTGCTCGACCATCATCCGGGACCGCCGTCTGGACTGATCGAGACCATGCGTTTCGAGCCGGGCACCGGCATCTACCTGTTGGAGCGTCATCTTCGCAGGCTACGTGAGTCGGCTGACTATTTCGGCTTCGAGATGCCGGAGCTGTTACCGGCGGATTTGCAGCAACAGCAAACGTGCTGGACAAGTCCGATGCGCGTGCGCGTCGTGATCGAGGTATCCGGCAGCTATACGATCGAAACGACGCCGTTGCCCGCAGACTACGGCGCTCGTCCCGTTACAGTTGCCTTGGCCATCGTTCCGGTCGACAGCGGCGACGTTTTCCTGTATCACAAAACGACGAGCCGCTCGGTGTACGAGCGCGCTGCTGTTGCTGTCGATACGGATGATGTCATTCTCTTCAACAAACGCGGCGAGGTCACGGAAACCAGCGTTGCGAACATTGCAATTCAAACCGAGGTCGATGGCGACTGGCTGACGCCGCCGATCGACTGCGGACTGCTGTCGGGGACTATGCGCGAAGAGCTTCTGGCCCGTGGGGAGCTTCGGGAGGGCATCATTCAGGTCGGCGATTTATGTACGGCCGCAGCAATCAAGCTGTTCAACTCCGTGCGCGGAGAATACCCCGCCACGTTCATCGCCGACTGAGTCGTGTATTGGCGCCGGTTCCAAGATCCAACCCGACCCACCGGCGGACCAGCCGAAACGGGTTCTGAGCCGATAACGATCCGATTTCCAAGGTCGTGGCAACGTCCTTGCGTCTTCCCCTCAACACCCAGCAGAGTGCCGAAGCCGAACTCCTCATCAGCGCGGACTCGAATACAAACCGACTGGCGCGGCTTCCGTACACGCTTGAACTGATTTCGTCGATTGAAAAGAGTTGGTGAGTCCGAATCCCGACATTGCCCACCTGCCAGCGGTCAGATCACAGATCTTCAACGCGCAGCAGTACCGGTTCGCCGTTGACGACGTCCATTCCGGCAATCTTCTGCAACGCTGACTGCACGTCCTTCTCTCTCGCGACGTGAGTCATCAGAACCACCGGTACCGGCTCGGTTTTCTCTTTCTGCAGGATACTGGCAATACTGATATTTGATTCGCCGAAGATGTGAGTGATGCGGGAGAGCACATCGGGCTTGTCTTCGACCTGCAGCCGGATGTAATAGCGGCTGTGGACGTCATCGATCGGCGTGAGGTCGCCGTAGGTGTCGTGAGCCTGGAACGGCACGACCCGGCGGGCACAGTCATGGGAGATATTGAGGCCGACTTCGAGAAGATCAGCAACGACGGCGCTGGCGGTCGCGTCGCCCCCGGCACCGCGACCGTAGAACATCGTTTCCCCGACTGCGTCGCCCTTGACACAAACGGCATTGAAAACGTCACTGACCTGCCCGAGCATCGAACTGGCGGGGATGAGCACGGGATGCACGCGCATATCGACATCGTCGCCGGTCGGTTTGACGACCGCGAGCAGCTTGATCTTGTAGCCCATGTCCGCGGCGTTCTCAATATCTTGGACGTCGAGTCTTCGGATGCCGGAGATATGCATGCGCGAAACATCGAACCACCGGCCGAAGGCGAGGGCGGTGAGGATGACGGTCTTGTGCGCCGTGTCGTCGCCGTCGATGTCGAAGGACGGGTCAGCCTCGGCGTATCCGAGTTTCTGCGCCTCCTCGAGCACGTCTGCGAAGGCGATGCCTTCGTGTTCCATGCGTGTCAGAATATAATTGCAGGTGCCATTGAGAATGGCGTAGATCGATTCGATCCGGTTGCCGGTCAGGCCTTCGCGAAGCGTCTTGATGATCGGGATGCCGCCGGCGGTACTGGCTTCAAAGTAGACATCGACATTATTGGCCTCGGCGGCCGCGAAGATCTCGGCGCCGTGAAATGCCAGCAACGCCTTGTTGGCGGTGACGATGGACTTGCCGTTGTCGATTGCCTGCAACACAAATTTTTTGGCATCCGTCGTGCCACCGATGAGCTCGACAACAACATCAATATCGTCGGCGTTGAGGATGTCGTCGCCATTCGTTGTGAGCACGCCTTCCGCCACTTCGACGGCGCGGTCGGCATCGAGGTTACGGACCATGATCCGTGCCAGCACCGGCCGGATGCCGATACGCGCGGCCATCAGGTCACAGTTTTTCTGTAAAAATGCCGCCACGCTGGTTCCGACGGTGCCGAAGCCGATCATGCCGATTCGGAATTCCTTCATCACAGAATCTCGTCAGAAGTTGAATGTCAGTACATGGGTAAGCGAGTAAGATACGACAGGACGCACCCCTTGTCTATGCGCTGATCTGCCTCGGAGGCGTAACTGCGGCGGACGGGCTTTTCGTGGGCGGATGCGGATTGGCTTGCCAAACGTGGCGTCCCGGCGGCACAGGGCTCGGTACGATGCTACAACAGGTACCCACGCAGCGCAGGACTGGGAGGGCACGGCGCGCAGTGCCAAAACGATGATTCTCCCCGGCGCATGGGCGAGGTATCAGTACGTCACGGGTCTTGACTCGGGCCGAGTTGTTGCTACACTCACTTATTCTCGCTTTTTCTTGAAGTTTCACCGGGGCAACCAAACTGTGCCACACATCCTTATCGTCGGCGTGGGCTCGATCGGCCAGCGTCATGTCGAGAATTTTCTGAAGGTCGATGGTGTCCGCTGTTCGATTGCGGAGATGGATGAAACGATGCGCCAACGGGCCACAGACCAATTCCCGATTGAGCAGGTCTACGATGATTTTCGTGACGCCGACCTGCCAGCTTTCGATGGTGTCGTGATCTGCACACCGACGAACACGCACGTACGTCTTGCCACCGAAGTAGTCTCTGCAGGCACTCATGTGCTTTGTGAGAAACCGCTGGACACGTCGTTCGACGGCGTTGACGAGTTGAAGCGCGCCCGTGACGCTAACGGTGCGTCCGTTGGCGTCGCCTTCGTCATGCGCTGCAATCCCATCTTCGTGGAGATGAAGCGTAGGCTCGATGCCGGTGACATCGGTGCCGTCTACATGGCTCATTCAGTTGCCACGCAATACTGGCCGCGCATGCGCAAAGATTTTCCACCGCAATATGCTATGAGCCGCGACACCGGCGGCGGTGCCATTCAGGATCACATGGTGCACCACATCAATCTGTTCGAGTGGTTTTTCGGCCAACCGGTCAGTGTCGCCGCCCGCCACTGGCGGCTCGGGCTGGGCCTGCCCACGGAGGATACCGCGGCCGTCACTATCGAATTTCCGAACAATGTCGTTGCCCAACTGGAGATCTCCCTGTGCCAGCAGAATCCGGCCTGGAGTGTGCATGTGGCGGGTGAATCCTCAACCTTGCGGGTGGGCTGCAATTTCGATTATGTCGAACGCTACGATCCAGACACTGACCGCTGGCAACTCGGTAAGGCTAAAACGAGCGGACGTGACAGCTGGTTCCACAACCAGGCCCAACGCTTCATCGATATGATCAATGACGAGGCCGAGCCGCATTGCACTATTGAGGAAGCGGAGCAGACAATGCGGACAATCATGACGGCCCACGAATCCGCCGACGGAGATGGCCGCCGGCTCACACCAGCCTACACCAATAGCTGAAAAAGTGATTCGAAACAATCAACGGAGGCGCTGGCTCATGGGTATAACGCTTTGCGTTTTTCATAGTTCCGCATTAAATTTCCCATAGAAACGACCCCAAATGCAGCCGCGAAAATCATGAACACATTAAACTTAAGCTGGGCACGATACGGATGTCTTGCCGTATGTCTGACCCTGCTGACCCTCTCGCTGCCGACTCGCAGCGACGAAGCTGTGCCGCCAGCCGCGCCTGTTGATGTCGTCGATGCCGTCGCAGCGCCCGCGCCGAAAGCTGCTGCTGCACCGGTCAAGGGTGAGCGGCCGAAAGTCGCTGTCATCCCGTTACGTGATCAGATCAACGACCCGATGCTGTACTTCATCCGCCGGGCATTGAAAGATGCTAAAGCGGACAAAGTCGATATGGTCGTCATAGATATGGATACGCCCGGCGGTCGAGTCGATCACACCGAGGAGATCATTGCGCATATCCAGGAGCTCGAAGACATTCCGGTCTACGTCTTTGTGAACCGGGATGCTATCAGCGCCGGTGCCATAATTTCCATCGCCTGTGACCGGATCTACATGTCGCCGCACGGCAGGATCGGCGCCGCGGCACCGATCTGGATGAATCAGGGCGGGGTTGCCGAAATGCCGCCGGACGTGCGCGAAAAGATGTTGTCGATCATCCGCGCCATGATGCGCGGGCTGGCCAATGAAAACGGCTACAGAGAAGACGTGGCCATGGCGATGGTCGATGATCAGGTCGAAGTGAAAATAGGTGATGAGGTCATATGTGATGTCGGCGAGTTGCTGATGATGACCGCACAGGAAGCGGTGCGTATCTATCCACCGATGACGAATCCGATCCTGGCGACCGCCATTGTCGATGACATCGACGATTTGCTTGCGGTCCTTGGCATGCCCAATGCTGAAATCATCAAGATTGAACCGACTGGCTCCGAACAGCTGGCGAAGATCATCACTGCGCTGGCACCACTGCTGATGTTCGTCGGTATGATGGGTATTTACATGGAGCTGAAAACGCCGGGCTTCGGCGTTCCAGGCATTGTCGGAGTGGTGTCTATCTCCATTTACTTTTTCGGCCACTACGTTGCTGGTCTGGCCGGGATCGAAGACATGGCTCTGGTGATCATCGGCATCGCGCTGATCACGCTGGAGATCTTGGTCATCCCGGGGTTCGGCATTACCGGGATCCTTGGCATATTCTGTCTGTTCGGTGGGCTGTTCATGGCGATGATACCGACTCTGCCGGACGTAACGAAAATGCCTGATTTCATGCCGGAGATCAGCCTTTGGCCGTATATCGAGAACGCCTTGATGAATACATCGATCGCTATCCTGCTGATTGCAGTTGGTGGATATTGCCTCAGCAGGTACCTGCCGAACCTGCCGTTCCTCGATCACCTGATTCTGCGTAGAGCCGCCCGCGCGTCGGATGGCTATGTGGCGCCGAACGTCGAAGAGAATTCCAAGCTCATCGGAGAGATAGGCATGACGCTGACGCCGCTGCGGCCGAGCGGTATCGCGACAATCAACAACCGGCGTGTCGATGTCGTGAGCAACGGTGATTTCATCGACCAGGACGAACGCGTAATGGTGAAAAGGGTGCAGGGCGCCCGCGTCGTTGTCATCCCGGTCGACGCCAATCCCGAGCCGGCCGAGCCAGCGTAATACCGCGATGAGTCTCGCGTACCTTTCACCGCATTTACTGGCTGGAAAGCCCGTGCCACAAAGATCGTCCTTTCAGAATCGGTTGAATTGCCTATGACGCTCCACGCCTTCTGGCTGCCCAACAGCTTCGTTATGTCGTTCTGGCTGGAGGATAATCAGCGCGCCGGATCTGACCTCGATCCCGGCGGCGCCGAGCACCTCCGTGGTATGTCGTTCGACGACCTGGTCGGACAACTGCCGCCTGAACTGGAGTTGTATCAGGAGCAGCGGTTTGGTCTGTTTCCGGCCGAGCACGGCCTGCCGATTGCCTCGCATGTCGACATCCCGATCGACGCACGGTTACAGCCCTGGTGCATCGACACCGGCGAGACGATTGCCGAGTGCGTCATCGAGTTCTTCAGGACACGGCCGCTACCCGTCGTCGACGAAAACACGACGATCGGCGACAGCCTCTTGTACTGGCAGCAAATTGCGGAGTTCGCAGTGTTGCTGGTCGACGCGACGTCGATGGTGCCGGGCATCGCCGAGCTCGAAGGCAAGAAGTATCCCGTCTGGCAGGCTGCCGTGCCGCTAGAGTTCGAGCCTTACTGGCAGTCGCTCGTGGCAGCCATGCCGCCGGTCGTTCATGCTTTGATGCCGGAAAGTGAATTCGCCGACATGCCCGAGGCGCTGCCGTTGTCTTTTCTCGATGCCTGTGTCGACTTTCAGGTACGGCAATGGGCGATGCGGCGCAACCCGAAATTCCACAGACCACGCAAGAGCCAGCCGCCGTTGCCGAAGCAATGGCTCGACGCTTTGCAGGCGGGGCATTTTTCAGCACTTTTTGCCGACTTGCGACGGCTGGAAACGTTTGTCGAGGAGGTCGGTCTGTGGAATGATGGGCTGCGTCCGCTAAGTCTGTTTTCGCCGTACCGTCTCGGCCTCGAGTTGATGCCGCCCGAAAATCACGACGGCGACTGGGAGATCCACCCGACGGTCAAGTCGAATCGCGACAGAGAACTGAGCGTGCCGGCCGGCGAATTGTTCGAACCGGAGGTCAGCGCCCATCACCCGACCGCTTTGCTGCCGTGCCTGCTGGCCGGCCTCGGGCGTGCTGCCGTGGACTTTCCGCCGCTTGGCGCCTGTCTGGAATCGTTGCCGCCGGGGCCGTGCCGCATTGACCGGACACAGGCCCTGATTTTCATGTCCGAGGCGGCGCTGTTGCTGCAGAAGCACGGTTTCATCGTGCGGTTGCCGACGTGGTGGGAGGAGCCGCAGGAGAAGATCGGGCTTCTGTTGCGGATATCGACGGCGCAGAACACGGGTACCGATCGACATACCGTGCTCGGGCTTGACCAGATGGTGTCGTATAGTTGGGAAGCAGCCATGGGCGAAGAATCGCTGACGGAAGCGGAATTTCGTGAACTGGCGACGTCGAAAACGCAACTTATTCATCGCAACGGCCGCTGGCGCCGCGTCGATGCTGGCGCCATCCGCAAGTCGATGAAGCAACTCGACAAGCGTGGTTTCAGCGGCGGTGCGTCTTTGGCGAACGCCATGGAGATCGGGTTTGGCATGGAGCATGCCGGTGGCCTGCCGGTTCTCGACCTGCGCTTCGATTACGGCGAGGACGCCCCCTGGCTGGACGACTTTCAAACGGACACCCGCTTCACGATTTTGCCGACACCGAAAAATTTCCAGGGCACCCTGCGGCCGTACCAGGAGATCGGCTATTCGTGGCTGCAGTTTGTCGCAAATACCGGACTCGGCGTTTGTCTGGCGGATGACATGGGCCTGGGCAAAACCGTGCAGATGATCGCTGTGCTGGCCCATCAGCAGGTCAACAAACTGGCGAAAGGCCCGTCACTGATCGTTTGCC
>DPYP01000541.1:0-526 GCA_003545375.1 Lentisphaeria bacterium
TGCGACCGGGATAGCGTACCGGCAAATCGAGGTCGCGCAACATGGCAAACGCCTGCGGGCTGGTAACCTCGTGAATCAGGTGCAGCCCAATGAACAGTTGCGTCTGCCCGTTCGGCAGTTCACGCACGGCGTGGGCGTCCCAGACTTTGTCCAAGAGCGTCCGGCCCATGGCTCTATCCTCAAATCAATGAGTTAAACGCCGCAGGCTGATGCTTGCGGATTCCGCATCAAGAGTCTGCCGCGCCGCGAACCGTTCAAGCGTCCTGGATGGCACGCCAGAGGCGCTCCGGCGTCAGCGGCATGTCGAGATGAGTGATTCCAAGGTGACTCATGGCGTCGACCGCGGCATTGACGACGGCCGGGGTCGAACCGATGGTTGCCGCTTCGCCAATACCCTTGACGCCTAACGGATTGTTCGGCGACGGGGTCTCGGTACGGTTGGTCTCGAAATGCGGCAGCATCTGGGTGCGCGGCAAGGCATAGTCCATGAACGAACCGGTCAGGAGATTGCCGTCTTCGTCATAAA
>DPYP01000541.1:911-3988 GCA_003545375.1 Lentisphaeria bacterium
ACGATCATCGGATTGATCACCGGGCCGCAGTCGTCGACCGTCACGTAGCGCTCGATCGTCAGCACGCCGGTTTCCGGATCGATCTGGACAACACAGATGTGACAGCCGAACGGGAAAGTCTCGCCCTGCGGTCCGACGGTGAAAATTTCTTCGGAACTCAAGTCGCTGTCGATGTCGTCGGGCAGACTGCCGGCATTGGCGGTCTCGATCACCTGATCCCAGGAGATCGTGCGCTGCGGCACACCACTCACATGAAAACTGCCGTCCTCCAGGACAACGTCGTCGGCCGCGGCTTCGAGCAGGTGGGCGGCAATCTTGCCGGCCTTCTCCGCCACGGTCTTGGCGTTGTTGAACACCGCGACGCCGCCAACCGGCGCGCTGCGGCTGCCGAAGGTGCCGACGCCGTCGGGAACGACACCGGTGTCGCCGTGCTTCACAGTGATTTTTTCGATCGGCACCTGCAGGGTATCCGCCGCCAGCTGCGACCAGGTCGTGACATGGCCCTGGCCATGCGGTGAGCTGCCGGTCAGCACCGTCACCGAGCCGTCTTTCTCGACGGTGACGTTGGCGTACTCATGCGGCCCGAAGCCACAGATTTCGATGTACGTGGAAACACCGATACCCATAAGCGGGCCGCCGGCTTTGCGTTGCTCTTCCTGGCGCTTGCGCAGGGCCTTGTAGTCGACCAGCTCGAGCGCCTTGTCCATAGCACGCTCGTACTCGCCGGAGTCGTAACGCATGCCCGAAGGCGTGTCGTACGGGAACTGATCGGGCTGGATGAAATTCTTCCGCCGCACCTCGGTCGGATCGAGACCGAGCGTGTGCGCCAGCTTGTCAACCGTTCGTTCGACAATATGAATAGCTTCGGGCCTGCCGGCGCCGCGGTAAGCCTCGGTCGTCACCGTGTTGGTGAAGACGCCGATGATCTCGTAGCGCAGCGTCTGCACATCGTACGAGCCGGTAGACATCCACATCGCCAGCGGCGGAATCAGCGGCGTCATGCGCGTGTAACGAGCGCCGACATCGGCGAACATCTTGTACTTGACGCCCTCGATACGGCCGTCCTTGCTGGCAGCGAATGACATGTAGTCGACGTGGGCACGGCCATGCACCGTAGCAGTGTTATCTTCCTGGCGTGAGGCGACCCAGCGGATCGGTCGACCGAGGGCTTTCGCCACGATCGGTGCAAGAACTTCTTCCTGATAAACGTTCGCCTTGGCGCCGAATCCACCGCCGACATCCGGTGCAATGACCCGCAGCTTGTCGATCTCGACACCAAGCAGTGGCGCCACTTCGCCGCGCAGCAGATGCGGCATCTGCGTGGTCGACCACAGCGTGTATTCGGATGCCTCCTCGTCATACTTCGCGACTACGGCGCGCGGCTCGATGGCGCTGGGGATGAGGCGTTGGTTGTCGACGCGAACATCGACCACAACGTCGGCCTCGCTGAAAACTTTGTCGACGTCGCCGACGTCTTTGGTCGAGTAGAAGGCCTGGTTGCTGGTGTACGCCTCAGAGGTAATCGGTGCACCGCTGGCCAGGGATTCTTCGATACCGACAGCGGCCGGCAGGTCGTCATACTCCACTTCAATCAACTCGAGGGCGTCGAGGCCCGTGACCAGGTCATCGGCAACGACAAGCGCTATCGGATCACCTACATAGAGAACTTCACCGGAGGTCAGCAGAAAGCGTTCGGTCGTCTGGTATTCCGAGAAGAAAGCGTCCATGTCGACGACCATCGGGATCGGCTTGTCGCAATGCGGGGCGACGTCCTCCGCAGTCCACACAGCGTGTACACCGGGCATCGCGGCAGCTGCGCTGGTATCCATCGACTCGATCTTCGCGTGGCCCATCGGACTGCGCAAAATAACCATCTGCAGCGTGCCGTCGAGCATGATGTCGGAAACGTAGTTCCCCTGGCCCTTGACGAGGGCGGGATCTTCGCGCCGCTTGACTTCGGCGCCGATGAATTTGGGAATACCTACAGTTGCCATGAGTTCTCCTGTGGCTGTGCGGATGAACGAAGTTGTCCGTCATTATAAATATGGGGTTGTAATAAAGCCTGCAACAGGGTGATTGCAAATAGGTGCCGGCAGTACGGTATACAATCATTCCGGGGGGGTCTGCATTGAAGTAGCGCGGAGGTTTCCGAGCAAGCGCCGTGGCGCTCGCCGCTGCTTCACTCACCGCGGCACATCTACACGGCCGAATTGCTCGAAGCAGTAAGCGAACTTGAGTGTATCGGCGTTCGGCAGGACGCCGATAAGCAGACGCAACCGTTGCTCGCCAGTCACTTTGCCGAACAGCTCGCCGTCGTCGAATTCGTCATCGTCGTCTTCAGCGTTCCCGTCTGGGGCGGATCCGAGGTCATCGTCCGAGCGAAACGCACCGTTGACCCACATCGCGGTATTGTGGATGCGGCAGGCGCCGTATTCGTCATCGTCGAAGCTGATCGGCGATTTGTCGATATGTACGAGCTCAAGTTCTGTCGGCTCCCAATGCTGAAAGGCCGTACACTCCCCGCCCTCGGACGCCGCCGGTCGGACGGTGACGTCAAGCGTGTACCAGCGTCGATTCTCGAAGTCCGCCTGATCGATCCGGTCGTACCCGACTATATCCTCGTCATCATAATCGTTGCTGTCGCGCGGGTACTCGGGTACCGATGCCGCAACGATGCTGTTGGTCTCGATGGAGGCATTCTCCAGGACGCGGCCTTTCGCCTTGAACGGGCCGGCGATCAAGGTCTTGATTGCTTTGCCGATAAGGATGATACCAAACCAGATGGCAGCCAGATTGAGCACGAACGCCAACGCCAGTCCCTTCCAGCCAAGGAACTCATAAAGTGCTACTGTGACGCCGATTGCCAGAAGAATCAGGACCGCGAGGATGGCAAAAAGTTGGGACACCCGTCCCTCCAGAATCGGCAGGGGAATTAGAGTTGATGACTGCCGATGCAATCAATGCTTGAGGCGAACCGCACGTCGCCCGCGATCAACCGCATCGTGTCGCTCTTCTCGAGCACCAGCTTTCTCTTCGCTGCCATCGATTTCGTCGATGATATCAATCCGCCCCGATTC
>DPYP01000471.1:0-4513 GCA_003545375.1 Lentisphaeria bacterium
ACGGCGGAGCTCGCCGATGCTCCAGCAGGACGATCTGCAGCCATTATAATTACGTGAAGTGATAAAACAATTTTCTGTGGACATCGAAGTGAAACGTGCCACAGTGTCCAGAATCACTGTCAAACCTTGGACCCCAGTAGATTCGTCATGGCGCACAAAGCGAAATCACCGGAAGAGTACCGCGTGATCCTGCAGCAGGACGCGCCCGAGCCGGTCAATCAACTGTTCGGCCCGGTCACTCCGGAGGCCCTGCTCGAGGTGTCTGTCAAGCACCTCGTCGATCATGCCATCGACGTGTACGCCTCGGACGCCAACCACGGTGGTGGCGTGCACTATGATTCAAAAGTGGCGGAGCGCGCTCTGACCAGTGTCAAGGAACTGCGCAGCGGCACGGCGCTGCAGATGCGCGGCGGCATCGAACAATTGATCGCTCAGGGCACCGACCCGCTCAAAGTCTACTGCGAAGGCGCCCATGCGCACGGCATCGATTACATGGTTCGTCTGCGGATGAATGATCTCCATGACACGGTGGGATTCTCCCTGAATATCGACAAACCGCCACAGACGCCGAAGATAAACGCGCCGGAGCCCTATTATCACACCTCGCAGTGGCGACGCGATAATCCGGGGCTGTTGATGGGCGACCCGCACGATGATACACCCTTGGGCATGTACGAGCACTACCAGCGCGCGGCGCCCAACTATGCCTTTGGCCAGGTGCGGCAGTACATGATGGCCATTGCCGAAGAGCTGGTCAACCATTGCGACCTCGACGTTCTCGAGCTCGACTTCATCCGCGCGCCGTTTTTCTTTACACGCCCCGAGCGCTACGCGCAACGGCATGTGATGACGGAGGTGGTGCGGCGCATTGCCGGCTTCTGCGCCGCCGCCGGCGACAGGCGAGGGCGCCCGGTTTGCTTGTCGGTTCGCGTGCCGGATTCGATCGAGACGTCGGTACGCACCGGGCTGGATGTTGAACGTTGGATAACCGACGGGCTTTTGGACATGGTCACTATAAGCGGTGGCTACAATCCGTTCAGCACCCCGTGGCGCGACATCGTTTCGGTCGCCGAAAGCGCCGGTATTCCGGCCCTGGCCTGCCTGAACCATGGCATGTTCGGCAAGGACCGCGAACGTATCCGGGCGGCCGCGCAACGGGCCTATGATCAAGGGGCCAGCGGCATCAAGCTGTGGAACTTTTTTTATTGCCTCGATTACTACCATGCGCCCGGACAGAACCCGTTGGACCTCGGCTTTACCGCGGATATTGCGGACCCTGCAAAACTGAAAGAACTGGCAAAAACCTACGGTGCCGCAGACAGCAAAGATCCGAGGGATTTCATATGGTCCATTTACGACCATGTCACAGCGCCGGGGCAGATCCCATTGACGGTCGGTCACGCTATCGACGATATCGGCCATTGCATTGAATTCGAGATCGCCGATGATCCGGCCGCCTGCGCCGACGGCAACGGCTGGCGCCTGGAATTGGAAATTGTTGATATCGGGCCGGAGGATCTGCTGGTGTTTGCGTGGAATACAGAACCGATCCAACGTGATCCGAGCGCCTGGCGCGGCCGCCTCAACAACGACCGGCATCACTTCGAGTTCGCGCTGCCGATGAACGCCTGCCGCAAGGGCGTCAATCAGCTCGAGATCAAGCTGGTGGAACGCGATGCCCGTCTCGATCCGTTTGTGACGGTGCTGGAGGCGCAAGTACACCTGCCGGGGCGTTCAGATGAGCGGTGACACAGTTCGCCTGAACATCGTTACGGGGCCTGAGCCGCACCAGCTGGTGAGCTTGGCGGCAAGTGAGCTCGGCCACATCGTCAATCGTCTGTTCGGCCTGACTCCGACAATCTCGGAGGCGCCGGTCGGCGACATCGATGCCCGAATCGAGCTCGTCGGCGAGGCGCCGGACGACAACCAGGCATTCGTCCTGCGCCGTACACAGATTGACGGCACGCCCGGGCTGAGCGCTGTCGGCGGCAGTCCGCAGGCGACGCTCTGGGCGGTTTATGAACTGGCCGAACAATGGGGTGTCCGTTTTCTGCTGACCGAGGATATCTATCCCGACAGCCCCGGCGCCTTCCACCTGCCCGAGGTCGACAAGACCTGGACCCCATGGGTGCGTACGCGCGCCTGGCGTATCTTCAATTGCCTGCCGCACTCCGGCTCCTACTGGGGCGCAGACGATTACGAGAAGCTCTTCCGCCAGCTGGCGAAACAGAAGTACAACCGCATCTTCGGCTTCTTTCGCACGTATGACGCGTTCACCGATTACACCTTTGACGGTGTCCGCAAACGGACTGCGGAAATCAGCCGTGGGCTGCGGTTGCCGATCCATGACGGGACGATCGGCCGCGAGCTCTTCGGCGACGTCAACAGCTTCTACAATCCCGACCTGCCGGTCGAACCCGACACCGTGTACGAGGCGGACCCGGACACGACGCCGGTAAACGAAGAACGTATCGCTGCCGGCAAGCGTCATGTGGAAACGGTTATCGAACGGTGCCACGCATTGGGCATGGATTTCGCCGCCGGATTCTGGTACACTGAGTTTCCCCAGGAGATGAAGAAGCAGCTCAAGCGGGCCTCGGACCGGCACGGCTTTAAACCGACGCCGTTCAAGGGGGAATACCTGGGGCTGCGCATCGGGATTCTCCGCGAGGGCATCGTGCCGGAGTATGCGCCGTACATGACGCCGATGAACCCCGACTTCGTTGACCTCGTGGACGCGGTTGCACGCAGCTACGTCGAGCGTTTTCCTGCTGTGGATTACTACGTCTTCAGCCGCGTCGAGTTTCCGGCGGGACCGTTGGATGCAGAAACATGCTGGCAACACCTCAGCCGGCGCTATGGCCTCGATGCATCGCTCGAGGACCTGGTCGCCGAAGCGGTCGAGACCGGCGACGTCGACGCGCGTCGTTGCGAGCTGGACCTGTGCGGTGACATCTGTCAATTATACCTGCTGGACGAATTGCTGAATCAACGCCGCATCATTGCGGGCTCCGCCAATCCCGATGCTGTCGCGGTGATCCAGGTCGGCACTGTTCTGGGGCGCTTCGTGCCGCGAATGTTCTCGAACGTGGAGCTGCTTGCAAGCCTGGGCTACACCACGGAGTCGCAGGCCGATCGCGGCAAGGTCATGCAGTTTGCCGAGGACGGCAACATCAAAGCACAGCTCGTCATTTCTCTCGAAGACGACAACATCGGCGAGTCGCCGCAGTACAATGCGGCATCCATTGCCCGGCTATACCAGGTGATCGACGATTACCAGCTGGACGGCTATTACGGCCGCCAATGGCTGATTTCAAAAGTGGACCCGGCCGCCTTCTACATGGCCAGGGCCAATTGGGATCGCAATGTCACGGTGGAAGAGACCTACCTCGATCTCGTGACCAACGTCTGCGGTGCCGATGCGGTCGACGCGGCTCTTGCCGCCTTCGCCCTCGGGGAAAGGGTGACGCTGCAGGAAGCGGCGAACTCGTTTCTCGTGCCCTCCATGGTATCGAACCAGTTCGATCTGGCCGAACCGGTGCCGGAAAGCTGGAGCGAAAATATCCGGATGTACGAACAAATGACGACACATTTCGACCAGGCGCTGGTCGTGTCGCGTGAGGCCGGCAAGCCGTTTCTCGAAAGGCTCCGGCACCAGGCGCAGTTCGCTGTCTATTGGCACCGGGCCATAACCGATGTACGGCGGGCGGGAAAATTGCGACAACAGGCCGATAAAGCGCGAGACGAAGCGCAAGACGTCGAGTCCTATGACCAATTGAACATCGAAGTGGTTGCCCTGCTGGACCGTGCACTAACGGACATGCGCCTTGCCACCGAGGCCTACGCCCGAAGTGCCGGAGATCGGGCCGACCTCGGTGTTGTGGCGGCACTGAACGTTTACGGGCTGGAAATCCTTGATGCCATCCGCAAACTCGAATTTATCAAGATGACCTGGTGGACGGCCGACGGAAAGGCCTGATTCCCAGCCGCCCGCCTCGCCGGCGCCGGGAACGGCTAAGGGATTAGTTCCAGCGCAGTACCCTCGCCCGGTTGCGCTGCATGAAGAACGACGTGGAACCCGGCGACACCGTCGTAATCGATCCCCTGGCTTTCCCAGGTCGCGCCGATCTTTACATCGCGCCAGCCGCGGTCGTCAATATCGAGGTCAAACCACTTCTCCTGGTGACCTGCATCATCCGGATCCAACCGGAACTTCCACGACTCGGGCACTGCCGGCAGTGCCGCTCTCTGTACGGGTACGGCACAAGATTTTGTCGCCATGACCGCAACGGTCGCAGTCGCCAAACCGACGAAAAGCGGGGACAACGGATGGTGAATTCATTCTTTTACTCCTAATCATCCATCCCATAGGATCACGGGTAAACGGGTTTGCCAAGTCTTGTCCAGAAACGAGGAAATCAATTTGAAACGACGTCAAATCCTGATAGTACCTGGTCAACCTGATTATTCATGCGATTTCGGGCCCGCAGTAGGAAAGGCATCAATAATCCGG
>DPYP01000471.1:4904-7096 GCA_003545375.1 Lentisphaeria bacterium
CAGATATCGGCAGAATTGAAATCATCGACGCAACGACGGAGACAAATGCAGAACTTTCGCAATGAGAATTGGTGCATGCCGTTTGATTCACCGAACTACCCCACACTCCCGGCGTACTATCGCGACACGCTGTTCCAGATGGTCTATTACACGACGGACAAGGACAACGTGGCCAAGGTGTTGCCCGAACCCCTTGAACCGGCGGACGACGGGTTGTGTTGTGCCTTCGCCATCCAAGTCCCGTTCTGCACGCACTGGGGACCGTTCAATGAGGTCGGGGTCTGTGTCAAAGCGGTATTTCGCGGGGAGGAGGTGTTTTTCCTGCCGTGCCTGTTCCTGAACAGTTCCGATGCGATCGCCCCCGGGCGGGAGATATGGGGATGTCCCAAGAAGATTGCCGATATCACCGTGACGCAACATGGCAGTGAGCTGACCAGCACGGCCGTGCGGGCAGGGGTTGAGTTCATGCAGTTGAACACCCGGTGCATGGCACCGGCTACGGAAGACGAGGTCCCGCCGTTGTTTCCGATGTATCTGCTGAAGGTGATTCCAAAAAGCGGCGCCAACGAGCCGGCGATCAAGCAGTTGTGCGAGAACGGGGTTCCCTATGACGTCAAGATCCACAAATTTTTCAAGGGGCCCGGCGTGGTGAGCTATCGTCCGACGGTGTGCGGGGACTTCTGGCGCCTGCAGCCGAAGGAGTTCCTCGGTGCCTTCTACCAGGTGCTCGACTATACGCACGGCCATGGAAAAGTTGTCTACGACTACTTAGCCGAAGGATAGATATTCGTGAACATCTGCATGGTCGGCTACGGTGCCATCGCCGAGAAACACATGGAGGCGCTGGCGAAGATTGACGGCGTCAATCCCCATGTGCTTGTCGGTCGGCGCCAGGAGCCTTCCGAGGAATTCGCTGGACAGTGGGGGTTCCGGCACCACACGCTGGATCTCGACGCTGCATTGGCTGACGACCAGGTCGATGCGGTGGTAATCGCTTCCCCGAATGAGGTCCACGCAGCACAGGCCGAAAAATCGTTGAAAGCCGGCAAGCATCTGCTACTGGAGATCCCAATTGCCCTGAATCTCGAGGATTCACGGCGCATCACCGCGCTGTCCCGCGAGGTCGACCGCCGCCTGATGGTCTGTCACACCTGGCGTTACATGCCGGCAATACGTGAAGTCCATCGTCGCGTGAGAGAGGGGGAGCTGCACCTTCACCACATGATCTCATTCTTCGGCATCCTGCGAAGATCCAACACATCATGGTCGGGCAAGGTACGGTCCTGGACCGACAACATCCTCTGGCATCACGCGGCGCACGCGGTCGACCTGATGATCTGGGTGTGTGGCGGGCAGCCGGCCACTGACATCCACTGTCGCTTCGGTCCACCGCATCCTGCCCAAGGCACCATGGACATGCATTTGACCATGAGGCTGAATGACACACTGGCCTCGATATCACAGTCGTACAACATCAGCACTTTCCGGTTGCGCTGCCTGTTCATCGGTGAAGAAGCGTCACTCGAATATGATATGGGGACCCTGTACAACACCGATGGCGACGTGGTGGTTCCGCATCGCGGCATCGTGGATCTAACCGATCAGGATGAGGAATTTGTCGCCGCCGTCCGGGAAGGGCGTGACACCGGCATCACCGGTGAAGATATTCTGCCGACAATGGAAGTGCTGCACGCGGCACAGGAATCAGCCGACGCGGCAGATACTGCGTTGGAAGCTGCCCGCTGAATTTTAGTCCCGCATTCCCGAGTGCGTGTCACAGGTTTTCGAAAAGCGTCTGCTGACGGTGCAGCACCTCGGGGTGTGCCCCCCCCCCGAAACCCACGATGGCCCGTCCGGAGGGAACGGGCCATCGTGGTTATTTACGGATTGTTCCCGATCAGCTACGGGACCTTCGAATCGATCAGATCCTGAACATTGCCGAGAATGGCGGCCAGGCAGTCCGTTTCGTTGGGAGCGCAGACATCGGCATTGATCAGGACGAGGTTGGCTATCACCGTGACACAGTTCGTGACCTCGGTGAAATTTGAGATGTCACCCTCGAAGATTTTGCAGACCGCCTCGAAAGCCACGGTCTCAACCTCGGAGCAAGCGACACAATCGGTGCTGGCATCCTGACCGGGGGGACCTTGCTTGCCCTGCGCACCTTGCGCACCCGCCGCACCCGCCGCACC
>DPYP01000471.1:7431-8733 GCA_003545375.1 Lentisphaeria bacterium
GCACCCGCCGCACCCGCCGCACCCTGCGGTCCTTGCGCACCCATGGCGGCGACACTGGCGAGCGTACGGCTATGGAGAACGCCATTGGCGTCAGCGACGACGATGCTGTCGAGCGAGTCATCCGCCGGCAGTTGCCGGATGCGCGCTTGACCGTCGACGTCGAGATGGGATGTCGGGTCTGTCGTGCCGATACCGACAAGGGAGCCTTGGATCACCATGCGTGGATCGGCATTGCTGTTCGTGAAGAACCGCAGGAAGTTGTTGTTCGATCCTTTGATCTGCGTCAGGGTGTTGCCCCATTGAATCTGGTAACTGTCCGACAGGCGGATGTTTCCGTTGTCGATTTGAAGCGCGTCGCCCGCCGCGCTTGCCCCGCCACCTATGCGCAGTGTGCCGTCGACCCGGAAGTTATCATTGATCTCGACCAGGTTGGTGCCGCTGTTGTTTTGGATCATCGCCCGGTTGCCGCTGTTGCGCAATTGGAAATGGCCGAAATATCCGTCGAGAGAAGCCCGTACCTCACCGACAACATGCAATTCCGAGCCGGGGTTGGTTGTACCGATGCCGACTCGGCCGGACGACATGATGCTGAGATGATGATTGTGACCGCCGCCGCCCGACAGACTCAGGAAGTTGTCTGATGGCCCGCTGCCCGCCGCACCAAAGATCGCCGCGGTCGAGGCCGCGCCGTTGTTGGCCTTGATCGAGAAATCAAGCGGCACATTGTCACCGCCGCCGTTCGCCGCCAGCGTAACGGTCCTGCTGTTGGTCAGTTTGTTGACCTTGAGTCCGCCGTCACCCGGCAGTTCCATGTGGACATCGACGGAGTTACCGGAGAAGGCCAGGGAATTATCGGACGCCGTGCTGCCGGCTGTCCCGAAGATTCTGGCAGTGGAAGCCGCGTTGTTGTTTGCCTTGATCTTGAAATCAAGCGGCACACTGTCACCGCCGCCGTTGGCCTCCAGCGTAAGAGCCCTGCTGCCGGTCAGTTTTTTGAGGTTGAGTCCGCCACTGGGCAGTAGTTCCATGTGAGTATCGCCGTTGTTAGCGGAGAAGACCAGGTAATTATCGCCCGCCGCGCTGCCGGCTGCCCCGTAAATCCTGGCAGTGGAAGTCGAGCCGTTGTTCGCCTTGGTGAGAAACTCCAGCGGCACATTGTCGCCGCCGCCATTCGCGCTGAGCCTGACGGCTACTGAATCTGTCAGCCCCGCAATCTCGAGCTTGGCGGTGGGATCGTCGGTGCCGATACCGACAAAAGACCCTTGGCCGCCACCTTGGCCCCAAACCGTAAGGCCGCCGCCT
>DPYP01000215.1:0-13103 GCA_003545375.1 Lentisphaeria bacterium
GCCGTGCACCGCCGATCAGCGTGGTGCTGTCTGGTGAACTGCGACGGCCGCGAGAGGCGGAGACGACGGTTGCTTTCAAGTTCAACTCAAAGGCGCCGTTCAAGGGCAGAGCAGCAGCGGCCTGGCAACTGATCGACGGCAACCGCTACGAGATTGCTGCGCAGCAGCTCATAATTGCCGGCGAAATGACGATCGAGGTTCCTGTGCCGCCCGGCATGCCGGTCGGTACGCATGCGCTCGAACTGTCTGTCTTCGATGATCAGGGCCGTGTCGTTGACTGGTGGCGCTGGCCATGGACAGTTGAAGGCAATGTAGAAATCGACTCGGTTGACCTTGATCGGCCCCAGTATACGCACGGCGACGAGGTCGGGGTTACGGCGACAGTCCGAAATGCCGGCGCCGCAGTCGATGGCACTGTGCAGTTCGAAATCTACGACACCTGGCGGCGGCTCATCTATCGCAATGTGTCGGAGCTGGAGATTGCGGCAGGCACGACAACGAAGCAGTTGAGCATCAAGGTGTCGCCGGCCTTTCTCACCGACGTTGTGACATTGAAGGTAAGTGTGCTCGACGAACACGGCCTGGCGGCAGTAGCATTCCGACGGTTGTACGTACCGCTCGATCCGAAAAAGAAGCACGAGACCTGGTGGGTCGGCGCCACCGCCGGCGGGTTGAACATGCATCCGCACATTTACGAGCACCTCGCCAAACACGTCCGGGCCCTCGGCATCAACACGATCATGACCAACGGCCGGCATCAGGCAGAGCAGGCGGAGCTGATTGTCGATAACAATCTGTGGGTAACCCCGGAAAACATCATCAAGACCGGACGCTGGAACAAGCGATTCGCCGATGGCATCCGCAACCCGTGTCTCAGTAATCCCGCGGTGCGGACTCAGAACCGGCAGGTCGCCAGTGCGTTCGCGGGGGCGTTCCGGCGTTTTGGTGCACTCGGCTACAGCAGCATGGGGAAGCACAGCCTCTGCACCGCCCGGCCGAACGGCACCGCCTGCCTGGGCCCCTATTGCCGCGCCGAGTTCATGGCGCATTTGCAGCGGACCTACGAAGAGCTCAAGGAGCTCAACGCCCAATGGGATACGGAATACGAAACTTGGGACGAAGTAAAGGCCCTGCGCTGGGAGGATGGTGCTGCGGATCTGAAGAACCCGGCTCGCTGGATCGACTTCCGTCTGTTCATGGAAGATGTCTACACCGGTATGCAGTCGCGCTTCAATGAGGCGATTCGACGCGTCCATCCGGAGGCCTATGTCGGTTACAACCGCGGCGTGTACGGAGAGAGCCCGTTCGGCGGATTCAATCGGGCCAAGCTTGGCCGCATATCGAATTTTTCGATCGAGCACCAACCGTCATGGCTCGAGGACAAGAGCGTGTCGACAACGATGGAGCTGCTGCTCGACAGCGCGCCGGATATGAAGGTCGGCTACTACACCGGCTACAAATACATGGACTTCGAACCGGACCGCTACTGGTTCAAGGCGTGGTGGATGGCCTGCCGCCAGCAGTACGGTCCGTTCTTCTACACGGTCAACAACGACGCTTCGACCTTTGCCGACTACGCCTACGTGAAGATCCATCCATCGCTGGTCGACAATGGATTCTCAAGCTATATCGGCGAGCCGTTGAAGGACCTTGTCCACGGCATCGGGAAGTTGTTCCTGAACGTCCAGCGTGACGTCGACATTGCCGTGTATCATTCGCAGGCGTCGATGATGCGCCGGTCGTATGAGACGCACAGGTTTCCGCAGAAGACGAAGCTGCCGAAATGGGACGTACGCAAACTGCTTCGAGAGATCGATCAGGATTACCGCCGTCTCGTCGCCGGCCAGCTTTTCGCAGGCGAGGCAAACAGCTTCAAAGTGCTGATCCTTGCCGATGTCGTGTCTCTCGGCGACGCCGAATGGCAGGCACTCGAGGCGTTCATGCAGCAGGGCGGCCATGTCATCGGATTCGCTCGCACCGGTATCACCGACGAACACGGCACCTACCATCCGGACAAACATCCGGAGGCCCGGGTATTCGGCGTGAAGTACACCCGCGAAGCTTTCAAATGGCGCCCGGAAAAGCTGCTGCAGAAACGCACTGTGGTCGAAGTGCTTGCCAGCAAAAGGGTTATCAATGTCAGTGCCGATGTGCATGCGATGTTTCCAGACGGCGGCCTCGCGGTGGGTTACAAGAAACACGGCGCAGGCGGCGCGATCTACTGCAACTTCAGCAGCAATATGGCGCTTGCCGACCTGAATCATGATTTTCTCGCCCAGTTGCTGCGCATGGCTGGACTCGACAGCAGTCCCCTGGTCCTCCGAGACGGCCGGCGAGCCGGCGGGTTTCAAGTGTTTCGCTACAGCAGCGGCGGCATCCGGTTCTACGCCTTGCTACAGACGATGGGTTCCGATCATCCGGCCGGGACACCGTTGCAACTGGTGACGGGCGGACCGTTGTATGTGTACAACGTGCTCGACGAGAGTGTGACCGGTACGCGTGACCGGATCGATTTCAAAGCTCCCGGCAAAGGGCGCCCGGTGCTGTGCGCAGCGATGAAGTACACCGTGGATAACGTGAAAATTTCCGGTGCGAACTCCGCAAAAGCTGGAGACTCCTACCCATTCAGCATCAGGATCATGGGCGGCGGCCGAATGACCGGCGATCATATAGTGCGGTTCGAGGTCATCGACCCGAACGACACGATCGTCGAGGTCCATACGCGCAATGCAAAGACAAGCCAGGGCCGGTATCGCGGCCACGTGCCGTTTGCATTGAACGCACCGGCGGGTATCTGGAGGATCGTGGCGCGCGATATCATCAGCGGCAAGTCGGTGACGAAGAAGATTGAAGTCCGGCAGTAGATTGAACTAAACACCTCAAAACCCGGTTGCGGAGGACTCGCAGCGGTTGTCGGGTCGTCGGGCTTTCAGGTCTTGGCGGCTTAGTCATGGCATCGAGTCGATGGAAGGATATTATACGGCACGCTAAATTCGTATACAGATTTCACGTCTGCGGGGGTATATGGCCAATAATATTGTCATCGGACTGCTCGGACCCACGCTCGATCGCGGGCAGTCAGACGAGCGCTGGAAGCGCTGGCGCCCGTCCGTCGCACTGTCGCGGCACGACGACTTTCTGATCGATCGCTTCGAGTTGCTATACCAGAAGGAACACCAGGCACTGGCCGATACGGTTGCCGACGACATCCGCACCGTATCGCCGGATACCAAACTGCAACTGCAGCCGATCAAGATCGATGACCCGTGGGATTTCCAGTCGGTATACACCACCCTTCTCGACTTTGCCCGGACCTATCCGTTTCAGGTCGACGACGAAGATTACTTCATCCACGTCACGACCGGCACGCAGGTGCAGCAGATCTGCCTGTTTCTGCTCAACGAAGCGCGCTACCTGCCGGGGCGCCTGATCCATGGATCGCCGCCGGAGAGTGAGCATTCCGGGCAGCCCGGGGAGTACCGGACGATCGATTTGGACCTGTCGAAGTACGACGACATCGCCTCACGCTTCCAGCACGAGCAGGCGGTAAGCCTGTCAACATTAAAGAACGGCATAGAGACCGGTAACGCTGCGTTCAATCGGCTGATCGAGCAGATCGAACGCGTCGCGGTGCGATCGTCATCACCGGTGCTGCTGATGGGACCGACGGGTGCCGGCAAGTCGCGGCTGGCCGAGCGTGTTTATCAACAGAAACGCAGTGACGGACTGATCAACGGCCTCTTTGTCGAAGTCAACTGTACAACCCTCCGCAGCGGCCTGGCGATGTCGACGCTGTTCGGCCACGTCAAGGGCGCTTTCACGGGTGCTGTCGGGGACCGTGCGGGCCTGCTCAATGCGGCGCAGGGCGGCGTGCTGTTTCTCGATGAAATCGGCGAGCTCGGGCTGGATGAGCAGACGATGCTGCTGCGAGCGCTGGAGGAGAACCGTTATTTGCCGGTGGGCGCCGATGCCGAGACAGTCAGCGACTTTCAGTTGATCAGCGGCACCAATCGCGACCTCAACGCCGACGTTCGCGCCGGACGCTTTCGCAGCGACCTGCTGGCGCGCATCAACTTGTGGACGTTCTATCTTCCGGGGCTCAGCGAACGGCCGGAGGACATCGAACCGAACATCGAATTCGAGCTCGAACACATCGTCGGATTTCTCGGGCACCAGGTGACGTTCAACAAAGAGGCAAAGACGCGCTTTCTGCAGTTCGCATTGCGTCCCGAGACAAGATGGCCGGGCAATTTCCGGGATCTCAACGCGGCGATCACGCGAATGGCGACACTGGCAACCGGCGGCCGCATCAGCGTCGAGGCTGTCGACGAGGAAATTGATCGCCTGGAAGGCTCCTGGGATGCACAATCCGGCGGCGGCCTGCCGGCGGACGGCGACATGGATCTGCTTGAGCGTCTGCTCGGCGACAAGCGCGCCGCCACTATCGATCTGTTTGATCGCGCCCAGCTCGCTACGGTGATCCGTGTCTGCCGCGACGCCCGGACATTGTCGGATGCCGGGCGCAAGCTCTTCGCCATCTCAAGGCAGTACAAGACCAGCTCGAACGACGCCGATCGCCTGCGCAAATACCTGGCGCGGTTTAACCTCTCCTGGCAGGTGGTCACTACTGCGGGCGACTGAGCGCGTCCGCTGAAGAGTGATGGCCGCAAAAAGTACAAAATCTCCAACGGAAGTGGCAGGGGGATTGAACGATACAAAGCACCGACAGATTCCGCTGCGCGGTGTCGCGGCGCTCGGTTTTCGGCGATGCGTGACGTTACGTGGCGATCAGTCGTTGGCGTAGCCGGATGCGAGGATGATGCGGCGGGCGGCGTCGCTCGCGAGGAAATCGAAAAACTGTTGAGCTGCGACGTTGTCGGTGGCGCGTTTCAGCAATACCGCCTGTTGCTCGATCGGTTCGTGCAGCGATGTTGGTACGAGCCACCATGATCCGGCGGATGCATCATCCGCGGTCAGCAGTGACTGGGCGATGAAAGCAGCATCAACATTGTCGGTGTAGGCGAAGTGCCGGGCCTGGCCCACATTTTCACCGCGCACCAGCCGACGCTGGGTCAGATCGATCCCCCGAGCTGCAAGAACTTCCATCGCGGCGCGGCCGTATGGGGCGATAATTGGATTGGCTATGGCCAGGCGGTGTAACGCTGGATCATTGAGTACGGTGCCGTCGGGATCGATGAGATCAGGCTGCCGGCTCCAGAGCACCAGTCGGCCACGGGCATAGGTGAACCGGCTGTCGGGGACGATGAGGCCGGCGTCTTCGAGTCGGCGGGGCCGCTCCGTGTCGGCAGCGAGAAAGATATCGATGGGGGCGCCGTTGCTGATCTGGGCATACAGTTTGCCAGTGGACCCGACCACGGTGCGGATGACGGCACCGGTGTCTGCGGTGTACTGCCGACTGAGCTCCTCGAGTACGGGAGCAAAATTGGCGGCGACAGCGACGGTCTGGCTGTCGGCGCGGTCTGCATTGCGGTCGGCACAGCCGCCAGCCAGCAGCATGAATAGTAAAATCAGCCTCAAGGCGCTGGGTTCTCTGCCGATGTTTCTTCGATGTGTCTCTCCTGTTCACCGAAGAGATCAAGCTCGACCGTGTTGGCGTTGCAGCCGTCGGAAGCGTGGACGGAGAGCGTGGCGGTTTCGGTGGCGATGATGAGCACACCGTGATCGAAGCGGACGGACGGCGGCCCGCTGGCCCGGGTGAGGTTCAAGAGCTTGCCGTCGGTCACTGGAATTTTGTCGTCGCCGACATCGATCATGCCGAAGACGCTGGGACCGATGCAGTCGTCGGTCGCGTCGAAGTGCAGGCCGATGAGTCCGTTGTCTTCGGCGGTGGTCGAGACGTTGATCGCGGGCGAAACGACATCGATGAGGGTGATGATCTGGGGGGCGCTGGTGACGTTACCGCAGACGTCGGTGGCGGTCCACATACGGGTGATGATACGGGTTCTGCCGCAGCCTTTGGTGACTTCATCGATGTAGGAGATCTGGACGGAAGGGTCGTTGCACCGTGCGATGCCGGTGTTTCTGTCGCTGGCGGGCTCGGTGTCGGTCGGGCATTCGAGGGTGACTGGATCGGGAATCTGCAAGACCGGCGGCTCGGTGTCGGTCAAGGTGACAATCTGCTCGGCGCGGGATTCGTTGTCACAGGCGTCCTTGGCGATCCAGGTCCGGATGATGACGCGGATTTTGGCGCACGGCGAAATTTCCTCGTCCTCGAAGGTGAGCTCGAATTCGCTACATGTGTCGGTGGCGGTCGCGAAGCCGATTTCGTTGTCGGGATTGGGTGTTGGATTAGCGGTCAGTTCGATGGTCACGGACTCGGGACAGGACAACGTCGGTGGTGTGTTGTCCATGACCGTGATCATCTGGGTGCAGGTCGAGACGTTGCCGCAATCATCGACCGCATGCCATTCCCGGTTGATGATGTAGAAGCTGCCGCACATGTTTTCGCGGCTGTCGTTGTAGGAGAGCTTGACTTTGCCGCAGTCGTCCGCTGCTTTGGCATAACCGATGATGCTGTCGCGGTCGGGCTGGGTGTCGGTGGGGCACTCTGCCAACACATCCATCGGACAGCGCAGGACGGGCGGGCGGAAGTCCTCGTTGCAGTCATCGACTTCGCCGTTGCAATCGTTGTCGATGTCGTCGCAACGGGTACCTGGAGCCAGCTCGGTAGGCTCACAGGACCGGGCTGCAGGCACCATGCCGAGGACACAAAGACAGACAGTGAGCAGCAAGATGGAATGGAGTTGCTTCATGATGTATCGTGACGTTCGCTCACCCAGCGACCGTATCCGACGCCTGGATGACTTTTAGTCGCGCCACCCCATTGCACAGCCGCTTAAATTAGACTCCAAATACAAGCCAAGGTTACTTTCTCAACTGATTTTATTTGGTCTCCGAAAACAAATTTTTCGCCGCAACCGTATGTGCAAGGTAACGTGAACCGCGCTAAAGTCAACGACCTCAACGTACTTTGGGCCGGCAGTGGGCCGGGTATTCAGTGCCTGATCAGAAACTGCACAATGACTCGAAATCCGACTCACGGGCAGGTTCCGTTCAGGCACTATTTCACACAGGAGAATTCAGCGCATGGGTCTGTCGTTAGTGACTGGCGGCGGCGGTTTTCTCGGCCGCGCTATTGTCGAGATGTTGCTCGCGCAGGCGGAGTCGGTGCGGGTCGTTGCGCGCGGGCAGTATCCCGAACTGGCGGGCCTGGGGGTGGACTGCAGGCAGGCTGACCTTCGCAACGCCGATGCGGTCAGTGCTGTGTGCCAGGGCGTCGACATTGTTTATCATGTTGCGGCGCTGGCCGACGTCTGGGGGCGTCGCCGCGACTTTTTTTCAGTCAACGTGGACGGCACCGACAATGTCATTGCGGCGTGTCGCCGTCACGGCGTGCCACGGTTGGTGTACACCAGTTCACCCAGCGTGGTGTTCGGCATGTCCAGCCTGGAAGGCGTCGACGAGAGTCAACCGTATCCGCAGCGCTTTTACGCCCACTACCCAAAGTCAAAGGCTGTGGCCGAGCAACGAGTCTTGGCGGCAGCAGACAACGGTCTGGCGACATGCGCGCTGCGGCCGCATTTGATCTGGGGGCCCGGCGACACGCACATCGTACCGCTGCTGGCGTCGCAAGCAAAGGCCGGTAAACTGATCCAGGTCGGGGACGGCAGCAATTTGGCGGACATGACGTACATCGACAACGCGGCAACGGCGCATCTGCAGGCGGCGGCGGCGCTGACGGAGACGTCCCCGGTCAACGGTCAGGCGTATTTCATCGGTGATGCGGCGCCGGTGAATATGTGGGAGTGGATCAATGAGCTACTGGCGCATCTGGAGTTGCCGCCGGTGCGCCGCTCGATATCGTACGCGGCTGCGAGCCGTATCGGGCTGGCAATGGAAATGGTCCATACGGTGTTGCCGTTTCTCGGGCAACCGCGGCTGACGCGATTTTTGGCGAGCCAGTTTGCGACTTCCCATTATTTCGACCACGGCAAGGCCAAACGGGATTTCGGTTACGACCCGCAGGTCAACAACGCCGAGGGCATGCGGCGGACGGCGGCGTGGTATAGGGGCGGGGACGGGTGAACGGGCCGTCCGATGGGGATGGAGCAGGGCGATAAGTATAGATCAATACGGACCAATACAACGGATCAGAGCCGGGCGGAATCCAGGCCTTCGGTCTCGTCGCAGTTGAGGCGGTGGTTCATTTCCAGGGCTGGGTTATCGCTGGTCGGGCGACCGACGATTCTGGCCGGGACACCAGCAACCGTACAATGGGGTTCGACCGGATCGAGCACGACGCTGCCGGCGCCGATTTTGGCACCCTCGCCGATGCGGATATTCCCCAGGATCTTGGCGCCGGCACCGATCAGCACACCCTTGCCGATCTTCGGATGGCGATCGCCGGTCTCCTTGCCGGTGCCACCCAGTGTGACTTCGTGCAGGAGTGAGACGTTGTCCTCGATCACAGCAGTCTCGCCGATGACCAGGCCGGTCGCGTGGTCGACGAGGATGCCGCTGCCGATTTGGGCAGCCGGATGGATGTCAACTGCAAAGACATCGGCCATGCGGCTCTGAAGCATGAAGGCGAGAGGCTGCCGGCCCTGCTCCCACAGCCAGTGAGCGACGCGATGGGATTGTAGGGCCTGGAATCCCTTGAAATAAAGCAACGGCATAAGATAGCCGCGGCACGCCGGGTCGCGCTCGCGAACGGCCTGCAGATCGGTGCGCACAGCGGCCCGCACCGAGGCATTGGTGAATGCTTCGTTGATCAGCTCCATCAGCGATATGGCTTGCAGCATCGGGCTCGCCAGTTTGTTGGCCAGGTGAAAGCTGAGGGCGGCTTCGAGACTGTTGTGATTGCAGATAGTAGCGTGCAGGAAACTCGCCAACACCGGTTCATTGGCGGCCTCGCGCTCTGCATCAGCCTGTGCTTCGATCCAGATAGAATCGTCGGACATGGTATCATTGACCCCTTTAGTTGCTCCGGGCGCGCAGAAGGCGTATGAAGTCTTCGCGGCGTTCCTGCCATTCCGCCGTGCCACGAAATTCCCTATCGGTTTTTTCGAAGAGTTTTTTAGCCTTTACCTGTTTGTTGCCCTCGTCCAACATGCGATTTATACGGCGGAAATTGCGCTCGATTTCCAGTTTGCGGCTGGGGGCCTCGTATGTCGAGTTGCCGGCTTCATTGGCCAGGAATTGTTCACCGGCTGCGGCCAGGATATTGGCTCTTATGTGCCCGGTGTAGAACAGGTAAATCGCTTTTAGCCGATCGAAATCGCCCATATCGCCGCCCTGATCCAGGAACACGGCAGCGGCGAGGCGCAGAAATTCCTTTGTGCGAATATCGCGCAGCGGGATGGGAACGAGTTTCTTGATGCGGTCCTGGGTCTGCTGGTCGAAGACGGAAGCTTCGACAATGATGCTGTCGTTGAGGATGTTGCTGACGGTGACCATGCCGAGTCCGAGCATGTAGATCTCCACATTGGTCTGCTTGCCTTTGAGGCTCTTCTGCGAGCCGGACAGGACTTCGTACATTTCCCGATGGGCGCGCAGGGCAGTCTCGTGCTGACCGATCCACTGCATCTGAGCAGCCCGGACACCTTCGATCTCGTCACCCGCGGCGCGCAGGTCTTGGATGGCCCGATCGAAGCCGGCGTTGCGGGCAGCGTTCTGCAGTTTGCGGCGGATTTCTCTTTCCGGTAAGTCGTAGCGCGTCGAGATCGTCACTCTTTCTTCGTCCGCCTCATCTGGAAAATTGCGTTCGGTCGTACGCTGTATCTGGAAGAAAATACGGCGGTCCCCCTTGTCCAGCCTTTTGATCGAGAAAAACTTTTCGATCTCAGCAAATTCGAAGCTACCGCTGTGGATCATGACCTTCCGGCGCATGTTGTCCCGGTCCTCCATGGCAGCAGCGTTGACGGCACCGAGCTGGCGTCGGACTGTGTCGGTAAGTTCGGTGATTTGTCCGAGCAACTTCTGGACATGCGCTTCGATATCTTTCTGGGCAGCGATGTTGCGCAGCATCAGGTCGTGCTGGTAGCGACGCTCCTCGACCTTTTCCCATTCAAGCTCGAATTCTTGCTTACGCACCAGCAGAATGAGCGCCTCGAGATAGTCATAGTGGTGTTTGGAGACGATGCCGCCGAGCGGCACGGCATGCTCGTTGATGCGCTCCCGGTGAATCTTGTCGAACGGTGTGAACATGCCCAGCTTGGCGGGATATCCGTCCTTTCCCGGCGCCTTTGTCAGCAGGCTGTCGGGGTAGTTCTGAATGAACTTAGCGCCCCGCATCGTGACTTCGCGCAATGCTTGTTCATCGTCGTTGATGAGGCGGGTGTAATAAGCTTTTATCTCCGCGTAGTCGGCCTTTTCGCTTTCAGTCACCTGGCGGCGGTGGTTGAGGTAAAGCACCTCGGCCTGGTATGTGTTGTTGAACAGGAATTTCTTGTAGAATACGCCGAAAAGGACGACCGGCGTAATGAAGATGACGGTGGCAAAGAAGATCAAGCAGCCCATCATGGCTTTGTTGGTCGTTTTCGGTTTGGCGATTGCCTGTCGGGCGGCCTCGCCGGCGCCGGCTGCATTGATCAGTGTCGTCTTTTTTTTCCCTGCCGGTGCGGCCTGCGCTTTCCCTGCAGCAGCGGGTGAAGCAGCCGTCGACAGCCTGGTCTTCTTCTTGTTGCCGAGTCTGAGCTTGGTGCCCTTGCCCTTGGTACGAGCGGGGGATTCCCGGCTGAGAACGGTCTTCGGGCGCTCCTTGCGGAGTGTCAGTTTTTCCTTGGTCCCGGGCTGGACGGCCGGTGCCGCTGGTTGGTTGATTGTGCCCTGCGGCACATGACCTTCAGCCCCCTTCGATACCAGACCGGGCGTGAAATCCACCGGGACACGGCCTTGCAGTACGTCGTTGATCGCGGTTTGCAGTACGTCGGCACCAGAGAAGCGGTCCTCAGGCTTCTTTTCCATCATCGTTTCGATGATCCAGCAAACTTCGGCCGGCAGATCCGGAATGTATTCGCGCGGCGACTTGAGCGGTTCAGTGAGGTGCTGTGTGGCGACTTCGGTCGGCGAGTTGCCGACAAACGGGAAGTACCCGGTGATGGTCTGATAAAGGGTTGCGCCAAGGCTGTAGATGTCGCCGCGTACGTCCATAGGGTGGCCCATGAGCTGCTCGGGGCTGATATATTGCGGCGTCCCCATTATCTGGTCGCCTTCATCCGTACGCAGCTCGGCAGCTACCCGGGCCAGGCCCAAGTCGGCCAGCTTCGCGAGACCGTTGCTCGCGAGCATGATGTTGTCCGGCTTGACGTCGCGATGGATCAGCTGCTGATTTTTCCAGCCGAAATCAAGCGCTTCCGCGATCTGCTGGCCGATCTCGAAAGCCTCGCGCCACGGCAGTTTCTGGCGCTGGTCACAGACATCCTTCAAAGTCGTGCCTTCGACGTACTCCATGGCGAAGAAGTAGATCCCTTCCTCCGCGCCGACGGCGTATGACTGTACGATGTTGGGATGGTTCAGGCGGGCCGCGGCACGGGCTTCCTTGATGAAGTCGATGATGAACTCTTTCTCCTCGGCATACTTCTCGAGCAGAATTTTCAGAGCCACGGGCCGGTCCAGAGACACCTGATGGGCCAGATATACTTTGCCCATGCCCCCCGTACCCAGAACGTCCCGAATGACGAAATCATTGATGACGGCGCCCTTTGAAAAACGGGATTCAGGCACCATGGTGACGTTTTGGCAGTGTCCGCAGCCAACTGGCTTACCGAATTCACTATCGTCGATGGCGACGATGCCTTTGCATTTATGACACTGGAAACGCAAGGTCTAAACTCGTCCTGCAATGCTTGTTGGGTGGGGGGCCGGCTGGAAGTCGATCGCCTCTATTGGCATAAACTTATAACCTATGCAATCTTTCACCAAAAGCAACATTTCGGGTGAATCCGGTGAAACCTTGCCGGCAATCCCCGTAACCTGTCAAATATGCAGAAATCGACGCGAACAAATGTCCTGCTACTGCTGATCCTGGTGCTGATCGTTGTGCCGGCGGCAGATTTCGTGCTGCTGCTGGCAGCGGGCGGGCGGATCGGCTGGCTGCCGACCCTGGCACTCGCCGTGCTGACCGGTATCATAGGCGCCGGCCTCGCGAAGCAGCAGGGCATGCGGACGTGGTTCGAAATTCGGCGGGCCTTGTCCCGCGGCCAGTTACCGAGTGCGCCGCTGCTCGAAGGGGCGATGATTCTTTTCGCCGGCGCTGTTTTGCTGACGCCCGGGTTTATTACCGACACGGTCGGGTTTCTGCTGCTGGTTCCGCCATCCCGGCGATGGCTGGCCGAGCGCATCGTGGCCCATTTCCAGAAACGCATGCAAGCGACGCAGGGGCAGCAGTCGGCAGATGGCAACGGCTGGAGCTTCTCGGCGCAATGGTCGACAAAGCCTACCGAGAACGGCGACGAGATCATCGACATGGATTCGTCTTCGGTTACCGAGGACGTGCCGCGCAACCTCAAAGGTCACGACGACTGATTCTACGTCATTCAACCGGAGTGGTGAGGGCGTGTCAGACGCTGACTATACGGACATCGAAAAAATATTTTCAATGTGGGCGTAAGCGCCGACCACACAGCGCAACGTCCGGGAATTTGCCCTGCGCAACTCGCGATACAACGGTCGAGGGCAACCGTTCCGCCGGCCAAGATGCCACAAATTCCCGTAATTACGGATCCGGAATGGCGTTACGGAATTCGACGATGTTCAACTGGTCGTTCTGCAGCTGCTCCGGCAGTACCCGCAACAGTTCTGCTTCGCTGTCGATCCGTGCGTAGCCGATGCCGTACGCCTTTGCAATCAACCCGTAATCGGGCCCCGACAGGGCCGTGCCGAAGGACGGATCGACACCTTCGAAGTTCCTGTCAAGCCCGGCCTGGATAGCGCCGTAGGCTTCGTTGTTCGAAATCAGCAGTGTAAACGCTGTCTGCTCCTGCACGGCCACCGCCAGTTCCGCCAACGTAAACTGCATGCCGCCGTCTCCGATGATCGACAGGACACGCCGTTCGGGACATGCCAGGCGAGCGCCGATGGCT
>DPYP01000254.1:0-192 GCA_003545375.1 Lentisphaeria bacterium
CAGCGTTGTCGGCTGGCGCACCGACGGCACTGGCGAATATCCCGATGCCAAGCCTGTCACCACGTTTTCGGAGGCCGAGAATGTCGTGTGGAAGACCCCGCTGCCGGCGACCTCCAACGCGACACCGGTTATCACCGGCAACCGGATTTTCGTCTGCAGTGAACCGACGACGCTGATCTGCGTGGCCAAAGA
>DPYP01000254.1:528-16938 GCA_003545375.1 Lentisphaeria bacterium
TGGCAGAAGACCAACAACTATGGCGAAATCGACGACGCCGGCGGTCATTTCCCACAAACACACGATGACAACGGTCAAGCAACGCCGACACCGGTAACCGATGGTCGGCATGTTTACGTTCTGTTCGGCACCGGTGTAGCCGCCTGTTACGACCTGGACGGCAACCGGCAGTGGGCGACGTTCCTGGAGAAATCTACTAACGGCTGGGGGCACAGTGCTTCACCGGTGCTGTCGGGGAACACGCTTATTGTGCATATTCTCAGCGTCACGGGCCTCGACAGTGGCAGTGGCAAGGTCAAGTGGCGAACGCCGGCAAGCCCGCAGTGGGGTAGTCCGGCCCTGGCCAACATCGGCGGCCAGGACGTCGTGATTACGCCGCACTCCGGCGATGTCATCCGGGTCAGTGATGGCAAGAAGCTGGCATCGGGCATTGCCAGGCTCGACTATGCGACGCCGGTTGTCGATGGTGACATCGTGTATTTCATCGAGAAAATTGCCCGCAAGGTCCGGCTCAGGCCGGACGGCGACGGCGTCAAGGCCGAGACGCTGTGGACGACGAAGATCAAAGGCAGCCGGCACTACAGCTCGGCAGTTGTTGAAAACGGTCTTATTTATGCGGCTTCACGCGAAGGGCATTTTGCGGTGATCGACGATGAGACCGGAGATGTGTTGCTGCAGGAGCCGCTCAACATCAGCGGCGGAAAAAACATCGTCTATTCCAGTTTGGTTTTGGGCGGCAAGTACCTGTATATCGGCTCTGTCGACGGCGTTACCGTGGTGCTCGAGCCTGGCCGGGCGTTTCAGGAAGTGGCACGCAACACGATCGAAGGGTATCGCAGCAGTCCGGTCTTCGACGGCGATCGGATGTACGTGCGCACGTTCAGGCATCTGTACTGCATCGGCAACTGAAAAGTGCGTGGTCGGCAGTCTGGATTTGTGCGGTTGCGTATTTTTGTCCGCGTCGCGAAAAACCCCCGAGCACAAATGGAAGTTGACCGCCCGCAAAGGAATAACGGATTGGTACTTTGTGGTTCGATGTCACGGGCAGGCATGCGCCGGACCGGAAAGATGCGCAGCAGCAGCTGAAATCTGCCAGGCGTAGCGAACTATACCGTTGCGGTATCGGCAGTGCGGAGTTTGGCGGCGAGATGCGTCCTTGGCAGGTGTATGTAAAAGGTCGTGCCGCCGTCGCCGGTTTCGAATGTCAACCGCCCCTGATGCGCGTCGACCACCCCCTTACAGATCGACATGCCCAGTCCAGTGCCGCCCTGCTTGCCGTGACTGACGAAAGGTTCGAACAGGCGGTCCTGGATTTCGTCCGGGATTCCCGGTCCGTTGTCCTTGAGCATGATTTCGATGTGGTCGGAAAATTCCTGTACGGCCAGTTGAATCTCGCCATCGCTCTGTTTCTGCAGCGATTCGACGGCGTTGCGCAGTATGTTCTGCAGGGCGCGCTCGAGTTTGTCTTCGTCCAGTTCGACAATCAGGTCCGGCGCTTCGGCGGTGAATTTGACGCCCGCCTTCTGGACATACTCCTCGTTGGCCTGGCGGAAATTCTCAATCATCGTTTTGACGTTGGTAGGCGTCTTGTCGAGGTTCGTTTCACCGCGCGAAAAGCTCAGGACTTCCTGGGCCATCGACTGCATGCGATCGATCTGGCTCATAATGATGCCGCAGTACTCCTCCGTTTCCGAATCACCATGGCCGTCTCCCAGCAGCTGGCCAGCCATCTTGATAATCGTCAGCGGACCTTTGATATCGTGTAGAATCGAATTGGTCATTGATCCGACCATGCTGATTTTTTCCTCACGCAGGACTTCTTCGAGCCAGAGCTTGTCGATGTTGCGGACGTTGGCGATGATGTGGCGCATCAGGCCGATCGAAGTGCGGCCGGGATTATCGAGCACTACGGAGAGAAAGCCCTTGCGCGGAATCACTGCTGCCTGCACGTCACCGCGGGTGATGGCACGGGCGGAGCGTCCGGTGCCGTCGATCACGCCGAATTCGCCGAAATAGGTGTCGTCCTTGAGCACCGCAATCGGCAGAAAGGTATTGGGCGTCACTTTCTTATCGAGATCGACACGGCCATTCATGATCAGGTAAATGTATTCCGGCGAGTCGCCCTCATTAAAGAGAATAGTCTTGTTTGGAAACAGGCGAACTTCGCTCAGATCGATCAACTGCTTCGCCGTCTCACCTTCGAAAAGCTTGAAAAATGAGTGGTTGCTCGCTTCCATGATAATTATCCGGCTATTACGCTTTTATGGGACGTTCCCTGTTCCATTGATATTGACAACAGCATGGGGGCAGACCATATTTTCACCTTGTCACACGGACTCGATTTGCGGTTTGTGCCGCGTCATCCCCAGATGGTGGCTGTAGCTCAGTCGGTTAGAGCGCCTGGTTGTGGCCCAGGAGGTCGGGGGTTCGAATCCCCTCAGCCACCCCACTTAACCCTTCACCGCCCGCCTATTTTGTGCAGGTCCATTGCATCTGCGCACTCGGTAAGATAGTACTGTCGGCATCCAAAGCAAAGCATTGCGCTGTTGACAAGATTGATCCAATCGGGCAAGCCCGGCACCGGTCGGCGGCTGCCAGACCGATCCCCAGCGTTTGCAGCAGGCCCGCCAAATCAAGAAGGACAAGAGCGGGCCGTTAGCTGATCGATAGCCCACTGAGCGTGTTCCTGCAGCATGTCGTCGGTTTCACGCTCGATCAACTCATGCAACGGCTCCAACAGCGACACGTCTCCCGAGTTGCCGGCCACCACGCAGGCATTTCGCAGCAAGCCGCGGCGCTTGGTCCTGGTCAGTGGCAACCCGGCAAAACGCTCGAGAAACTGTGTGTCATCCGCAATCGCCAGCAGTTCGCGCAGCGACAACACCGCGTCGCCGATACGTATCTTTTTGAAATCCTCCACCCGTGTCGGCAGTGCTCGCCCGTTGTGCGGGCAAACGTCCTGACAGATGTCGCAACCGAACAGCCAATTGCCCATGAGCGGCCGCAGCTCGACCGGGATCGGTCCGCGGTGTTCGATCGTCAGATAGGAAATGCACCGCCGCGCATCGATGGTGTAATCCTCGCGTATCGCCGCCGTAGGACATGCGTCGATGCAGCGTCGGCAAGTGCCGCAGCGCAGGGTCGTCGTGTTTTCATCCGGTGCCAGCTCGATATCGGTAATGATTACGGCAAGAAAGATCCACGAGCCGTGCGTTTCGCTGATGACACACGTGTTGCGGCCGACATAACCGATACCTGCGGACTCCGCGAAAGCACGTTCGAGTACCGGGCCGGTATCAACATAGTAACGGGCGGCTCCACCCCATTGCGTTTCGATCATCCGGGTAATCGTCTTGAGCTTGCCGGTGATCACTTTGTGATAGTCGCGCATCACGGCGTATCGGCTGACGGCACCCTCATCCGACGCTGGTTGCCGGCGCGGCTCATGATAGTAGTTGACGCCGATCGTGATGACACTGCGCGGCTCGGAGGTGACAGTGCCGGCATGACGCCCGCTGGCGAGGCGTCTGGCCAGATAGTTCATTTCACCGTGACAACCTTCCCCGACCCAGCGCTCGAAGGTGTCCTGATGCTTCGGCGCCAGCGCTATTGGCGCCACGCGCAACATGTCTATTTGCAGTGATTTAGCCAGTAGAACAAGTTCATTCTTGCGGTCAGACATAAGAAGTTAAAGCGTTCAGGTTTCAGTATTCAAATTTCAGATTGCGGGCACGGAGTCTTCGAACTACTGAATCCCGAAAGCTGACTACCTTTCTTATAGAAGGTGATGAACCATCGATGCGGCGAGACTCAGAAAAATCAAGAACCCCAGGCAGTCGGTTGCTGCTGTCACCAGCACGGAGGAAGCGATAGCGGGATCCTGGCCACAGGCGCGCAGTCCCAGCGGCACCAGCACGCCGGCCACCGCTGCCACCATCATGTTGCCAAGCAACGCAATGCCGATAATCAGCCCCAGATACGGGTTGCCGCGCCACAGCCACGCGCCGATACCGACAACTATGCCGACACAGACGCCCTGGATCAAGCCGACGGCAAGCTGGCGCGTCAGGATACGCATTGTTTCGCCACGCTCCAGCTTGCCGGTGACCAGTGACCGCACGATCATTGCGACGTTCTGGCTCGCGGCGTTGCCGCCTTGCCCGGCGACGACTGCCTGAAACACCGCCAGCGCCGTGACCTGTCGGATGATGTCCTCGAATCGACTGATGACAAACGCTGCCAGCAGCGCCGTGCAGGTGTTGATGTAGAGCCAGGGCAATCGGCCGCGTACCTGTGCGAACACCGCACTGTCCGGCTCCAGATGGCTGTCGGCAACGTTGGCGAGGCGGTACACGTCTTCTGTTGCCTCCGTTTCCACAACGTCCAGAATATCGTCGTGCGTGATCGCGCCGACCAGTTTGCCATCGCTATTGACGACCGGCAGCGCCGCGAGATCGTAGCGGCCCATGACCAGCGCCGCTTCTTCCTGATCGACAACGTCTCGGACATGGATGACATCCTGGTCCATCAGTGTTGCCAGGCGTACGCCGGGCTCGGCGACGAGCAACTGGCGCAGGCTAAGCACACCGACCAGACGCCGGTTATCGTCGACGACATAGAGGTAATACGGTACTTCGTGATCGGTCGGCACGCGACGCAGATATTCCGTTGCATCCCCGACGCTGTCGTGGCCGTGCAAGGCCAGGAACGACGTCGTCATCAGGCCGCCGGCGGAGTCGTCCTCGTAGGCCAACAGCGGCTGGACGCTCGTGGCATCCTCCATCTGCGCCAGGGCTTCGGAGGCGCGTTTGGCCGGCAGGTCGCCAAGGACGTCGGCTGCTTCGTCCGGTTCCATCTCATCGAGCACGTCGGCGAGCCGGTCGACCGACATAGCTTCTGCTGCTGCCAGCGCTGTTTCATCTTCGACGCGCTCGAGCAGGTCGGCGGCATCTGTCGCGCCCAGCCCGGGCATCAGGCGACGGCGCTCTTCGGGATCGAGCAGCTCAAAGAGGGCCGCCTGGTCGGCGACATGGAGTTTGAGCAGCAGACACGCCGCGTCGTCCCGGCGATCCGCTGCCAATGCCGCGCGGATTTGACCGATCATATCATGGAAGTCCGTTTCCGTTACCGGCATTTCATATGCTCCTGATGCGCGCTATTATAGTGCTTGAACGCGAACCCGGTACCTTTTTGACGCTTATCTTGGTGCCATTATCCTGTACTTGCGATGTTTCAGAATCTGACAACAATCGCCGCTGCCGCTCTGCTGCTGGCCACTGCCGCCTGCGGTGATCAACTCGGCGCCGACGCGCTCAAGTCCTACTACGGCCGGCCCAGCGACGCCAGCGGGCTCTACCAGAAGGCGTTCGAATTGCTTGAGCCGATGCCGCGATCACTGACCCGCACCGTCCGCGAAGTGCTGGACAACGGTTGGGTCTTCCGAAACGCCGATTTGGAAGCCCACATCACCAAAGACCGCGGCATCGTGCCGATCGTTCTGCAGGCGGCCGAGATCGACCGGTGCGACTTCCTGTACGGCCGCAAGATCAGTTCGGAACTTCGCCTGCCGCACCTCGAGCGGGCGCGGCGACTGTCGCAGTACCTCGTGCTCAAAGCCATCTGGTACGAGGACCGGGAGGAGTTCAGCCGCGCCGCGGACTGTTTCGCCGCCAATCGGATCCTTGCCAACCATATTGCGCAGGACGCGGTGATGATGGCGAAGATGATGAGCATCGCCGTTCAGAAATACGGCGATCGCGGCATGGCACGGGTCGTCAACTATCCGCAGCGGGCACGACACGATTTGCTGAAGCGGCTGATCTTGATCAATACCAGCCGCGTGCCGCTGTACGAGGTCATGCCGACAGAATTGGCCTTTGTCCGTAACGAAGCGTCGCAAATGTTCGACGAAAAGTTTTTCGAGCGGCGTTTCGCAGGGACCATCGGTGAGGAAGACATCGATGTGCTGCGCCGGCACCGTCTACTCAGCGATCATTGGGTCCCGGTGTGGTACATACATCTGACGACACTGGTCTACAGTGAAGTGATTGATGCAACCCGGATGCCGACCCTGACTTGGACGATGTCGGTCTGCATGGACATGATGGATCGGTACGGCCTCGACCGCGAAGGACACCAGGAAGTGCGCGCTGTACTCGAAAAAATAATCAGGGCATCCGGAGTCATACTGACCGAACTGCCGGTAGACGAGTCGGTAGTGGCGCTGTACACCGATGGCTTGGCGAAGGAGTTCAAAGTCATGCTCGGCACGGTCATGCAGACGGTTCAGGACATCATGATCAGCGACTGCGGCAGCAGGCTCGAAGCGGACGCTGTGATCTACCGGCTGGCGCTCGAGATTTATCGCCAAAGCACCGGTGATTACCCGACACGCTTCGATGACCTGGTACCCGGGTTGCTGCCGACATTGCCGATCGATCCGTTCGACGGCCAACCGCTGCGCTACGAGCGCGCCGGTCCAGGCTACCGGTTCTACAGCATCGGTCCCGACCTGATTGATTCACGAGGTGGCAAAGCGAGAGATATGCGAGGCGGCAGCGGCTTGGGCGATATCGTTTACGTCTCACCTTGACTGCCAACATTTCCGTTGGGGCACGATCATGGGGAAAGTGAAAATTGCTACGACTGCCGATGTCGAGAGCGGTAAGGGGCGCTCATTCCGCGTCGAGGGTAAAGCCGTCGCTCTGTTCAACATCGAAGGCATGTTTTATGCCATCGAGGACTATTGCACACACGCCGGTGTGCTGCTCGGCGGCGGTTGGGTTGATGGCGAGACGGTCGTGTGCCCGCTGCACGGTGCGACGTTCTGCTTGAAGACCGGCGCAGCTCTGACGCCGCCGGCTTTCGATTCGGTCCACAGCTATCCGGTCACCATCGAGGGTGATGACGTGATGGTGGAGATTTGAGAGATTGCATAATATCCAGTCACGCAATTTTGATGATGGGTATCTTGTAGCGCTTTCGCTACATAGCCGCATTGCCGCGAAACAACGACACTACGGCATCGCGTTCTTCGAACCAAAGCACTTGTGCATGCGAAATCATTCACAAGCTACCGGTCAAGATTAAGTTCGGCAGAACAGTAAAACTCCGGGAATCCGATGGATCTCAGTCCAATCTGGCTAACCTTGCGCCTGGCGGCGGTGTCGACCGTCGTTCTTCTGTTGCTCGGCATCCCGCTGGCATGGTGGCTGTCATGCACCAGCAGCAAATTCAAGACGGCGATTGAGGCGGTCATCGCGATGCCGATAGTGCTGCCGCCAACCGTGCTGGGATTTTATCTGCTGGTCTGCCTGGGACCGCATGGGGCTATCGGTGGACCGTGGCAACGGCTTTTCGGATACTCCCTCGCCTTCACATTTACCGGCCTGGTGATCGGATCGGTGTTGTACTCGCTGCCGTTTGTCGTCCAGCCGATCCAGAACGCTTTCGAAAGCATGGGTCGCCGACCCATGGAAGTTGCCGCCACACTGCGGGCGGCACCACTCGACCGCTTCCTGACTGTCGCCCTGCCTCAAGCCCGCCGCGGTCTGGTTACGGGGATCACCCTGGGATTCGCCCATACCGTCGGTGAGTTTGGCGTCGTTCTGATGATCGGCGGCAACATCCCCCGGGAAACCCGGGTTCTGTCGATAGCCATCTACGACCACGTTGAGGCCCTCCAATACCAGCACGCACATGTGCTGTCTGCCGGGTTGCTGGCCTTTTCGTTCCTTGTCCTGCTCTTGGTGTTCGCGATCAATCGACGCTGGAGCATCACCCGATGAGCACAATCCACGGCCGATTTCTCAAGTATACGGGCGATTTTGTACTCGATCTCGACTTTGAATTTCCAGCCCGTGGCGTCACTGCCGTGTTTGGGCCCTCCGGCAGTGGCAAGACCACGTTACTGCGCTGTCTGGCCGGCCTCGAGCATGCGGCCGGATGCCTCTATGTGGATGGCACGGTGTGGCACGATGACAGTGAAAAGATTTTTGTGCCGCCCCATCAGCGCGGTGTCGGCTTTGTCTTTCAGGACGTTGGCCTGTTCGACCATCTGACGGTCAAAGGGAATCTCGAATACGGCTGGAAACGCAACGCCCTCCACCGTCTCAACTTTGCCGAGGTTGTCGAGTGGCTCGACCTGCAACCGCTGCTGGCGCGGGGGCCGACCGATTTGTCCGGCGGCGAACGTCAACGGGTTGCCATCGCCCGCGCCCTGTTGACTTCTCCGCGGCTGCTACTGCTCGACGAGCCGTTGGCAGCGGTCGACGAGCGGCGGCGGCAGGCGTTCGTGCCGTACCTCGATCGGCTGCATCGGGAGTTGTCGATTCCGATTGTTTACGTCAGCCATTCACAGGAGGAGATTTCCCGGATCGCCGACCATCTGGTGTTGCTCGAAAACGGTGCTTGCCCAGCGTCTGGGCCACTGATCGACATGCTCACCCGGCTCGACTTGCCGCTCAGCCATGCACCGAGCGCCGCGGCCGTTGTTGAGGGGGCCGTCCTGTCTGTCGACGAGTCCTTTGCTTTGGCCAGCGTCAAATTTTCCGGTGGAGTGATCATGGTGCCGGAGCTGGACGCTGCCCCAAGCAGCCCGGTGCGATTGCGAATCCATGCGGCTGACGTCAGTCTGGCGCTGGAGCGGTCGGAGGGGTCAAGCATCCTCAACATATTTCCGGCAAAGGTTGTGGCGTTGTCGGAGGACTCGCCGTCCCAGGTGTTGGTCCAGCTCGACCTGGCCGGTACTGCTCTGTTGGCGCGTATCACGCGCAAGTCCGTTGCGGCGTTGAATGTCGAGCCGGGCCTCGCTTGCTATGCACAGGTGAAGGGTGTCGCCGTTGTGCGTTGAGGTAGCGGGCGAGAGGCTATCCGCCCCATCACTGCCATGTGAACATGGATTTGATGGCAGATCTGATGTTGCGCCGCGGCGTGCCGTTCCATCCGGCCTTTTTGTAGCCGGCCAGGGCGGGTGCATCGGCCAGCTCGGCATACTGCAGGCAGATATCGATGTCGTTGACGACGGCCATCGCGGTCGGATACCGATCGGCGGGGTTCCGCCGTAGCATCTTTGCCAGCAAAGATTCAAGGGCGACAGGAAAGTCTGGTACCGAATCGCGCGGCGGTTCCGGTGCGATATAATCGTCCAGCTTGCCCGGTGGCAGCCCGGGGAAGCGTATTTGCGTCAACAGTTCATAGGCGATGGCGCCTATGAAAAAGACGTCGGACCGTTCATCAGTATGGCCGTGGGCCCGTGTTTCCGGCGCCATGTATTCGAACGTGCCGAATAATTGGCCGGTCTGCGTCAGATCGGAGTTCTCTATGCCGGCGATCCCGAAGTCCATGAGCTTGATCTGTCCATTGGGCAGCACGAGGACGTTATCCGGCTTGAGGTCTCGGTGGAGGAGGCCGGCCTGATGCACGGCCGAAAGGGCATCGGCCAACTGCCGGACGTACGAGACTTTGTCACGCAAGGGCACTTTGAGCAGGCCGGTGCAGAAGAGTTTGAGTGATCGGCCGTTAACGTATTCCATGACGAAATACGGGGTGCTGTGGTTGACACCGACGCCGTGATCGACGAGTGACACGATGTTGGGGTGATCGAGCTTGCTGAGCGCCGCGATTTCACGACGGAACCGCTCGCTCAGTTGCCAGTCCAGTTCACCCCTGGCGGAGGTCTTGAGAATTTTGAGAGCGTACTGCCCTGGTCCGTCTTCATTAGCCCGTTCGGCAAAGGTGTACGACACCCATGCCGCCTTCGCCCAGCTTGCCGACGAGATTGTACTGGTCGATACGATGGCTGGATGTCTGGCGCGTCTGGGGCGGGCGTAGCCGGCGATTTTTTGGCCGGGACGAGGATTCGATTGCCACGGCGACGGCCGGGAGGAACGCCTTGATATCGACGGGCTTGGTGATGACATTGCTGGCACCGGCCTGTATGCACTCGGCGGTCAGGGCCTCTTCGACAACGCCACTAACCACGATGACCGGCACGCCGTACTGCATGCGCTTGATCTCGCGCAGCAGGGTGACACCGGGGACACCTGGCATTTGGGCATCGGAAATGACCAGATCGAAATGTGTGTTTTCCATGGCCTGCAGGGCGGCCGGGGCGCCGTCGGCCTCGTGTACTTCGTAGCCGTGCCGGGTCAGCAGGTCTCGGAACAGCGTCCGCACCTGCGTATCATCATCGACGATGATGATACGCTTGGCGGCAGAGGTGCTGTGGGTGCTTTGTGGCGGGTTGATTTTCGAAGCGCCGTTGTATGGTCACTCCCAATCGTTGCTTTCATAATTCGTCGACAGCTTCAGGCGGTGAACGTCGGGAGCCTCGAGACAGGCAGTGAGATCGCGGACGAGCTGATCGGCCGACTGATAGCGGTCGATGGGTCTTTTTTTCAGCATTTTAGCTAAAATGGCCTGTAATGGTGCGGGGAAGTCCGGTTCGAGCTTGCGTGGTTCCGGTGGGCAACGGTTCTCGACGGCTGCTATGTACTGGCCGACGCTGCGAGCGTCGAACTGTTTACGGCCGAGGAGCAGTTCATACGCCACTGCGCCGAGTGAGTAGATATCGGCGCGGCCATCGACATGGGTGCTGCTTTCCAGGCCTTCCGGCGCGATGTATGCGGGCGTTCCGAGGAACTGGCCTGTTACGGTCAACTCGGAGTCCATGACGCGGGCGATTCCGAAGTCAGTGAGTTTCACAGTCAAGTCGGGTAGAACAAGAATGTTGTCGGGCTTGATATCGCGATGCCAGATGTGCATGCGATGGGCGGCGGTCAGGGCATCGGCGGTCTGGCGAAGGATGTCCATTTTCTCGTGCATTGTTTTGTGCACGACATCGCGACAGATCATCTTCAGCGACTGGCCTTGGACGTATTCCATAACATAGTAGGGCAGCTGTTCAGTGTCGTCAAAGCCGCACTCGTAGAATTTGACGATGTTCGGATGGGCCAGGCTCTCCAGCACATTGATCTCGCGGTAGAATCGATTCAGACGTTTGTCGTCGGCGGCATAGCACGATTTTAGCACTTTGACGGCGAACCGGTCGCCGGCTTCGTTACAGCCGAGATAGACGACGCCCATATTGCCCTCGCCCAGCAGGTCGAGGATGCGGTATTGGGCGAGCTGACGGGGCTGCCGACTGCCATTTTCGAGGTTTTCGGCATTGCCGGCCGGCTTTTCGAGGGTGTCCCGAATGCAACTGGTGAACTGTTCGAAGTCGATCGGCTTCGACATGAAGTCAACGGCGCCGTTCTTCATGCATTCGACGGCATCTTCGACACGCGAAGCGCCGGTGAGCATCAGCACGGGGATGCCATGTTGCTGGCGCTTGATCTCCTGCAGCAGCTCGATGCCGGAAATGCCGGGCATGTTCACATCGCTGATGATCATGTCGAAGTCCATATCGACGATCATCTGCATTGCCGTCGAGGCATCGGCCGCTTCGAACGGCTGGTAATTTTTTTGCCGGAGCACAACACAGAGCAGTCGCCTGACTTCTTTTTCGTCATCGACCACAAGTATTTTTTGCTTTTCGGACTGTTCGTTATTCCCTGTCACAGCGGTGAAGCCTCCATAGTTTTTTCAATATGCAGATACATCGATGCGGCGGATTTGCCTCGATGCAGGCTGCTGTGTGCCTGGCTATCTATTTGTTCAATTATAGGTGCGGGGGCTGCTCACGATTGACATCAAGACAGAGGTCTTAAGGTAGTTGAAATCGAACGGCTTGCAGACGAAATCGGCGGCGCCGAGGTCGAGGCATCGGCGTGCTATACTGGCGTTTTCGGCGCCGGACATGACGATGACAGGAACATTCGGCGAGATCCGTTTGACCTGAGCCAGGACGTCGTCGCCGTTCATGTCGGGCATACAGATGTCGACAAGGATGGCGTGGACCTCGTGCTCTTGAGCGAGCGCCAGCCCTTCAGTGCCGCTGGCGCCGGTCAGGACCTCACAGCCGGCTGCCTCGAAGTACTGTTTGAGTATGGCAGTGACATCTGCCCGATCGTCAATGATCAGAATGCATGGAGAATCGTCCATTGCGTGCTCCCAGGTGGTGTACTAAGGTTTGAGGGCACGCAGCCGAGACGGCATATTGCCGTTTCGTCTGATCAGTTGGAAAGCGTGCGAACACTCGCCGCTGTAGGCGGTGTAGCCGGCATTCAGTCGGCATCAACGTACCCGTATCCACTGTGTGCTCCTATTGTTCGTGCACAAACGCGTGCACAACCAGTCCCCTTGCTCTTCCTCAAACAATACCCATTGTAGTAAAAGACGCAGATTGCATACCACGTTTGGCACCCTGCCTCGGTGAAAATTATGCTACGGGAGGGGGTATTTGGATAACAGGGCTTATGCCGGAAATTTCGGGGTTTTGCAGCAATTTTTTCGTATAGGGTCTTTCGTCTACGAGCCGGGTGGCGGGAAATCGCGGTGTTCAGTCAGACCGCGGCGAATCCGTCTCCGGACAGCCTGTGCTCGGCGAACGCAGGGCGCAGACCGCGTTGATTGCAGAACTGTCGCGGCTTGGTTGAAATGTGATGTTTCGAAGGCTTGAGGCAGGTCCAGCCATTTAGGCCGCCTGTGGGCGCTTGCTCGCGGTATGGGGAGCAGCGTGGTTTCGGCCGACACTATTTTCGTCGTGTCAGGATGTAATACAGCCGGCCGGAGGCGAGGACGATAAAGAGCAGGGAGATGCCGCCAAGGAAAGCGAGGTTGTTGAGCCAGAGGTCATCCGGCATGTCCTGGAACAACTCGTCGGAGGTTATGCGCAGGGCGGCGACAACTGGATTGAGCGTCAGCCAGAACAGGCGCACGTTGAAGCTGAAGACACCGGGAAGCTCGGCGGCCAGCGTGCCGATACAGATCAACGCCGCAAAACAGTAACTGATGGCGGTGGCGTGACTGGTTTTCTGTGAAAACGCCGAGGCACACAAGCCGGCGGTGATGAAGGCGACAGTTGTCAACACCAGCACCGCGCACCAGGCGCCGATACGCCAGTAATTTGCCTCCACCTCGAGGTCCGCCAGCGAATAGAGCACCGGCAGACTGCTGATCAGGAAGATCGAGACATAGACAAAAGCGGCCTGCAGCTTACCAATGACCACCCGCACTGCGGTGATTGGCGTCATCCGCAGCATCAGCATCGTGCGGCTGGATATTTCGTCGGTGATCGAGCCGCTGGTGATTGCCGGCGCCAGGATCGCGACGATGCCCATCTGGTAGAGGATTGCCACCCAGCGCACGGTGTCGGGCGACAGTTCGTCGGCATACTGGACACAGACGAGAATCAACAGGGTGAGACAAAGGATCACACAACCGATGAGGCTCCAGATGATAAACTGCGGTTTGCCGAAAATTTTCCCGCGCATCTCAGCGATGAACACCGGGTTCATGAAGCGGATCGGTTTCTTGCGCTTCAGCGGATCGATCAGATAGAATGGCCAGGTGAGTTTGCGCTTGGCCGACTTGCGTAAGTCGGTGAACTGTTCCGTGTACTTGCTGCCGGCCGTACGCTTCAGTTTGAGAACCTTGAAGTAGAAAAGCAGCACCAGCAGATCGATGAACACGCAGAGAATCAGGATCAATGTCGGATTGGCAAATTGCTCGAGTATCGTCGGGTCGCTGTAAATGGTGAAGATCGTGTGTGCTTCCACGATGACGACCGGGATCATGACGATAATCATCGCATTGGCAATCCAGCCGTAAACGCGTTCGGGCCGCGGCGGCGCCAGCAGGAACTTGGTGAAGACAACCAACAACAGCACCAGCAGGATGGCCATACCCACTATATGAATGTTGAAGACCGCGTACGGACTCTCGGTCAGGTGCGACAACTGCGTCGCCTCGTGACGCGCCGGGAACAGCAGCGAGTACATGGCATCGAACGGGCTGAAGCTGCGGATGAAGAGCCAGACTTTCGGATATTGCAGCACACGCCCGAGCAGGGAATACGGCAACCAGGTGCCGCCGGCCAAAAGGGCAACAGCCAGATAGCTGGTCATCAGCGCAGTGAAGGTCCGGCGGCACAGGGCGCTGAGCGCCAGACCGAGGATGCCGTAGGTAATTGCTGCCATCGTGATGACGGCATAGGCCCGCAGCAGCAGGCTGGGCCCGATGCCGCCGCTCAGGGAGCACAGCGCCCCGATCGGCATCGACACGAGGATGACGACAATGATCAGCGCCAGTGATGACATCAGCTTGCCGCGCAGCAGCTCGCCGGGCGTCATCAGCGAAGTCTTGATCAGGTCGAAACTGTTATTCTCCCGCTCCGTAGTGAGTGAAGGGCTGGTCAAGGCCGGCACCAGCAGAATAATCAGAGCAAGGTTGCTCATCAGGAAGATCGTGAAGATCTCCATGCTCTTGTCCGAGGCCAGCGAGAAGACGCCGGAAGATGGCCACAGGAAAATCAGGATCGACGAGAGCATTGCCAGGAAGGCGATGATCAGCCCGATCACTTTGGGATCACGCGCGGCGGCCTTGACTTCGCGTACGAAAATTGGATTGCCCGTGATCATGTGTTTGCCGATGTTTTCATAGTTTGTAAAGCGTATCTACGTCCACTGGCAGGCCGGTATTGAACGACTGGTTAGCGGCGATGCCGGTCATGATCGAGTTGACCCCGTCAATATAGCTGGCGGCGCGCCCCAGTGGATCGTCCCCGGCGCCATGGAACAGGTCGCGGAGCAACCGCACGTCGCCACCGCCGTGGCCGCCATGTGCTTCTTCATAATCGACGGTGTGGGCCTTTTCGAAATGCGCCTGCAGAATCAATTCCGGCACGTTGCCGGCACCCTCCTCCGGTTCATCAATCTCGTGCAGTCCTGGCAGGTTGAAATCGGATGCGCTGCCACTCACATAGGCGGCCTCGACAGCGTTCACTTCGAGCCGGCCGTTGGTACCATTGAACATGACCCGATACCCTTCCCACGGGCAGTGGGCATTGAGCGAGTAGGTCATTACCGCCTTGTTGTGATAGCGTACCATCACTGCCATGGTGTCCTCGATAGAGATGCCGTCGCCGAAGACGCTTTGGTCGCGGTAGTAACCGTCCTCGTGCTCGGCATCGAGGTAAAGTCCATGGAGATATTCGTCGCCTTCCGCCATATCGAGTGCGAAGGGATCGTCGTCGGCGAGCTTCGAGCCGCGGGTACGGCTGTAGAAGTCTGTGATGCCACGGCTTTCGGCGTTCTCCTTTCCGTAATACCGCAGGTCGCCCATGCCGAATACGGTCTTCGGCCGAGAATCGATCCACCAGTTGACCAGATCGAAATGGTGTGTCGCCTTGTGCACCAGAAGTCCGCCGCTGTTGCGTTTGTCGCGATGCCAGCGGCGAAAGTAGTCGGCGCCATGACTGGTGTTCAGCAGCCACTCGAAGTGTAGGCTGAGGACCTCACCGATGGCGCCGCCCTGGATAAGCTCTTTGACCTTGCTGTTGCGCGGTGCGTAGCGGTAGTTGAAGGTAACGCGCAGGTTACGGCCGGTGGCCTTAACCGTGTCGATGATCTGTTGGCACTTTTCAGCATCGATGGTCATCGGCTTTTCGCTGATGGCGTCGCAGCCGAGTTCCATGGCGCGGCAGGCGTACTTGTGGTGGGCTCGGTCCACGGTCGTGACGATCACTGTATCCGGCTTCTGCTCCGCGACCATGCGGTCGAAGTCGGCAGCGTGATAGGTTGGCACCGGGTCGTGCTTGTCGTCTTGGAGCTTCCGGTTGTAGAAGTCCATCCGTGTCTGGTTGACGTCAGCGAGGGCGACCAGCTCGGCAACGTCGGAATAGTCATCGGAAATCGCCTGCAGGAACATTGCCGAGCGACCGCCGGCACCGATAAGTGCGTATTTCTTGCGGGCCATGAAGTTGCTTTGGGAAATGCGTGGATTGTGCGTCAGGCCGTGGATCAAGCAAAACAGCAAATATACGAGCCAGTAACGACTAATCAAACGTGTCGGGGCGACTATATTGACAGCCAAGAGAAGGGACTGCAAGTTGCCGGACTTCGCCGGCACAAAGAGGAACGCGATCATGCGCACGCTTACACTTCTGATGATGCTGACGCTGGCAATCACCGCTTGCCGGGCCAGTGGCCAGCGGATTCGTGGCATCCGCGGCAAGCAAGCGCCGAAATGGGAAGTCCGTCAATGGATCAACCTGCCCGAGGAGAAGCAATCCATTGATATCAGTGACTATGCGGGGAAGGTCGTCTACCTTTTCTGCTTTCAGTCCTGGTGCCCGGGCTGTCACAGCAGCGGGTTTCCAACGCTGCAGACGCTGTCCGAACGCTACAGCGATGATGACGATGTTGCCTTTGTCGCTGTTCAGACCGTCTTTGAAGGGTTCAGCAGCAACACCCCGAAGCGTGCCTGGGAGAACGCGAAAAAGTACAAGCTCGACTTCCCCGTCGGCCA
>DPYP01000190.1:0-15963 GCA_003545375.1 Lentisphaeria bacterium
TTCACCGAGATCCCGGAGGTCGACGGGCTGGTTTGTTTCAACTGCGAGTGCTCCGTGTTCACGCCGAGCGTGCTGCGGCATCAGGACCTCTCGATCGCGGAAATCGTCGAGCGCGCCGTCGACACCGTTTACGGGGTTTGCGCCAAACACGGCAAGCGAATGGCCCACGACATCCACTCCGGCGGTGCGAACGAGGAAATGAGCCGGGCGATCATCGCAGCTTGCCGGAAACATCCCGAGATCGTTATTGGTGCGGACTGCACGTACTCCGACTGGCAGTTCTTCCTCGACACGACACCGTGGGTGCCGGAGATGAAAAAGAACAACCCGTTCTACATCTCCTTCGATGTTGCGGGCGAGTTTTTCGGCAAGGGCGTCATGCTCGGCGGCTGGCCCGGCTGGATCACCAAGCACTTCGCGAACATCAGGGAGCACCGGCCGGACATTCTCAGTTGCCGGACGGCGCTGCCGAAATACTCGTCATTCGCCAGTGCACTGACCCGCATCAACCTGCAAATCATCGGCGGGCTCGGCCACAACGGCACAGTGGATATCGATGCGGAGCTGGAAGAGTGGTGGCGCCGTGAGTTCAGCGGCGAGTGGTGTGATGAGTTGAAGGAAATGATCGCCACGACCATGGAACCGGCGATCGGCATGATCTTCCACCTCAACGGTGTGGGCATGATCAACCTTGCCGGCCTCTACAATTCCATCTGGGTGAACGAAGCGGAGAAAAAGGTGTGGTTCTGGGAGCAATGGGCCGAGCCGGGAACCCCGATCGATTTTGCGATGATCCCGGAATTCGGCAGCAAGACCCGGCCGTTTGCGGAACTGCAGGAAGAGAAGCGCAATGGCATCGCGCTGTGCGAGAACGCGATCGCGACAATCGAGAGGCTCGATCTGCCGGAGGATACGTGCCGCTTTTTTGTCACCCGCTTCCGCCAGGCTGTTGACGTGGCAAACGGATTCCTTCACATGATGCGCGCCGCGTACGCCATGCACCAGCTCGCAGTGAACCACTACGACGAGACAATCGCCGATCCCGCGGCAATGCTGACCGGCGCACAGACGTCGGTACGGGAACAGGCCGACGCCATGACGGAGCGCTGGGGCCCCGACTTCTTCGAACGCATTGCCGACCAGATGCGGGAGTTCGCGGACTCCATCCATCTTGCCTAGTAGTTCTCATTGATTTACATTAATTCGTGTCGATGCGCGGTTAAATCCGGAAATTTCGTCAACCCCTGAAGACCTTCAAAACTCATGTCATCATTCACACTTACTGACCATCAGAAAGCGTTTTTCGAGACCTTTGGCTACCTCGTTTTTCCAGGGTTGATGAGCGACTGTATCGACGAGATCACCCAAGCCTTCCACGAAGTGTTCGAACGGTGCGGGCTCACGCACGGCGGGCAGGAGAGAACGGCAATGACCCCGTTCATTGACGATCATGAGCGCTTGTGCACACTGCTCGACGACTCGCGGATCGACGGGATCACGAAGTGCCTGCTGGGCGACGACTACAACTATGTCAGCAGCGATGGAAATTTTTATGTCGGCGACACCCACTGGCATTGCGACTCGATGCACGAGCACTACGACTTCATCAAGATCTCGCTATACCTCGACCCGGTCGGTCGCGACACTGGCGCGCTGCGTGTGATCCCCGGCAGTCATATCGTCAACAAGGCGCGTGAGGATCTCGGCTTCGCCGTCAGGGACTGTACAAACGCCCTTGGCGTCCATGGTCGCGACGTGCCATGCGTGTCGCTCGACAGCAATCCCGGGGACCTGGTTGTGTTTCATCACACGACGTTGCACGCCTCCTATGGCGGCAATGAGAGCCGGCGTATGTTTACCTACAACATGTCCCAGCACTACGCCGATGAACATCTTGACGATCTGCACAAGTACCTGGGGGCGGTCGCCGGTGACGCCAACAGCTGCTACGGTCCGACGTTGGTCGACACCGCGGGGCCTGAACGTCGACGCCATCTCCAACAGGTTCTCGACAGTACGAGCGCTGCGAAACCGCAGGAGAGATAAGGCGGGAGATCGGCGAGCTCAGGCTGAGATCACCAGTCAGCCAATCAACTCAGCCAATCGTTCGCGGTCGAGGCGCAGGCCGAGCCCCGGCTCGGCAGATGGTGTCACGGCACCGTCGGTCACGACGGGTTCACCGGTGAACAGCGGCGGCGGTGGCTCCGGCAGGTCGAACCAACAGGGTGCCGGGAAGTGCTCGAGAATCGGGCAGTTGTCGGTCGCGATCGAATAGTGCAGGTGCGGTATGCTGTACGTGTGGCAGATGACCGGGATGCCACGGTCTGCAGCCATCCTGGCGATCTTGACGGCCTCGGTGAAGCCGCCGCAGCGGTGCAGGTCCGGCTGCAGAATATCGACCGCCTCGGCATCGAGAAGCTGCTGGTGTCCGTAGCGCGTGAACTCGTGCTCACCGCCGGAAATTTTGATCTTCCCCACGGCTCGGATGGCGGCGTATCCGGCAATGTCATCGGGGATGACAGGTTCCTCGATCCACGCCAGGTCGAAGGGTTCGAGCAGGTCGAGCATCGCGATTGCGTAGTCCGCATCCCAGCCCATATAGGCGTCGCATGCGATATCGATATCCGGACCGACGGCATCGCGGATGATGCGAATGTGCTCGACGTTCTCCTGCATACCGGTTTTTCCGTCGACAGGGCCGCAGGGGAAACGGCCTTTCATCGTACGGTAGCCGGACGCGACAAAATCGGCTGCCTCGGCACGTACCTTCGATTCCTCGACCGGATGCAGCGCCGAGGCGTACAACGGCATGGTCGCTTTTTTCTTGCCGCCAAGCAGTTCATAGATCGGTTTGCCTTCCGCCTTGCCCATCAGGTCCCAGAGCGCGATGTCGATGGCGCTTATCGCTTCGATCGCGGCACCCTTGCGGCCGTAAGGGATCGATGACCGGAACATGATGTCCCAGATACGTTCATAATCGAACGGCGAAGCACCGGCTACAAAACGCTCAAGGTGCTTGTCGATGATCAGCTTCGCGGCGCCCGTGCCGTCTTCACACCAGCCGATGCCTTCCGTGCCGTCGTCAGTAGTCAGTACGACAACCGTCATCGCCGGATCCCAGTACCACGACGGGTATAATGCCTTGTACTCCGGATACATCGACAGCGGTGTTACCAGCGGCAGATCCTTCTCGCGATCCCAAAGGTCTGCCCACATGGAGACGGGAATGAAACAAGTTTCTATTTTTGCTATTTTCATCGGGTTTCCGTTTATTGCAGATTTACGAACATGCCGCCGTCGATCAGCAGGAATGCGCCGTTTACATAACGCGCATCGTCGCTGGCGAGGAAGACGATGGGGTCAGCGATGTCTTCGGGTTGCCCGACGCGGCCGAGAGGGATGCGTTTGCCGAGCTGTACGGAAATCTCGTCGTAGTTCGGAATGGTGCGGTTCATGTCCGTATCGATTTCGCCGGGGCCGACGGAGTTGCATGTGATGCCATGGGGGCCGAGCACGATGGCCAGGGACTGCATCAACGAGTGCAGCCCGCTCTTGGTCGGGCAGTAATGCGTCTGATACGATCCACCAACCAGGGCGCTGATTGAGCTGACCGTGACGATGCGTCCGCCATTGTCCTGCCTGACCATGTGCTGGGCGGCCTGCTGCGAGCAGATGAAGGCGCCGCGGAGATTGACGGCGTGGACCCGATCGAAACTCTCGATCGGCATCTCGAGGAAGTCTATGCTTGGGCAGATTCCGGCGTTGTTGACCAGGATATCGATATGCCCGTACTCGTCGATGGCACGGTCGATCAGGCCGCGGGCGGCCGGTTCATCGGCGATGTCCGCTTCATGCGCGACTGCCTTGCCGCCGGTGCCCTCGATGCCGCGCACAACGTCGTCGGCTGCGTCTGCTTTGTCGAGATCAGCGTCGGCGGTGCCGCAGTAGTTGACGACGACGCTGGCTCCGTGCCGGGCGAGTGCCTCGCTGGCGGCACGACCGATTCCGCGTGAGCCCCCGGTAACGACGGCGACTTTATCGGAGAGTTTTTGGGATGCCATGAGATGGGCCTCGTTTCAGGATTGGTGTTAGGGCAACAAGATGGCTGTGGACGGCGTGAAGTCAATACGCGGCGATGCGTTGCACGACGAATGGATGCGGAGCTTTGCAGGTGCTCGGGGATTCCCTGCCTATTGGCGAGCTAACTGTGGGAATTCGCACCTGAAAGTTTCCAGGAAAAACGCCGGCGCTTGCTGATTGCGGCAGTCCTGCTCGTAGCTGTCGCCGCGGCCATCTTCCTATGGCATCGCCAGGCGCTGCAGCAGGATACGGGACCGGGTCGACGGGGGGACATCCGCCACCGGCCACTCCTCACCTGTCATCTGCCACCCGATCTTTACTCTTCCAGCCGCACCCGCAGTATGCGCACTGCCGAGACTGGTTTGGCGTTCCAGTTCTCGATGTAGTTCTGTACGTCGTAGACTGCGAGGACTTCGCGCGGGCCGTCGGCGACAATGGCGGGATAGTCACTGGAGTCGAGCTCACGGTTGAGCGGGTGCGGCCGCCGGATGCGCAGGTTTTCCGGCACCCCGAGCAGCGCCTGCGTTTCCTGTTCATACTTCGTCAGGTCCAGGCGCCCCTGCCATTGCGTGCCGGTGCCGCTGGGATCGCAGATGATGTTGCGTACCGGCCGGCCGTAAACCATGACCAGCGTGCCGTCTTCCATGACGACGAGCCGCGGCCACACCATGTTCGGACGATGATCTTCGTCGATCAGGGATATCGGTTCCGGCAGCGTCCAAGTGAGACCCTCGTCACTGGACCAGGTCTGGTGCAGGCACGTATCCGGCGTTCCGTTATCGACGCGCATGGCGCTGTAGAGCCGGCCGTCCTTGAGTTGCACCAAGGCAGATTCGTTGGGTTCGGCGCCCATGGCGTCGCCATGGGCAGCGACACCGATCTCTTTCCAGGTGCGGCAGCGGTCCGTCGATTCCATGGCCCAGACACTGGAGAGCCCGGCAGTGCTCGAGCGGTCGCCGCCGTAAGCCAGGGCCACGACACGGTCGTTGTCCAGCGTCACGCCCTCAGTGAAAAAAGGCCCGTGCATTTGGATCTCGTCACCGGTCATATCCTGACGCCCGAACAGTGTATTCCACAGCGGCCACCACGGGTAGGTCGGATACCCCTGCAGATGGGCGGTCAATGGCGACGGCTGCGTCGATGGCGAATGTACCCGCACAAATTCACGGCGTGGTTCGTCGTGCATACGTCCCGGAAAACTCCACGCACCGAAGTAGACCGCGGTCTCCAGGTCGTTCGGATCCTGGACGCCGACGCAATCGATCTCGAACAGTTCTCCGTCGTCGAAGCTGTGCTGCCAGCTACACGAGGGCACGTTGTCGACGGGTTCACTCCAGGTGCGGCCGTTGTCCTCGGACCGCAGCCGCAGTTTCGGCGAGAATGCCGCGTCGTGTCCGTAAGAGATGTACAACAGCAGGCTGTCATCGGTGTGTCTTACAAGATGTGGAAACCAGCGTTCACCGTAACTGGCGCTTTCGATCGTGACAGGTCGGTTTACAGGTGTGAGGTGCATAGTGCAGTGTTCGGGTGGCAGGTGTCAGTTTGAAATCGATCGGTTTGACCGGGTTACTGATAGGATAGCGCATCGAATCGTTTCGAGTAGGGTATTGGTCGGTCGGGGCTCAACGTCCGGACGGTGAAGAGGAGTGGAAGCAGGTCGCGTCCCGCTTTGCACTGAGATAAACCGAAGATTACGGCGGTACGACCAACGTCGTTCAAACTGCGTTCACGTCACAAGTCACCGGGGTACGGCCATATATCAATTTTCGGATTATTCGGTTCACCGGTTTGGAAAAAATGCTGCCATGCATTCACGTGGCCGTCCATGTAGACGACATTCATCGTTTCGTTGGGATGCCGGAACGTGGTCAGGTACGTAACCGACCAGGCCCCGCACTGGGCGGTGTCGAGATCCTGAGCCCTCATGTTGGGGAACCAGCCCACGTGATCATAGCCCTGGCAGTCCATGACGAGAGGAGCATTGGAATGACCGCCTTCCTGGTCCGGTTTCTTGGAGAACTTCCTGGTCTCGGCGTCTTTGTAGTAACCCAGGGTGTTGTTGATGAAAAAGTTGATGTCGTAGCTGTTGTTCTGTAGGTCGTTATCGTACATCGTCGAGATTTTTCCGGGCGCGACCTCCGAGTTCCAGACGCCCTCTTCGCCCGGGCACTCGAAGACCGGCCAGCGCCTGGCGTCCGCTGCCCAACTGATGTTCGAGGTGTTCGGTCCGAACGGTGCGTCCATCCCGCCGACGTAGCCGTCACCGATATTTACCGCAATAAGTGAATCGCGCTTGCCGGTCCCAATCACCCGCCACCAATAATAGGTGTTCGGGGTGTAGTCGTTGCTGTCGAAGCAATAGGCGGTGTAGCCGATCGCTATCTGTCGCAAATTGCTCTTGCAGACGATACTTTTGGCTCGGCCCCTTGCTCCGTTAAGTGCCGGCAGCAACATGGCGGCAAGGATTGCGATGATCGCAATGACGACGAGCAACTCGATCAGTGTAAATGGGCCTGACCGGCGTTTGCAGAATTTTGTTTTTCTTAGCGAGCAGTACATATATCTGCTCAGAGTAAGTTTGTTTTCGGTATCGGCAGCATTTTCAGAGCTTCTTCAGGACGGAGAAGCTACACGAATGGAGTGTAAAGTTGACCCTTTGTCTTGTCTAAGCATCCCAGCCAGCGCCAGCCAAGACTTTTCAGCACCCCACAGGGGGTCTGGGCGACGATGCGGCGACATTGATTGACGAGGTGACAGAGGTCTTCTGGTAACGGGATCGCTATGCTGGCCGAGTAAGCAAGCTTCGAAGGGAATGATACCGGCCTCCGGAAAATCCTGACCACAGCCGGGCGAAGTGCTGGATTATCCGTAAGACTGTGTCCGCTAAATAATCCGGCTCAGGTGGCAGGCGTACCTTCGCCGGTTGCCGGCGGCTGATCTTCCCGCATATTTTCGTCGGTTGCGGAGAGACCCAATTTCTTCGCGCGCTTCTCGGCCTTTTTCTTTTGCTTGGCAATTTCTCGCTGACGCTTTGCTGAGGAATAGTTAGGTTTGGCCATTTACCATCTCTTCGATTTGTTATTGCTGTTGCACCGAGCGAAGCAAGACGTTTCCTGATGCACGCTTGCCGCATCATATAGAATAGTGCGAAATTAGCCTTCATCAAGCCCACACGGTTGGGTGTAAGACTCTATGCATGTATAGTTCTGCATGACTCCGACTGCACTGTAGTACTCAATCGACGATGAACGACCCCGAAAACACCCGTCACGTTCTCAAGCCGCTGCATGGTGGCCTCTCTGAGATTCTCGGTATCGGCGCACACGGCAGCGTCGTTGCACTCGCCGACGGTTCGATCATGCTGGCGCAGGAGAGTGCCAGCCGCATTTCGACTGATGGCGGCCGCACCTGGAGCGATCCCCATCCCCTGAGTTGCCCGATACCCGTGGGTGGCGTGGTCCGACTGCAGTCTGGCGGTCTGGCGGTCTACGGGAGCAGAGATGACAGGACGTTTTTCTCTGCCTCCAACGACGACGGAAAGAGCTGGTCGGAACCGAAGTTGATCGGTGATTTCCCCTTTTTTCGCCCGCTGCACCACTCGATGATCCAGCTCCAGACCGGCAGGCTCCTGCTGGCCGGATACATCGCCGGGCCGTACAGTTGGGAACAGCGCGACGGCACCATGGTGAGCGTCCATCCCGACCTGCAATACGACGATGTTATGGCATACGGTACCTGGCGCGGCCGGAAGTTCGGGATCGAGGGGCACGGCCATGCCCCGGAGATGGGGGCAACTGTCGTCTGTCGCTCTGACGACGAGGGGCGGAACTGGACCAGGCACCCGGGCGCGATCATGGGGTGGTTTGACTTCGATGGCATCCCCAACGGCCATTGCGGTCAGACCTCATGCTTCGAACCGACGTTTGCCGAAACGCCCGACGGCAATGTGCTGCTGCTGATGCGATCCACTGTCGGGCGCCTGGTTCAAAGCTACAGCACGGATGGCGGCGAACATTGGAGTGCCGTGGTACCGTCGGATCTGCCGAGCTCCGAATCTCCGGGTGTCATGGTGAGGCTGCCGGCGACGGGGGATTTGCTGTTGGTCTGGAATCAGGTTTCCCGTGATGAGATTCGTCGCGGTTACCGTCGCGGTCGATTGTCCTCGGCAATTTCCCGCGACGGCGGTCACAGTTGGAGCTTTTTCAAGACGCTGGAATTGAGCGAAGGTCTCGAGGACCTCGAGCAGGTACCGCCGGAGTACCCGATCCAGATGGTGCGTGCCCGTGACCGGGTCGGACCGTTGCCCGATGGTTGGGCGTACTCCCACTATGCCAATCTCGATGTGATCGGCGACACGGTGATTCTCCGTTACCCGCGCGGCGGGCCGCTGTTGGGTATTGCCGAACAGAACCTGCACAAGCAGGAATCCGTGATGCGCGTGTATCCGCTGCAGTGGTTCTACGAATAGACCCGGCCCGGGTTGCTCCCGGCAAGGCAGGGTCCGGGACATCCTCAGGCGCGACCGCGTGCTCTGGAGATTTTTTGGTGTTGCTTGCCCGTGGGCCCGTGCCACAGCAATTCGCAATGTTCGATACCAGGCTATATTCCTTTGAGTTCGCCGATTGAACATTCAACACTCCACCATTCCATAGAGGCCACCCATGGACGCGACCGAATTTAAATCGATAGCCGCACTCGACCTTACCCGCGATTCCGAACATCTGTCCGACCGTGAACGCCAGCTCGTTGGCATGGCGGTGACCGCGACACGTGGCTGCCAGGTCTGCACCGGCAGCCGTATCGAGGCCGCGATGGACTCCGGGATTCCGTATGAGACCATCATTGCCGCTATCGACGTTGCTGCTGCGGTGAACGCCGGTGTGACCCTGCGCACTGCCATCTCCGGAGCCGAGCAGTACAACATCGATCAACGCTGCACCGGCACCGAGTGTAAAGCGTGAGACAGGCTCGCAGCTAAGGGCAATGTTCAGCCGCGTACATCCATGATCATCGACATCCACACCCATCACTTCCTTGGTCGTGAAACGCTGAAGTCACCGAAGCCGGTCGAGCCGCTGATGTGCCTGGCAAAGCAGGCGGGCGTGACGCGCATGAACCTGCTGGGCAATCTTTTCCGCACCGAAAAAATCCGCCCGCCGGCCCGTGACGTCAAGGCGATCAATACGCTCACGATGCGCCAGGTCCAGGCGTACCCGGACTTCTTCACGGGTTTCTGCTACTTGAATCCGGTGCTGGACGGCCGGTTTCTGCTCGATGAGATCGATCGTTGTGTTGCGGCCGGCAACCTTATCGGGCTGAAGTTCGAGATCGACCTGAACTGCCGCGACCCGCGTCTCGATCCGCTGCTCGATCGCGCCCGTGAGCTGGATATTCCGGTGCTGCATCATTCCTGGCACAACATCGATCTGTGCACCCAGCCGTATAAGTCCGATCCGCCGGATATTGCGGACCTGGCGGCCCGGCATCCGCAGGTGACGATCATCATGCCGCACCTGGCCGGTGTCGGTGTTCGCGGTGTGCTCGATGTACTGCCGCATCCGAACGTGTTGATCGACACGTCCGGGGGCCTGTCCGTCGCGGGGCTCGTCGAGTATGCTGTCGACCGCCTCGGTCCCGAGCGCCTGCTTTACGGCTCCGATGTAAACGGCCGCGACTTCAGTTGCCAGATCGGCCGCGTGCTGGGGGCGCAGGTATCTGCAAAGGTGAAGGAACAGATCCTGTGGCGCAACGCTGCCCGGGTCTTGAAGCTGGGGATCACCGAATGATCGACGTCAACGTATCTCTCGGGCGCTGGCCGTTTCAGCGGTTTCTTTTCGATGCCGCGCGGCCGCTGGCGCGGCATCTGAAGAGTTGCGGCATCCGCAAAGCTTTGGTTGCCTCGACGGAATCGGTGTTGTACCCGGATCCGGATGTCTATGACGAGGCATGCTTTGAGCAGATTCGTGCCGTTCCCGGTCTGTTGCCGGTCAAGACTGTCAATCCGGTACTGGCGACCTGGCGCACATCCCTGTGTGATTTTGCTGATCGTTACGAGCTCAAGGCGATCAGGCTGTATCCAAACTACCACCGGTACGGTCTCGATGATCCGATGGTCAACGAGCTCGCCAAGACGGCAATCAAACTGAAGCTGCCGGTCATGGTTGCCGTACGCGTCGAGGACGAGCGCCAGCAGTATCCGTTGATGCAGGTTCCCGGCGTTTCGCTCGCCGCCATTGCGAAGTTCGCAGCTGCGCATCCGCGGGCCAGGGTGATTGCCCTGAACGGCTACTTTCACGAGATCATTGCGGTCGAAGAGCAACGCAATTTGTACTTCGACATCGCCTTTGCCGAAACGACGGACACGCTGCGGGCGTTGACCGAGTATATGCCGGCACGTCACCTGTTGTTCGGGTCGCAGACACCTTTCCTGACGACCAAGGCAGCGGCGATGAAAGTCGAGTTGGCGAACATCCGGCCGGCCGGCCGTGAGCGGATCGCCGAAGGCAATGCAGTATCACTCTTTCGTCTTGACCGGTAGAAAGAGACGGACAGGCTACGGCAATTGTATTTGCATGGTCGCCGTGGCAGTTGTGCCGGTGGCGATGTCCTCGAGGTCGATAGTCCATTGACCGGCAGGATCGTTCAATGCCAGATTGAACGTGTGCGAGCCGCGCCCGTCGCCGGCAATGATATCCGTCGTATATTCAGGCCTTGGCCTGCCGTCGGCGTCGGTGATGCGGATGTATAGGACATGCCGTCCCGGCGTGCCATCGGCAACCTGCACGGAAGGCTCGATCGTCACGGTCCGGTTGTCCTGGCTGAGCTCGGCTGAAACCGCCGTGACCGCGTAGGGCAGAACAGCCAGCAGGACCGGTGTCGCTACGGCTATCTGCAGCTCGAGACGGTCGCTGTGACCATGATACTTTCGATTGATCACGTCGTATATGTGGCCGGCCTCCGGTAAGGTGACGATGAACGGGCGCGGCGAACGGTCGGCAAAGGCGGACGGTTCGTCAAGCAGCCGCTTGTGCGAACGCAGCAGGGCGACAATTCGGGCCGGCCCGTCGCGAAAGGAAAAAATCCGGACGCGCGCTGTGTGGTGCCCGGCCGGTCGTGCCATTATCTGTGGTTGGATACCGGCTTCATGCAGGAAGCGTCCGAGGATCTGCTCCATGCCCAGGTTGCGTCCGGCGGCGCGCAGGGTGAGATAATGCTGCATTGCCATATTCATCAGGCAGGTGCGGCCCTTGCCGTAGGTGTTGGTGATGAATACCGGTGTGCCCGCATCGGTAACGGCCGACGGTTTCCCGTCTGCCGCTGCTACTGTCCGATCGACGGGCATCGGGACGCGTTCACCTATATCATGGGACACGCCGGCGGCCGTAAACTGCAGGATTTCATCGACCGGGACACCCCAGGGATCTCGCTCGTCTTCCTCGACGTTCTCGTCGACCTCGCCGAGATGCCGCAGGTCGGCGAGCGTGACGATTTCATCGTGCAGCGACTCGACGGCCGAGCCGGTGCGCCTGATCCCGAACACGTCATCGAGCGGCCCCTGGTCCAGCAATTTGACATGCTGGTCGAACACCGCCGGTTTGACGTCGGCCAGGAGGGTGCCGCCGGCTTTGACGAACTCTTCAATCGCCTTCGTCTGCTCGGCGGAAAGGGCATGGGTAAACGGCATCACCAGCATCTTGAACTTTCTGTCCTGTAACGCACCGGCGGCAATTTCGGTGTGGTCAACAAAGACGTACGACAGTCCCATGTCGTCGAGCAGTCGGAGATTGGCCTCGGTATTCAACGCCCACGTATGGTCGGGTGATGCAAGGTATGTCGTCCAGCCGGGGTCCGTGTCGAAATCGCGTGTTGGCACAGGCGGAGTGATCATGGCGGCATGCTGGCTGGGGCGCGAAAAGACGACAGCGATGTCACCGGTCTGGCGCTCGGCACCGAGCACGAGGCGGTCAATCCCCTGCTGGATACGGTTTACCGTGGCGGTGGTTTCCGTCAGGCATGGCATGGGCCGCAGGTCCGGAGCTATGCCGATCGATTGATCGCCTGCCTCGGACCAGCCATAGGTGGAGAAAAAATAGTAAATGTTGGCGCCCTGGAAGAGCATGTACCATGGATAAAACCGCCGGTCATCGGGGTATCGATACATCGGATAAGCCCCGTACCAGCCTCCGAGAAACAGGTTTGGCCGGGCGAAGGATCGGATGATGTCCCACTTCCAGGCGTTGGGGTAGGGGGCCATCTGGTCAACCACATCGAGCAGCTGTTTCCACTCGAATCCGATCCAGCTGTTATCCGCCAGAGGCCCCTCGAATCCGACCCGTGCCTCCGGATCGACATCACGGACGATCGCCTTCGCATCACGGTGGGTTTCGACGAAAAGCCAGTCCATGTACAGCCGATGGTCGACCCAGCGGGGGTACTGTCCGGAAGCACGTGCATCCGGCAGTGCCAACGGCATCGCCTCATCAAAGGAGGTATACTGAGTTTCCCATGAGGCGTTGAGTGCCTGCAGGGTGCCGTAATGCTCGGCAAGATACTCACGAAAAGCAGTCAGGCATGTTGGCGACACACAGCCGTCGAGCGGTTCGCGCATCATGCCCTGGTCGTCACCGAGTGAATAGGCTGGCGGCGAGTAGTGTCTGTAGTATTCAGTTTTTTCCCTGAGCTTCTTTTCTTCGGACGCGAGGAACTGTGGATTCGTCAGACAGGGTTTGCGGACGATCAGCCCGGTCTCGCCGCCAGGGTTCAAGGAGATGTGACGCGTGATATACGGCCCCGCCATCACGTTTAAGGTGGCCCAGTCGTCCATGTCCCCGCCGAGAATGCCGGTCCGCACGCCGTGCTCGGCCAGTAACTTGGCGGTTTGCCGCCGCACGAATGAAGCGTTGTTAGATGCCCAGGCGCCGTATTCGTACCGATCCGTTGGCGGTTGCGGCTGGCGAATGAGTACCGGGAGGACTTCCTGGGCAAGAACGGTGTCGTTTCTTGTCAGCGTTAGCCAAACCTGGCACTGCACGGTAGAAACATCGGACACGTCGACGGTCACGGAGTTGCGGTGCTGCGCTTCGGCTTCGCTCGACCAGACCAGCCGCTGGTGCGTGTCGTATACCTTTACACCCAGTTCAGCGCCGGCCAGGTCTCCCTGCAGCGTGACATCAATCGGCATCGGCTGATCCGGTGGATATGATTTTTCGTCCGTAGTTATCGAAGCTATTGTGGCCCCGCTGAGGGAGGTGAAAAATCTGGTCCCCCAGTCGAGAGTCCTGCCGTCGCTGTCACGGAGGATGACGTCGGCGTAATGTCTCCCGGATTTTAGCTGCGGCAGCTCCAGATGGATTCGTCCATCGGCGGATATTTTCGGCTGCGACTCATGCTCAACCGTCGAGAGAAGGTCACGAATGCGTAACTGCACGGTAGCGTTTGCCGGTAAGTTTTCCGGAGCCACGAGCAGGTCGCCCAGGTGTGCGGCGCCGCCTTTCGTATTGATGTCACTGCGAAGATCATTCCAGCCGGTCAGCTTGATCTCCGGCATGTTTCGTCCTGCCCAGAGAACAGTCCGGCCGGCAAGGGAGCAGTAATAGTCATAGTGTACATCCCGTATGCCCTTGTCCGCCTCGTGAGAACCCGGCGGCGAAAGGTAGCAGTTGGTAGAGAGCGCGGTGGGCAGCGGCGAATAATCGACGACGACGATGCGCCCGCCGGTTTGCCGCTGGTAAAACTTCGCGCCCTTGCCGATAAGTTCGCGAGGTTCCGCGGCTGGCATCGGCGGCAGGTGCCGGGTCGGAATGCCGTCTACAACCGCATGCAGCGAGTCTCCGGCTACGGGTTCATGCGCGTCGATCAGCGTTTTCAGCTTTTCTGAAAGCGTCCTGGGATTGAAGATCACCAGACCGGAGCCCGCGGCAACGTCGTCGATTATCGCCTGCTCGACATCGTCCGGAATAATCGAGCTGTCCAGCCAGCCGATGACAATGACATCCGGACGCCGCGCTGCTTTCAAAGCGGCCATGGCCCGTTCCGTAGTCACTTCTTCCGTACCGTACTTTAACCAGCCGTAATGCGGGCCGTTTGTATCGGCCCACTTGTGATGGAAGAAGGTCATTACCGCGGCGGCGTCGAAGTCGAAACGCTGCTGTAATTCGACTGTGGCCCGCTGCGTCCAGCGCGGCGCGATGACGACCAGCTTCAGTCGGCGCCCGGCATAGGAAGTCGCCCAGGGCGTGTGCGGCGTCACGACATCCGGGCGCAGCTCGGAAAACGACGGGTCCTCGAGCCACATCCGGTATTTGGGCAGCACATTCAACTCGGAGAGCCCCGGCGGGGGCGTGTCAGCCTGGACTACAGATGCCACCAGTATCACACCCCACAGCAGCGTTGTACGCAGCAATACAAAATTATCTCTCACGTCTAGCCTGCATTTTTCGTTTGCTCCTCGCCGGTTGCCGGCTGCTACTATACCTTGAGACGGTGGAGCGGCAATAGAAGTGCTTCCGACCGTTTTTTGCCTGCGCCCCTGCGGGGTTGACTGGCGCGGGCCAAAATCAGGGCAGGCGCGCAGGACAAACCAACTGGGGATCGTCCGTTGCCGGCGCAACGGTCACCAGTTCTGCAGACCTCTGGCGACTGGCGGCACGCCGGCAGCAGGCGTATTGCTGTCGCGCTCCCACTGGCCGCTGCTATGGAAGAGGCCTTCGTTCCATGTCAAATTTTCCCAGTAGCGCCGGCGGTCGCCGTCCGGGTCGGGGTAGGCGAGGGTGCAGGAATAGAGTTTCGCGTTTTTCATGATGAACTGGGTCATGAAAGCGCCGCGGTAGTCGCCTTCGGCCTGGTCCGGAACCGGATCTCCCTTCCAGCGCACTGGCTGGTCCTTGCCGTTGGCGGTGATCGGGATGCAGTCGGCCCGGCTGAATCCGGGAATGGGTCGTTCATAACCGTCGACCAGCTCGACAAGGATCGAACCGCCGTCGGCGTTGGCATTGATCAGCATAGCTTGTGGCAGTTCCCGCCATGGCCCTGCCAGCAGTACACCTTCTTCAGCCCCCGCGTCGAAAGACACCCAGTGATCTTCCGGCATGATCGCCAGCATCCCCGAGACGGTTTGCGAAACGTCGTTGTCGACCCTCTCGAGTGCCTTTGCATAGGACCATGCCGTGTGCCGGCCGCGCCAGCCGCAATAGTAGATGTAGGTGTCACCGTCGACGACGATCGGGCTGTTGGCCTGCGGAATGATCATGCCCTCGTCCGGCGCGCCCTCCTCACCGACCGTAATCACCGGCGATCGATCATCGGCGCGATGCCAGGTTCGACCGTCGGTCGAGTATCCGAGCTGCAGGTCCATCAGGCCGATCATATCGCGATCCGGATAATCCGGCGGCGGTTCCTGGAAGACGCCGAGATCTTCCGAGCGCGGGTGCAGGTGCATCGTATTGAGAAGTCCCAATCGGTAGCCCTCGTATTCGCAAACCGTCATGCCGTGGATGTTGTAAAGGGTGGGCGGGTCGAGCCCATCGCCGGCGACCAGGATCCTGCCGCAATCCTCCCAGTTGACCAGGTCGAAACTCTCGTACAGCGAGATGTCCCGTGGCAGGTTCGGTACCCGCCGGGTATACAGTTGATACTTGCGGCGATGGATGTCATAAAAGAACATGAACACGTCATCACTGATGCCGCGCAGCACCGGGTTGACGAAGGAAGGACGGTGCCACCGGATGCCGTCGTCGGAACATGCCAGGTTGAGTGATACGTGGTGTTTTGCCCAGTCGCCGACGTGCCCGGAGTCGTACAGGTTCGTGCAGCCGAAGATCATCTTGAACCGTCTGCTGTCGGGGGCGCCGGGATCAATAATCACGGACGGGCAGAAAGACTCCA
>DPYP01000190.1:16360-17059 GCA_003545375.1 Lentisphaeria bacterium
CCAGTGAATGCCGTCGGTACTGGTCGCATACGCTGTTTTACACTCAGTCGCCCCCCAGCCCTCCATCCGGTTGGCGATGCGGTACCACATTTTGAACAGCTTGTCCTGCGGGTCGTACAGGACGTTCCGGCCGTTGAGATTGACATCCTTCGTATCCCAGGGCGCATCGGGCACCATGACCGGTCCGGGATGCTTGACAGCCTGGTTGGTAACGCGCCGGAGGTTGTCGGACTGAACTACCGACGAATCATCGATGAAAAGATACTTCTTACGGTATTCAGGTTGTGCCATAATTCAGCTTTCCGGTTTGAGGCTTCAGTCGGTTCGTCAGCCTACTCGTGATCTCACTGGTCATCGCTTCTTTTCATTGTCTGAATTTAGTCGAAGTAATTGCGATTAAGAGTCGCGATGAGGACCTTACAGTTCGGAGTGTAGGGGTTTTTCCGCTGTATCCGTGCCCGGGTTGGTTGCGGATCATTGTCTTGGAATATAGTGTAGGCGTGCAAATGATTCTTCTCGGCGCGGCTGGGGCATCAATCCGACTGGTCTCTTGCAAAGCAGGCAAAAGGAAATTCAGATGAGTATGCACGCCTACCGTCCCGTTGACGCCGACATGCCGCATTTGCGCGAGTCCGCGGACTGGGGCACCGACCCCGATAGCGGGGCCCGCATCATCCGGCTGACCACCAGCGTGGCGAT
>DPYP01000421.1:0-18954 GCA_003545375.1 Lentisphaeria bacterium
GAGCGCGCTTCGGAGCTGGTCGAACACAAGCACCCGGTTATTCTCGATACCCTGGGGGCCGCCTACGCGGAGACCGGAGAGTTTGTCAAGGCCGTGGAGACCGCGGAGCGCGTGCTGCAGATGGCAGTTGCAGCAGGCGAGACGGAAGTGGCGGCGGATATCCGCAAGCGGCTCGATCTGTACAAGGCCGGCAAGCCGTATCGGGTGCCGTGATGTATTGACCGTGGGAGGTGCCTCCCACGTTTCTCGGAGCAGGAGGATGCCGGCGCTCCCAGGGTTAACTGCGCAGCACCTGGCCGCCGCGGTTGCCGGTCAACTGTCCGTCTTCCAGCGCGATGATGCCGTTGACGATGACGTGCGTCATGCCGGTGGCGACCTGATTGGGCTCGAATGTGGTGCCGCGTTCGGAGAAATTCTGCGGGTCGAAGATCGCGATGTCCGCACAGGCGCCCGGGCGCAGCACGCCGCGATCGCTCAGACCGAGCCGGGTCGCCGGCAATGAGGTGATTCGGCGAATTGCGTCCTGGGACGTGAGCATGGCAGTGTCCCGGACGAAATGGCGAAAGAACCATGCGGCCCAGGTGAAGGCGCCGTGAAAACACTGGCAGGCCAGCGGCCCGTCCGTCGCCAGGGCGGTGGCATCCGACCCGACCATGCAGCGATCGTGTAGAAAGGCGGGTCGAATATCGTCTTCGTTGTAGACATGCGCGACGATCATCGGGCCGTGCAGGTCGCCGACGTCCGCCAGCAGGATGTCGTAGATGGCATCGAACACATCGGTGCCGCGCTGCGTTGCGATGTCCGCAATGCTGATCTGTGAAAATTCCGGCAACGCCTTGCTGCGGACCAGCACGATGCGGCTCCAGTCGTTGTCGGCGAGGGTCGTGAGAATGTTCGGGTACTCCCTGAATTGCCGGCGGGTGTCCGTGTCTTCGAGCCTTTTTGCGATGTCCGCCGCCGTACCGTCCATGGCCCAGGCGGGCAGCATGGTGCTGAGGTTGGTGGTACCGAACAGACGCGTGTGCATATCGAACTCGACGTCCAGCCCGCGGTCGCGTGCCTCATCGACCTGCGCAAGCGCCTGTTCGATCGCCCCGCGGCTGTCGGTGCTGAGACGGGCGACCACGGATATATGCGATACCTGCAACGGCACTTCTGTGGCTGCGGCTGCCCGGATAGCTTCCGCTATGGCTTCCTCTGCCTTGCCGATTTCATTGCGTGTGTGCGTCGCGTAGTAGCCGCCGGCTGTCGCAGTCGTGCGGCAGAGTTCGATAATCTCATCCTCGGGACAGGCCAGCTCGGCGCCATAGTCGAGGCCGGTCGAATACCCGATGGCGCCTGCTTCCAGCCCTTCCTGCAGCAGCGCTTTCATTTTGCCCAACTCAGCGGCGGTGGCCGGCCGGTCGAGCTCTGCTACAGCCGCCATGCGCAAGTTGCCGTTGGCTACCAGCGTCGCGACGTTGACGGCGGGCCGTGCGGTGTCGAGACGCTCGAGGTAAGCGGCCATCGTACGCCAGTCGATATCGAAATCGGCGAGGCTCCCGTAGATGTTTCCCTTTGCTTCATCCGGATCGCCGATCGGCGCGCAGCCGTGACCGCAATTGCCGACGACCTCGAGGGTCACGCCCTGGCTGATCTGGCTGACGGCCCGCGGATCGACCAGCAGCGTGAAGTCCGAGTGGCTGTGAATGTCGATGAAACCCGGGGTCACGTACATGCCGGACGCATCGAGGCGCGGCATGTCCGCCGCTTCGATCGAGTCGATCTCGCGGATGCGGCCGTCCTCGACGACGACGTCGGCAGCGATCGGTTCGCCACCGGTTCCGTCGATAACCGTGCCGCCGGTGATAATGAACTTTGTGTCGGGTGCCGGCATGTCTTCCAATTGAATTCCTCGTCTCAGAGTGTCAACTACCGAACTCAATTGTCCCAAACCACCTGTTCGCCCGTGGCTGAATCACAAATCCGCCTGGCTGCCGACGTCGGCGGCACTTTCACCGACCTCGTCGTTGTCGGCCACGAGGGGCGTGTGCTGACCCGCAAGGTGCCGTCGACACCGCCCGATTTCGAGTCGGCTGTGCTGGCCGCCGTCGACGAGGTGCTGCGCGACGAAGCTGTCGTGCCCGGCTCAGTGACGGCGGTCTGCCACGGCACGACGGTAGCGACCAACGCCGTGCTCGAGAATCGCGGTGCGAAGACCGCACTGATCACGACGCGCGGCTTTCGCGATGTGCTGGAGATGCGCCGCATGCGGGCGCCGCAGCTTTACGATCTGTTCTTCGTCAAACCGCCGGCCATGGTCGACCGCTATCTGCGTTTCGAGGTTGGCGAGCGCCTGTCGGCGTATGGCGAGGTTCTGTCGCCGCTGGACGTTGCGGAGCTGGACCCGATCATCGAGCAGTTGACCGCCGAGAATGTCGAGTCCGTCGCCATCTGTTTTCTGCATGCCTATGCTTTTCCGGCGCACGAGCAGCAGGCCGGCGAGTATCTGCTTCGGCATCTGCCGGACCTGCCGGTGTCGCTGTCCCACGAGGTTCTGCGCCAGCGCCGCGAGTACGAGCGCACCGCGACGACCGTTGTCAATGCCTATGTCCGTCCGATCATGAACAAGTATCTCGCCAGGCTCGGCAATGGTCTTGATGATCGCGGTGTCGACGCGCCTTTGTTGATCATGCAGTCGGCCGGCGGCCTGACCCCGGCGGCCGACGCCGCGCGCAACCCGGTGTATGCCCTCGAGTCCGGACCGGCGGCGGGGGTGCTGGCTGCGGCGAATGCCGGCAGCCTCTGCGGCATCGACAACATCATCAGTTTCGACATGGGCGGCACGACTGCCAAGGCCGCGATGATCGAAGCCGGCGAGATTCCGTACACCACCGAGTACGAGGTGGGTGCCTCGTTGTCGGCCGGCAACCGCCTGACCGGCGGCGGCGGCGAGCTGATCCTGGCGCCTGCCATTGCCATCGGTGAAGTCGGCGCCGGCGGCGGCAGCATTGCGGCGATCGACGGTGCCGGCGCGCTCAAGGTCGGACCCCGCAGCGCCGGAGCACTGCCCGGTCCCGTGTGTTACCAGCGCGGCGGCACGCAGCCGACGGTGACCGATGCGAATGTCGCGCTTGGCTATATCGGCGCCGGCCGGCTTGCCGGTGGCGACGTGGTCATCGACGAGGCCGCCGCGACGCAGGCGATCGAAGAGCAGATTGCCGAACCCCTCGGCCTCGAAACCATTCCGGCCGCCCTCGGCGTCCATGACATCGCCAACGCCATGATGCTGCGGGCGCTGCGCGAGGTGTCGGTGCACCGCGGCCGTGATCCTCGCGAGTTCACCATGGTGGCCTTCGGCGGTTCCGGTCCGGTGCACGCGGCCAACCTGGCAAGGGAGCTTGGCATGACGCGGGTGCTTGTACCGCCCAGGCCAGGGGTGTTCAGCGCCGTCGGCCTGCTGGTGTCCGGCATCGAGCATCACCACGTGCGCAGTTGCCAGCTTGCCGGCGCCAGGCTCGACAGCGGCAACGTCCAGGCGCCGATCGACGAGATGCGCGAAGAAATGTTTGACCAGTTCCGCAGTGAATCGGTGCCGCTCGATACGGTCACGCTGGCCGCCGGCGCCGATGTGCGCTTTGACGGCGAAGCCTCTGTCATCCGCATCCCGCTCACTGTGAGCGGCGAATTCGAAACGGCGACCGTTGACATTGAGCAGCTCTGCAAGGATTTCATCGCCGAACATGCACGTCTTTACGGTCACGCCGGCGACGACGACAGCGTCATCGAAGTGTGCGCCGTGCGCCTGGTCGGGCGCACGATCAGCGACAGCCGCATGGATGCGCCCGACGGCAGCGAGCCGTCGCGGAGTTCGCAGTCCCGGCATGCCGCGTTTGCGGACTCCGCAACGCCGGTCGCGGTGCCGATTGTCACGCGCGCTGATCTCGAAACTGTTACCGCCGGTCCGTTGTTCATCGACGAGTACGACGCCACTATCGTTGTGCCGCCCGGGTGGACCGCGAAGCACGACGCCCACGGCAACATCATCATGACATACGGCGATGCGACATCATGAGCACGGTCGATCCCATCACCCTCGAGATTGTCAGCAACGCCCTGGCTTCGACTGCCGACGTCATGGCGATAGGGCTTTATCGCACGGCCTACTCGACGATCGTCCGGGATGCGCTGGATTTCTCGACGTCCCTGTGTAATACCGAAGGCGAGCAGATCGCCCAGAGCACGACCATTCCGTTTCATATGGGCTCGGTGCCCGATGCGATGCAGTCGATGTTCCGGAAGTACGGTGACGCCATCGAGCCCGGTGACGTTTTCATCCTGAACGATCCGTTCGACGGCGGCATGCACATCCCGGACATCTTCATCATCAAGCCGGTGTTCGTCGGGGATCGGCGCGTCGCCTTTGCCGTCGCGACGGCGCATCATCTCGATTTGGGCGGCCGCGTGCCGGGGAGCTCCGCCTGCGACAATCGCGATATTTTCCAGGACGGCTTCCGCATTCCGATGCTGAAGCTTTATCATCGGGGCGAGCCGGACGAGGCGTTGTTCGCCCTTTTGCGCGCCAATATTCGTGTGCCGGTAATGACCTTCGGCGATCTGCGCAGTCAGTTATCGGCCTGTCATGTCGGCGAACATGCGGTCCTCGAGTTGATTGAGCGCCACGGCATCGAGACTTTCGAGAGCTGTGCCCGCGAGTTGCTCGACTACAGCGAGCGTCTGGTGCGCAGCGAGATCGCATCGTGGCCCGACGGGTCGAGTACCTTCGTCGACTATATCGACAGCGATGGCTGCGGTGGGCCGCGTACGAAGGTTCAATGCACCATGACCGTTGCCGGTGACAGGCTGACCGCAGATCTCACCGGCTCGGCAGATCAGGTGCCGGGTGCGATCAATGCGACGCGATCCTTTACGGTTGCTACCATCGGTTTCGCGATGCGCTCGGCGATGAGTCAGGCATTGCCGAACACCGAGGGCATGTTCCGGCCGCTCGAGGTCATTGCGCCGGAAGGTTCGATCTTCAACGTCCGCATGCCGGGTGCCTCGTCGATGCGTGGTATTGTCGGCTTTCGTCTGGTGGACGTGGCCCTCGGCGCGCTGGCGGGGATCGTGCCGGACCGCGTACCGGCGGCCTGCGAAGGCGGCAACAGCCTGATAATCATCGGCGGGCAGCGCCGGGAGTCGCAAGACGCGTACGTCTACTACGAACTTCTCTGCGGCACGTGGGGCGCGCGGCCGGACCGCGATGGCAACGACGGTCTGTGCAGCCCTGCCAATGTCGCTGCCAACATCCCTATCGAAGAAGCCGAGTGCAACTATCCAATCCGCATCGAACGCTACGGTCTGGTGAACGACTCGGGCGGTGCCGGTCGTTTTCGCGGCGGCATGGCGGTGGAACGGGAGTGGACACTGCTCGAAGGCGATGCGCAGTTGACGATCCGCTCCGATCGCCGCGACCATCTGCCGTACGGCCTGCAGGGCGGGCAACCCGGCAGAGGGTCCACCAATGTATTGCATCACGCGGCCGACAAGGAAGAGCTGATAACCATGGTTTCGACCAGCATGAAGGAAGGCGAAACCATATACCACCGGCAGCCCGGCGGCGGCGGTTTCGGCGATCCGCTGGAGCGCGACCCGAAAGCAGTTGCCCGGGACGTCAGGAACGATCGCGTCTCCCGCGAGGCGGCGGTGGCGGACTATGGTGTCATATTGAAGGACGGGACGTTCGAGGTCGACGACGAAGCAACCCTCCGGCTGCGGGCAGAAAGGTCACGCGGATGAGCGCCAAATCCATCTACGAACTGCCGACGCCGGTACTGCTGCTCGACTGGCCCGCTGCGAAACGCAATATCGATTTGCGCCGCCGCACTGGTTGCGGACACGCAGGCGGAACTGCGGCCGCACTTCAAGAATCACAAGTGCATACCGCTGACTAAAGAGCAGATGGCGGCGGGCGGTTGCCTCGGTTTCACCGCCGCCACGCGCATGATGTGGACGTATTGTTGCAGGCCAACATGGACGTATTGCTGTCGAATCAGTTCGTCGGCGATGCGGCGATTCAGCGGCTCGTCTATGCGGTCGGGTGCAGCGCAGCGGATTCCGACTACGACGATCTTGACGTTGTGCATGCCGTGGCCGAGGGCATTGTGAAAAGACCGGCGCCACATGCGCGGGGTGTTGCCCGGCGACTGCCGGGCTGCCATGCGGCGCTATTGTGGTTTTTTGTCGAGCTTGTCGAGATTGAGCAGGTCGTCGAAGTATTCCAGGTACTCTGAGTCATCGACTTCGTCCTTGTCCAGCGGTTCATCGAGGTCGCCGAAATCCTCGATTTCGAGCAGCTTGTCGAGATCGTCCTCCGGCAAGGGCGCCTGAACCGAGCTGTCGTCCAGGACCCAGGTGCTGAGTGCGGGGCAGTAGGTGATCACCGCGAGCATCACCAGCAGCAGCAGGATAAAGGGGATGCAGGCCCAATACAGTTTGAGGATTGGTTTGCTGAATCGCACTGTCGCAATAAAGAGATTCATGCCGACCGGCGGTGTGGCGTAACCGATGCCTAAATTCGTCAGGAAAATGATGCCCAGATGCACCGGGTGGATACCGTAATGCATCGCGATCGGCAGAATTAGCGGCACGATGAGAACGACGGCGGCGTAGATATCGATCATGCAGCCGACGATCAGCAGGAAGACATTGAGGCAGAGGAGGAAGGCGATTTTGCTTTCCATGTACGGCTTGATCCTGGCGAACATCTCCTTTGGAATTTCTGCGTCGATGATGGCATTGTTCACAGCCAGCGTGGTTCCCAGAATAATCAGGATGCCGCCGATCAGCACCATGCTTTCGCGGGCGATGGCGCCGATCTTGCCCCACTTGATGTCGCGCTGGATGATTACCTCGACGATGAAGATGTACGCAGTCGCAATCACTGCCGCTTCGCTGACGACAAACACGCCGCGATAGATGCCGATGACCAGAAAAATCGGCAAGGGGATTTCCCACTTTGCCTCCCACAGTGCGCCCCCCAGTTCCCGCCATGAGAATGCCTGGCGCGGCACCTTGCATTGGATACCGCGAACGGCGGCGTATACCGACAGGGTCGCGACGATCAGCAGGCCGGGGATCAGTCCGGCCTTGAACAGGTCATCGGTGCTGACACCTGAAACGACGCCGTAGAGAATGATCGGCAGGCTCGGGGCGAACAGCACGCCGAGGCTGCCGCCGGCGGTAATTGTCCCGAGGCTGAAGTTCTCGGGGTACCCTTGTTTGAGCATCGCGGGCAGCAGCAGCCCGCCGAGGGCGACGATGGTGACGCCCGAGGCGCCGGTGAGCGCCGTGAGGAAGGTGCAGCCGACGATTGCGACGATCGCCAGGCCACCGGGTAATCCGCCGAGCACGGCGTTCGACAAGCGTACCAGTCGGTTCGGCGCACCGCTGTAGGCCAGCAGATAGCCGCCGAAGGCGAACAGCGGCAGGGCCTCCAGCAACTGCATCTTTGCCAGGCTGTTGATGCTGATGACGATGCTGCCGAACGGCACTTCATCCTGTCCGAGTGCGACCGAGAGCAGCACGGCTGAGACCACCATGACCACGAACAGCGGTACTGTGCCGAGCGCCAGGATGACGGAAACGATACCGCTCATGCCGCGGGTCCCTCCTGATCTTTCGGCTGCCGCCGAACGAAGCCGGAGATGACGTCCTCGTAGGTGCTTGCAATGAATCGGAAGGTCAGGATCAGAAAGCCGACGGGAAGCACCACACTGAGAATCCACAGAGGAATACCGAAATGCCAGGATACATCCGAGTTGAACTCCAGTTCGCTCTGAACGAAGCGCACGCAGAGAACGAAGAGGAATCCGCAGGCGGCGGTGGAGATCAACCCGGTGAGGACGCTCAACCGGAACTTGTTGCGCGCGCTCAGCAGGTGGCTGACTGCGTCGATGACTATGTGCTTGCGATCGCGAGTTGCGGCGCCGGCACCGAAGAGGGCGATCCACAGGACCAACTGCCTGGAGACGTCGATCGACCAGGTGATAGAGCCCAGGTCAAAGCGTCGTGCGACAATCGGTGCGAGGCCGACGCCAACGAGGGCGAGGAGGATGGCGACGAAAAAGCACTCTTCCGTGCGTCGGATCAGACGTGCGAACCGACCCTCATGGAGTGGAGGTGCGAGGGGATCGTCATCGGGTTGAACGGGTTCGCCACTCACGCTGTACCTTACTGTTCAGGTTACACTCGGGCTCGTGGCTGAAAAGCTAACCGCAGCCGGCGAACTGTAACACTGAACTCGGCATCCGGCTCACTTGCCGGCATTCTTTTCTCGATAATCGGCGGCAGCCTTGAGGATCCGCTCGAGGAAACTTTTGGAAAAAGCCTTGTCGGCCAGCCGCTGCGCGACCTGCTCGCTGGCATCGACGACGATTTGGGCTAACTCATCGGTGACCTGGATCGTTTCCATGCCGCGGTGTTCGAGAACTTCAATAGCTTTGTCGTTGGTCTTGAGGACAGCTTTGTTGAGGCGCGCGATTTCGAGGTCGACGATCTGCTCCACCTTTTTTTGTGTTTCCCTGGGCAGAGTGTTCCAGCGTTCGAGGTCCACCAGCAGGACACCCATGGTGGGAATGATCTCGCGCGACAAGCGAAAGGACAGTTTATCGTGCCACTGCATAGCGATCACGGCGGTAGGTGGCGAAAAGACCAGGCGAATCATGCCTGAATTGAGGGCTGGCAGCACTTCGCCGACGCTGGCGGAAACTGGTGATACGTCGAGTACGTCGAACAGTTCTCTGCTCATGACGTCTCCCTGGATGAGCCAGGGCTTGGACGATTTCAGGTCGTCTATGCTATGGATCGGGTCGCGGCTGAAGGCGAAAGCATAACCGAGCTGCGGGTACGACAGGACCTTATAGCCTTTCTTTGCACAGGCCTGAGAAATCTCCGGGCCGACCTCGTTGAGGACATACTCAAACTCTTCCTGGCTCTCGAACAGCGCCGGCAGCGTCAGCGCCAGAGCATCCGGATTGATGATCGACAGGCCCTGGCCAATGAAGCCGGCGCCGTGCAATTGCTTCACACGCATTTTCCTCAGCACGGTTTGCTCATCGCCCTGTACGCCGCCGTGGAAAATCTTGAATTCAACCTCACCGTCGGTGACAGCGGAGACGTTTTGGGCGATCTTGATCAGAGCCTTGCCCCAGATACTGCGTTCCGGCGCCTGGCTGGATATTTTGAAGGTTTTCTTGGCAGCACCGATCTGGGTGCTGCCTATAACCAGGATACAGCAAAGGAATGGAATCAAACGATTGTGTGGCATGTAACCTCCGAAAGGGTAGCGCGCATGATGTCTGGAAAATGAAATACGAAAAAGCGTTTGTCAACGATCCCGGTAATAGTTGGTCGTCTGAAGCAGAACTTTTATTCACTGCGTCGGCGTCATCGGTGGTGACCGACAGGTCAGAAATAATCGTCCTGATTGAGCAGCAGCATTCTGGCGCGCTGCAATGCCAGCTCGTTCGCCAGCCGATGGTCAGGCGCGATGGTGACGTCGAATTTGAGAATGTCCTCAAGCTGGCCGGAGAAGAAATCGCGGTCGAGTGTGGCCTTGCCGATGAACTCGGCATACAGCAGGCGGGCGGTCAGGTCATTGCCGCCGCCCAGCTCGATGGCGCGCTTGAAGTGGTGCCGGCTCTTAGCCAGGTCCTGGCCGGCGCCGGCGGGCTGGATCGCGTAGTAAATGCCGAAGGTGAGGTGGGCGCTGCCGTTGCCGTAGCCTTCATCGAGCTCGAGGATTCGTTCCATCAGGTCGAGAGCCCGTGGCAGGTCGGCCAGTGCCTCGATCGAATCCGGTTTGGCAATGATCCAACCGAGCCACGCGGTGCCGGCAACATAGAGGTCGGGCACGTCCTCTGCCGAACACGTGCGAAGGGCAAGTTCGAAGGAGTCACCGCTGCTGCGCAGGGTTGCCGCCAGGTGCTTGTGACGCTGCAGCAGTCGCATGCCGTAGTGATGAGCGCGATCGTATAGTCTGGCGGCGCGCTCTTCGTCTTTGGGGTCGGCCAGGAAGGCCTGAGCGTAAGCGACATATGACGTGGCAGCTGCCCGCAGCAGTTCCGGGTTCTCCGGGTAGGCCTCGATCAATCCGTCGAGCAGCAGGATAAAAGCCGGCAGGCCCTGCCGGACCAGCTCGGGGTCGGGCTGAGCCTGCACGGAGGTGAGCAGGTGTGCCATGGTATCCGTTCCGGAAGAGACCAGGGAGCGTCTGATGATGCCACAGCCGGTCGCTGTGACCAGCGCCACGGTCAGGACCAGGACCAAGGACCGGCGCGCGGTTGCCAACCGGCGGCGAGTGTTCACCGCATCGTTCACATAGGGTAGAGCCATATATCAGTCCACCAAGCCGATGTTCCAGTACATCTTACCGAGGAAATCTTCCCAGGACTTCGGTACGTTCGACTGCGTCGGACGCTTGAGCTGCGACCAGTTCGGTTCAAACGGCCGGCGCACCAGTCGCATGTGCGCTTCCGTCGGTGTCCGGTTGCGCTTGCGATGGTTGCATGGGATGCACGACAACACAACATTCTTCCACGATGTCTCACCGCCGCGTGAGATTGGCATGACATGGTCGATGTTGAGTTCCCTGGTGTTGAAGCGCCGGCAGCAGTATTGGCAGGTGTAATTGTCCCGCTCGAAGACATTGCGTCGCGAAAACTTCACCTTCTTGTGCTGATAACCGGCGTAATTCTTGAGGATGATGATCTCCGGAACGACCAGCTGGAAGCTTGGGCATGCGACGACACGTTCGGTCGAGACTACGGCCAGGCTGGCGGCGTCGCGCCACGTCTCGATCCACGACTCGAAGTCGTACATCGCGTAGTTCTCGTCAATGATCCGTGCCTTGCTCTGGTATACCTTGCATACCGCTGCCAGTGCAGTCACGATATTGACCGCCTGCCAGTGCTTGTTGAGCACCAGAACGCGTTGTGTCAATGCCGATGCCATTTTCTACATTTCCTCTGCTTTCGCCCAGCGAGTTGCAGTATAAACAAAAAAGCCCCTGAGCCCGAAGTCTCAGAGGCTGTCCCAGTCGAATTGACGCGTTATTTGTTTACAAGGCACCACGCCGCGACACCTGGTTCGCCACAATTGGGCGATCGATGTTCCCGAAACATGATTCAGATTGTGTTGGTTCGCAGTCACAGGTCTTTTCATTTTCAAGTTTGCTTACCATAGCGACAATAGTCAGGGCTTTCAATTTGTCACCGTTCGAATTTTCGTTAATTACATACGGATAAGGGAATTGCATCACATGCAGGCACCTCCGATGAATGACCGCCGGAAACGCCTTGTTTCTTGTCCTTTAGGTGAGAATTTCTGCAAAAAATTTCAGTTTTTCCATTGCAGCGGACGGCTGACTCGTTAAGTTCAACTGCCATGTCCAGTGATGATTTATTGAAAATCCGCAGCCTCAAACTCGACCGGCCCCTCGCTGTATTCGATCTTGAAGCTACTGGTGTAGCGGTCCAGTACGACCGCATCGTTTCTGTCTGCGTTGCAAAAATCATACCGGACGGCGGCATGGAGGTCAAGAGCCGGCTGGTTAACCCGCAGATCCCGATACCGGCTGAAAGCACCGAGATCCATGGCATCACCGACGAGGATGTCGCGGACCAGCCGTCTTTCCCGCAGATTGCCCGCAGCCTCAGTGCCTACTTCGACGGCTGTGACCTGGCCGGGTTCAATATCATCTACTTCGATATCCCGCTGCTGATAAGCGAATTCAACCGGGCCGAGTTGCCTTTTGATATGCGCGGACGCCGCGTGCTCGACGCGTTCCAGGTCTTCCGCCGCCGCGAGCCGCGGTCGCTCACAGCCGCGATGCGCCACTACTGCAACGCTGAGCTCGAAGAAGCACACAACTGCGAAGCCGATGTGCTTGCCACGATCAAGGTCCTCGAAGCCCAGCTCCACCGCTATGAGGACCTGCCGAAGTCGATCGTTGAACTGGATGCCGAGTTCAATCCGCGGACCAATTCTTTCGTTGACTGGGACGGTAAACTGCGCTGGGAAAAAGACCGGATCGTTATTGGATTCGGTCAGAAGCGTGGTACAGCTTTGAACCTCCTGGTGCAGGAGGACCCATCGTATCTCGAGTGGATCCTTGGCGGTGACTTCAGCACCGAAGTCAAGACAATCGTCGCCAACGCGCTCAACGGCGAATACCCGGATCCCCCCGGCGGCGCGACGCCCGAACCCACGGCCGCGCCGGAACAACTTCCCCCTCCGAATCCGTAGGCACTGTCAGCATCGCGGTCCCAGCCAGCTTGATGTTGTCGGGCGCAATCCCTTGGCGTAGCCCCTACTTACTCCACCGGCAGCGACTCGATCCCTTGCGCTTCCATCAGACGGTGCAGAGCCAGAAACGTCTGCAGACTGTGCTGCACGTAGTCGATCCGTACGCTGTAGCTCTCCAGGTGTTTGCGGACACCGCCGAGGCAGCGGTTCGGCAGCTGTGCGTACATCGCATTTTCCGGGCGGAACTGATTCTGCATCTGGAAATGTACGGCCCGCACAATGACCGGCAGCATTGCGTCGGCCTCTGCCTCGAGACCGTGATCGCGGAACAACGGGTAAGCCGCCAGCAACCCCTCCGAACGCGTCGCCGTCGGAGTTGACTGCGGCCGCTCGTTGAAGCAGCCGTTGTAGTCGGGAAACTCCGAGTCCACCAGTTGATGATGGACAATAGTCTCGGTGATGCGCCGGGCGTGCTCGAGATACAGCGGCTTCGGGCGTTGCCGGTAGAGTTCGTTGATCCCGTACAACAGCCAGTGGTCATGGATCAGCTCCAGTGTCGCCTTTCCGGCGTCGCGTTCAGTGATCAGAAACGACGCGCTGCCTTCGGCGACGTCGAGCCATTTGTCCTGCGGGTCGATGCCGTAGATGCGCATCAACGCCAGAATCGCTTCGCCGGGATAATACTCCGACATGAACGGCAACTCGTGACCAGTGCTCGGCCGGCGCTGGTGGATGAAACTGCCGTTGTCCCGCTGTGAACCGCGGATGTATTCGCCAAGCCCGATCAGTTGCGGCTGGTAGCGATCGTTGCCGGTCACTTCGATGTGTTTGGCCAGGGCGACGGCAGCCAGCGCCACACCGCCGAGCTTGATTTTTCCCGCGTAGGCGAGGGCGATCATACCGCTGTCGTTGTCGCCGAACGCCTGCATCTGGTCGACAAGATAGCCGGTGGCCCGTTCGGCGGCACTCAGCAGCCGTTTATCCTGGGTGGTGGCGTACAGGTCGAGCATCGACAAAATCGTGCCGGCGTGACGCACGATGTTGTACTCCCTGGCCCGGACGTGCTGCTCGCCGAGATACTTGTAGACAAAACGGCCATCGGACAGCACGTTGATCTGAAGGTAGCGGCCGGCGCTGAGCGCTGCTGCCATAATATCGCTGCGTTTCAGTTCGCTCCACATACGATGGCCGCGATAGAGGTCGAGCAGCTCGCCGTTACAGGCGTAGCTCCGGGTTGTGAACTGCCGGATCCTGAAGCGCCGATCCAGAAAGCCCAGGCCGCGACTCCGACCACGTTTGTTCAAGGCATCGCGGATCGCGACCGTCTGCAGTTTGTCATCGTCGACCAGCGATAAGCTGTACAGCTCCTCGGGCAGGAAGGCGATGCCGGTCTTGCCGGCGAAAGCCAGGCCGTGAAGGCTGGGTTCTTTGGTCAGGCTCATGCTGTTCTGCACCGGCACCTGAGCCTCGACGCGGTCGACGATGTCCAGCTTCAGTATGATCGGTTTTTTCGGTTGTCGCGCGTTGAGCTGCGCCCACGCATCCAGCAGCGCAGCGCCGAGGCCTTTGCCGGCGCCAATCGCCGGCTGTGCCCGCTGCCTGCCGTTGGTAATCGACAGGAACACCAGGCGCGGTGCCTTGTCCTCGGTCACTGCAGCTGGCAGCGCATCGGGTGTTTGCTGTGCCTTGGCGGCGGTCAGCAGCGTCGTCATGGCGCTGCCGATCGCACTGCGGTCGGGTAAGGGTGCCGGCGAGATCGTGTCGAACCAGATGCCGGTGCGCGCGAACACTGTTTCGACGGGTGGGCTGTCGTCTGGCTTATCTTTCTGCTTGTCGACATCGCGCAGTGCCCTGCGCACCAGCGACGGCACCCTCATGCCTTTCTTTTCATGCTCCTTGGCGACATACAGAAAAACAGCGGTGAACACCGCCATCACGCCGACCATGATACCCACCGGCAACATGGCTTTCGGGGTCAGCAGTCGCGATGCGAGTTGCAGCTGCTTCTTGCGCTCATCCGACAGGTCCAGGGCGATGTCGATGTTGTAGTACACCACGGAAGCCATCAAAAACAGTGCACCGGCCATCTCGAGAATTTCCTCGGCCAAGACCTGTGCCGAGTACCAGGCGTCGCCGTATTCTTTGAACAGCAGGCGCAGGCCTTCGAGGAAGAACGCCAGCAACCAGCAGCTGAGACCGGCGAAAGCACCTGCCTTGGCACCGCGACTGGCATTGAAGCGGTTCGAGAAAAACAACAGCATGTACGCCGCCATGAGCAGGATCGGGACGGCATAGAGCACCTGCCATTGTGTCAGGTAACGCCAGGTGCTGTCGACTTCCGCGGTCGCCTGGCGGACCTCCTTCCAGAACATGTTTTCATGCAGGATAGTGATCTCGTCCAGCGACATCCCGAGCCCTGCCAAACCAACGCCGAGCCATAGCAGCGGCATTTTGAAAACCTGTGTCTGCGTCCGGTTGATGCGTCTTTCCCAGTAGCACGCAACAAAGGCTGCACCACCGAAGATGAAGAACAGCATGCCGGAGAACCACGTCGGAAGGTTGCGTTCCTTGTCCAGGTTGAACCAGTAGACGCCGCCGGCCCGGAGATCGGCGAAGAGACAGTGCAGCAGTCCCTGCACCAGCACTGCCAGGATCAGCACTCCGAGATAGACGCGCACGGCGCGGCGTACGCTGTCGCGAGCCGTTGGATTTATGAATGTTTCTTCGCTCATCGTGTCGCTTCGCGGGGCGAGTTCATAGTTGCGGGTCGATTGTCGAGATCTGTGCGACGCCTTCCTGGACTTTCGGAAACCACCTCATGACCCGCGGATCGTGTCCGGGCATTATCAGGAATGGTGTTGCCGCCTGGGTGTGGAGCTTGCGGATAGTCGCGAGGTTTTCCTGCGGATCGACGCAGACACCGATCGGCTTGTGCCGGCGGTTGTTCTCATAGAGATACGTAATGTCGCCGGCAATCACGACCTGGCCATCGGCAGTTTCGATATTGATGTACTGGGTGCCCGGCGTGTGTGCGCCGCCGAGATGCAGTTCGATACCCGGGAACAGTTCGAGATCGCCGTCAACCAGTTGCAGCCGTCCCTGCTCCTGCACGTCCAGTACTTGCACCAGATCACTCCAGCGCATGCCCTTGGCGGATTGCTTCTGCGCGCTCAGCCGATCCTGCGCATGCTCAAACTCGGTCTTCTGCAGCCAAACGTTCGCATTCGGGAAATGCTGGATAGCGCCGACATGGTCCCAGTGCATGTGGGTGAGAATGACGTCTGACACCGACTCGGGTTCGATGCCGAAGTGACGCAGGCGCTTGACCGGACTGATGTAGTTGTTGATGCCCCAGACTTTCGCGGTGTCCTTGTCGTCGAAGCCAGTGTCGATGAGGATCGTCTTGCCGCCGCCTTTGACAACCCAGAACATCCACTCGAAATGGTGCGCCTCCTCTCGCGAGCCGCCGGAGAAAATCTTGTGGTCACCGTAAATCGATCGGCCGTAGCTGATCGCAAAGATTTCGTAGCGGTCTTGTGCTCCGGTCTCGATCTCCTGCCTGCTGATCCACGGTCCGGCGAAAAGGGTGGCGGCAACTACGACTGCTATTGCATTGGCCGGCAACTCCAGTCCCGGATGGTGCATCGATGCGAGTAGCAGCATGACCACCAGATACACTACGATGCCGGCAGTGAACGTCGCGTTCAGGCCGTACGACGTCGAAATGTTCATCGACAGCGGCACCGCCAGCGCACTGGCCACCGAATTGAAAGCGAACAGCATGCCGGCCGACGACTCTTCGTACCGATCTTTGCCCAGGCGCAGCACGAACGGAAACGGCACGCCCATGCAAAACGCCAGCGGCGCCACTGCAACAATCACCAGGATCACTTTCGCTGCCAGCGGCAACGCCGCGGCCATCGGAAAGAGCTTCGGCAGAAACTGCTGCGCGATCAGCATGACGAATACAACGCCGAGCGCCATGTATGCCTGCCGCGGCTTCACCCGACCGCTCCAAAGGCTTCCGAGCCCGGAGAAAATCAGCAGGGTGCCGAGGATGGTCGAGAAGGTGACGACCGGCGACCCGATGAATATTTCGTAGCGTTCGATCAGCACCACTTCGATCAGAAAATACCCCAGCCCGGTCAGTCCCACCGCCAGGACGAACGGCAGCAGTTTGCGGAGTCCGCGACGGCGTCGCACCAGGAAGCCAACGAAAAACGGCAGCAGCAGCAGCGACATCAGCATGGCACGGATACAGGCTTTCCGGATATTCGGATGGCGCGGATCGACGTCGAAATGGAATGGGCGATTGTCCGTGGTCACTCGTAGATTGCGTGCCTGCAGCACCGCCGCTTCAACCTCGCCTTTCATGAGGCGTGTGTAGTTGGTGTCGTAGTCGGCATTAGGCATGTGCAGGATTGTCGTTATCGACCGGATCGGCCCGAGTTTGCGGTTCTGTTCCCGTTCGATCTGTCGCACTCGGTCGACCTCGTCGAGCCAGCGTTGCAGATTGCTCACATCGGTCTCGGTCAGGGGCGTTTTCTTGACGACTGTCTGGATGTAGTTGTTGGTCGTCGTTCGCCATTGGAAAACGAAGAAGTGGTTCTCCGGATGCTCGATGCCGCGGTCGATCAGTGCCTGGCGGATCGTTACGATCATTTTCCACACCGGCGGTTCACGGCGCGGCCGGTTGATTGGTTCCTCAATGTTGAGGATACCGCGGTCGGTCATGTGGTCGAAGTACGAATGAAACGCCTCGAGCGTAAACAGGTATTCCGGGCTCGGCGCGCTGCCTTCCGCTGCGCCGCGGGCGCCGTGAGCGTTCATCAACGTTACGATGTCGAATTGCTCGTCGATCGCTTCCAGATAGCTGCGACCGTCCATGGCATGCACTTCGATGTCTTTGTAGCTGTCGCCGTTGTATGGAATCAGTTCGTTCGACTGCAGTTCGACGATGCGCGGATTGATCTCGATGCCGACGACCCGGTCGCTGAGAAACCGCGACGTCTTGGCAACGCCGTCACCCGACAAACCGAGGATCAGGATCGACGGGTTATCCAGATACGTGTGCGGCATGCGCGGGTCGATCTGGAACTCCTCTGGCGGGGTCGGCCGCATGGTATCGATCGTCCGGCCGTTGTTGTAGGCTTTTATCGTGTTCGAATTCGGGCCGCGCTTGATGATGTCATAGCGACCTACAAAAGAGGAGCGCGAGTACATGACGTTTGCCTTGGAATGGATCCGCAGCACCTTGTAGCGTACGACATTGAATATGTCGTTCTGCAGGTTCGAAACACCGATCGACACGAAGCCCAGGCAGAGGACTGCGGCCAGGGCGATGGTTAGACCGCGCGCCCATGGCGACCGCAGATAGATGGCGTAGCAGATTACCAGTGCCGCCGTGAACGCCGAGAGAAACAACAGACTGCTTTCTTCACGAAAAGCCCCGAGCGCGAAACAAACCGCGAATGCCCCGATAGCCGCCCCCAGCAAATCGATGAAGTAAACGAGGTGCGACTTCGCCCGCGCCAGCGCCACTGTAATCACCGCGCTGCCACAGGCGAACGGCACCATCATCAGCAAGGAGGCGAGCAGTGGTGTCGGCATGAATTTTACTGCCGTGCCGAATGCCAGCATGACGCCGAACGGCAGGATCAACGCCGCGGTAATCATCGTCGATATAGCCGCGCGCCCGGCGCAGTACGCGCCGATCAACCCGCCCACCGCGAGGCCAAGCAGGGCGATCGAAATGACGAATGTCGCGGTCAGGTAGTCGGCGAAAATCATCATCATCTGGAACAGAATGATTTGCAGATAAATGATCGAAAACGTCGTGCCGCCCACGCCTATCAGCAGCCAGATGCTGCGGCGGCCGGACGGGAATGCAGAACTTCGAGCCGCCGCCTGATCAGGTGCCGCGTCCAGCGGCCGCAGCGCCACGGCGCCAATCGTTGCCAGGAGCATCGTCGTGCCGGCCAGGTGGCCGAGGCCGCGGAGACTGACCAGGCTCTCCGTGTGACCCGTCAGCCCTCCGCGGATCAATGCAGATATCGCAATGGCGGCCAGCCACGCGACTATCCAGCCGACCATGCAACGCAGTTGTGAGGCTGGTGAATCTTTGAGGCGGGTCCACAGAAAAGCGGCCACCACCACTATGACGATCAGTGCCAGGCCGACTTGCGTCAGCAGTGAGTAGGCGTCCGGATCGTCATAGTCGAGGAGCTCCAGGCGGTTGTGGATCTGGCTGATCTCGACAAACGACCAGAGCAACGCCCAACCCGCAATCCCGAGCCACATCCATGGGCGCGGTTGCCGGTCATTGCTGCAGTGCGATTCCCGAAAAAACGCGACCAGGGCCAGGATCGCCAGTGCCGTCAGCTTCGCTGCCGTGTACCACGATGCCAGCGTCAAGCGGTTGCCCAGGTTGAAATACGACTCGCGTCCCTGGCCCCATTCATACTCTGGCCACAGCAGATGGGCCAACACCAGCAGGCAGTCGATGACGACAAGGCTACAACAGATTCGACGGAACACGTGCGTCTCCCCTTTCCCCGGTTGAGAAGCTGTAACTTAGCTTGTTATAAAGGGTTGGCAATACCCCGGGCAGGTCGCAGGAGATCTTGGCGCCTGCGATGGATAGAAACTCGCAGGATTCGGGCACAGTCG
>DPYP01000252.1:0-5026 GCA_003545375.1 Lentisphaeria bacterium
GCAAAGAAGGTATCCGCAAAGAAGGTATCCGCGAAGACGCCGCCGGCAAAGAAAAAAACCGCCGCAGAGAAGGCGCCAGCCCGCAGGCTGTTGGCGAGTAGGAACCGTGTCCGTCAGCGCCCGGTCAGGCGCGGCAATGGCCAGCCAAATTTTCGCGGCAAGAAGAGGAAGTACTACGAGATGCTCGTGACGTTACGCGATCAGCTTGTCGACGAAGTACGGACCCTCTCAGCCCAATCGCTGACCAGCAACAAGCAGGCCGGCGAAGAACTGGCGGACATCGGCAGCGACAGCTTCCTGCGGGAGATGGGGCTGGGCGTCATGTCTGATGAAGGTCATCGCATTCAACTGATCCGCGAGGCTATCGAGCGGCTGCACGGCAGGGGTTTCGGCGTCTGCCTGGACTGTGGTCAGGACATTCAGGAAGCCCGTCTCGAGGCCATTCCGTATGCCAAGCTTTGCGTCCAGTGCAAGACTCGTCGCGAGACAGCCCGTGCCGAAGGTATCGATCTGGATGCGGAGCTCGAGCTCACCGAATAGCAGCGATCATCACATGCCAGATCCCGGTAACTCGACACCCGCACGCCCTTCCGCGTGGTGCCAGGTTTGGCGCCTGCCAGCAGCCACAGTCGTCGCTCTGACGTTTGTCGATCAGCTCACCAAGTACGCCATCGTTGTCTCGGAAACGCTGGCACGACAAGATATCGTCCAAGTCATTCCGGGCTTCTTCCGCATTGTCCACGTCCGCAACCCCGGAGCGGTCTGGGGCATCTTCTCGAACCAAACCCAGGTTCTGTCGGTCATTTCCCTTGTTGTCTTCGTAGCGATACTGGCAATGTTTCCGCGATTCGTCAACGGCTTCATCGAGCGCGGTATCGCCATGAGCCTGATACTGAGCGGCATCCTGGGAAACCTGATCGACCGCATACTGCGGGGCAATGTTGTGGATTTTCTCAGTTTCTATTATAAGCGCTGGGAATGGCCCTCGTTCAACGTCGCGGACAGTTGCATCTGCATCGGCGTCGGCATCTATCTGATCTCGTGCTGGACTCGCAACGAGGGCAAAGTTGCAGACGATCAGCAGGCACCGGCAACCGGCAGTTGATAGTCATGCCTGAGATCATCGCGATCCTGGGGCCCACGGCGTCCGGCAAATCCGCAGTAGCCTTGGAACTGGCGCGGCGAGTGAATGGCGAAATTGTCTCCTGCGATTCGATGCAGGTTTATCGCGGCCTCGATATCGGCACGGCCAAACCATCTGCAGCCGAGCAAGACGGAGTTCCGCATCATCTCATTGACTGTTGCGATATCAGTGAAGCCTTCGGTGTCTGCGACTTTATCGAGCGCGCTGGAGCAACTTTCGACGCCATCCACGCCCGGGGCGGGCAACCGATTCTCTGTGGCGGCACCGGTCTCTACGCCCGCGCGTTGATTTACGGCTATAACATTCCGTCGTCCGACGCGAGCGTTCGCGCAGCAGTCCAGGCATTCTATGATGAGGCGGGCGAGGCACCACTGCTGGCGGAGCTGGCAGCGGCGGATGCAGAGGCACCGGACCGTGTCCGCGGCAATCCCCGCCGCCTGATCCGAGCCGTCGAGACACTCCGCATAACCGGTGAAGTCGCCCGCAAGACAAACCGCCTTCCGGTCCTGCCGGTCAGTGAATGGACGCTGCTGCCGACACCGGAAATTAATCGCGAGCGAATCCACCAGCGTACGCTCGAGATGCTCGATTCAGGCTGGATCGAGGAGGCTGAGCAACTGATCGAGCGCGGACTTTTCGACACGCCGACGGCGTGCCAAGCACTTGGATACCGGCAGATTGCCGCTTACTTATGTGGTGACATCAGTAGCCTCGCGGAATTGGCGGAGTTGATCGCGACCGCGACCTGCCAGTACGCCAAACGACAACGTACCTGGTTTCGCAATCAGCACCCTGGCGCCACACCGATAGTCTCGGACCAGCCGATTGATCCGGCGGCGATATGCGTCGAAATTATCCGAGCACAGTCACATGACAAATGACCGAAACATCCTGAGCATACACTGGCTATACCTGTGCTGCGCGGCAACCGTATTGCTGGCCGGCGGTTGCGGCGACCGGCAGGCACCGAAGTACGAGCGCCTGAACAAGCGGATCGTTGCCGATCTTTTCGAGGCCATCGAGCAGCGGGACCATGAACTGGCACTGCGCAAGATCGAACGGCTGGCAACCATGCAACCGGATATCGAACTCACCTACTACCTGGAGCGCGAGCTGCAGGACGATCGATCTCTGATAGCCGTCAACGATCTGTTGCGCCACGGAAAACTTGAGGACGCCCACGCCGCCCTGAAAACAGCAATCCGTGACACCGGCGAGAGCGACCGGCTGGTTGCCGCCCTGGCACAACTCGACGGTCTCCTGGCAATCAGCAATTACCGGGCAGCCATGCCCTACGACGACCCGATGACCGCAGCCCGAGCCGTTGCCGATCTGCCACCGCGACGCCTTTTCGAGCACCAGAGCTACAACGTCTGGCAAAAAGCACAGACTAAACATGTGGCCGCGCTCGTCCAGCGTAAACGTCTCCGCTTGCAGCAGGAGCTGCTGGCCGAGATCGATCTGGCTCTGTGCCGTGACAGCACCCGCGTACCGACACCGCTCGCCCAGTATGCCGCCGTCGCGATCGACCCGGCACCTATCGAACTGTGGCGCCAATCACGCAACGGTTCGCTGCCGATCTCCGCAACGATGGCAATTGAGGACAACCGCTGGGCCGACCTTCTGCTGTACAACCTCTACATGTCCGGCAGCAACGCACAGAGGAAGAAGATCCAGGCAACAATCGCAGACCGGGCACCGGTGACCTACTGCGGCATGCAGCTCGAGGTACACGCCGCGTTTGCCGAGCAGTCGTACACGGAGGGGTTCCGCCTTTTGAAACGTCTGTTGACCGAGATTCCAAAACTGGACACAGCACCAATACTGCACACGTTAAGAGAAATCCGCTTCGCCGACCAATCGCCGGTTCTGAACTTTACGGATGTGTTGTGGCACATCTATCGTGTCGACAAATGAAGACATTGACTATGCGAGCTTTCCTGCTGCTCTTGGCGACGATCACTTTCGCCCCCGGCCAGTCGATCACCATTGACGACGACACACCCCTGCCGCCGCGCCTGGCACCAATCGAGGACATCAATGCGCCAACGTCACAGACACCGAGCCTGCAGAAATTGCTGGGATTCCTGCCGAAGGTCCTGGTGACCTACGATGGCGTTACGCATCTTACCCGCGTCCAGGTCGCGGAGGAATTGGGCGTCGGTTTGAATTTTGCACTGCAACAGGGCCGGCGATTCAACGAAGACGACTTGCGTGAGATCGTTCGACGCAGCGTCCAGTCGACGCTCGGGCGAACGGTATTGCTCGACGTCGCCGGCCGCCACGGATTCAAACCGGACGCGGACCTGGCACGTGCCAAACTGGCGGAACAAGGAGGCAACGACCTGCTTGGCGCCATGCAGCCGTACGGCGTCTCGAAGGAAAAAGTGGTCACGCGCATCAGCGAGCAACTGGCGATCGATCACTGGGTCGATGCCCGCGTGCGCGGCCAGTTGCGGGTTGAGATGCAGGAAGTTCAGAACTTTTACGAAAAAAACAAGGCGCACTTCAAACAGCCGGAACAACGCCACATTTCACACATCATGCTGGCGATCGATCCCGGGGCCAGCCCGGAAACCGCAGACGAACGCCGCAGCCAGTTAAAAACGGCGCGGGAGCGTGTCAGTGCCGGTGCGGACTTTGCAGAAGTGGCTCGCGAAATCAGCGAGTGCCAGGTGAGCAAGTCGAAGGGTGGCGACCTCGGCCTGATCACCAGCGGCACGATGAATGAGGCATTTGAGCGCGCTGCCTTCGCTCTGGAGTCGGGGGTAGTCAGTGATATAGTCGTCACCGAAATCGGCCTGCATCTGATCAAGATACACGAGGTCAAAGGGGGAGGACCGGTCGAACTCGAAGGCGTCCGCAAACAGGTCGAGCAATTGATCATGAATCAGAAGGTAAACATTGCGGTGCAGAAAATTGTCGAGCACGAACTGCAGGCGCACAATGTCGAATACCTCTTCTGAAAATCCTTGAGTATCGCGGAATTGACAACTATTGTGAGTTTCAGGCATCGAACCCGATGCATATAGCGGGCAAGGTTCAGACCACCTGCTTTTTTTCAACACAACAGGCGGCAATCATGAGTGACAGCGACAAAAAAAGCGACGAATTCCGTTCGGAGATTCAGTCGATGTTTCGCAATCTCAACGCCGGAAATATCTTCTCGACATTCGGCCAGACCGAGGCGCAGGGTGAACCGGAAGAACCGGACTTCGACGAGGACAACGAGTTCCTGCAGCGTATCCGCGAGTTCAACCTGCGCCCGCGCGAGGTCCGGGATTATCTCGACCGCTTCGTCATCAAACAGCAGGAAGCCAAGAAAGTGCTGTCGGTCGCGATCTGCGACCACTACAACCACGTGCGCGAATGCCTGGCAAAGCCAAACCGCAAGGAGGAGGAGTACACCAAGCAGAACATCCTCCTGCTCGGGCCCACCGGTGTCGGCAAGACGTACCTCATGCGTTGCATTGCCAAGCTGATCGGCGTGCCGTTCGTCAAGGCGGACGCCACGAAATTCTCCGAGACCGGTTACGTCGGTCATGACGTCGATGACATTGTCCGCGACCTGATCCGCGTCGCGGACAATGACCTGGAGCTGGCGCAATACGGCATTGTCTATGTCGACGAGATCGACAAAATCGCGACAAAAAAATCCGGCGGCAACCGTGACGTCTCCGGTCGCGGCGTGCAGATCAACCTGCTCAAGCTCATGGAGGATACCGAAGTCAGCATCCAGAGCCAGACCGACCTCGCCGGACAGATGGAAGCGATGATGGAGATGATGCACGGCGGCAACAAAAAGAAACGAACGATCAACACGCGCCACATCCTGTTCATCGTCAGCGGCGCCTTCGACGGCCTGGCGGAACAGGTCAAGAA
>DPYP01000507.1:0-1298 GCA_003545375.1 Lentisphaeria bacterium
GCGATGTCGATGCCCGACCTCGGTTGGATAGTAGCAATTACCGAAATGGTCTTTGGCAAAGAACACCATCATCTGCGCCCCGGCGTTCGCGACCGTGTCGACGATCTGCGCCGCCGACCAGTCATAATACAGTTCTTCGCCCGGCACCTGCCATTCCGGATAATGGGCGTCGATAAAGACAGCGCGCGTGAGTTTCGAGATATCGATCGTCATGGGGCGCTCGGCTGGTTCAAAGTTACTTATAACTACTCAGGTCGTATGAGGCCGGCGGCCCCGGAGATTCGGGACAACCATAGAAGAAGATTACTCCCCCGCAGATTCAGGACAACCGCAGATGGCGGAAAACATAGAGCACAGAGGGGAAATTATTTACTTTTCTTCTTATCGGTTTTCGTCATCAGCTGGATCAGCAGATAGGCTAACTGCAACAGGTAGTAGCAGTTCTTCCAGGCGAACTTTTCGCCGCCATAGGTATTTCACAGGGATTGATGGACGTCATTGGGCGATTCGCGAGCACCCGGATCGACATCACTTCGACCAGAGTGAATTCGCGAAGACCGCAGGCTGGAAGCCGACGCTACGGGTCGAATTCAGACGGTCAGCTGCGTTGGGGTTCACGCTTCGGGTCAAGGCGACGGTTGTTGCCGTGCTTCCAGCTCACTGATTGATTATGGCATCAACCTGACTGAGAATCAAAGCGAGACAGTCCACCTCGCCGCCGAAAGAATCCGGGCAGGCGGTAATATTGGCCAGGGCCAGGTTCGCCAGCGCGGTGACACCGGCCGTATACTCACCTAATGCCGTCGGCACCTTACACGCCATCATGACGTCGCAGGACGCCTCGAAAACTTGATCGGCGATAAGCTGGCATTCGACACAAGAAGACGTCCCGCCCGCCTCGCACACCGCCAGCGCGCACTCGCACTCCGCCAGCGTGGAAGGCATCACAGCGTTGTCGAGCTCGATGGCAATGTACCGTTCCGGATCCGGTATGCTCGGGGATTGGACGCCATCGGGATCGATGTAGATAGCACGGTATTCGACCCTCAGGAAGTACGTCCCGTCCACCAGGGAGCCGCCGGCCAGATCCTCGATATCAAAGGTGATCGTCTGGGTCTTGCAGTACGCACAGCCGTCGACCCCGTCGTTGTGGGTGACGTCGGCACCACCCTTAAAATCGGCGCCGTACGAGGTGCCGAAAAGATCCACCTTCATAAACGGTATCCAGTTTATGTTACCACCAGCCGCATTGTCGAAGACCGTCCCGTTAGTGACCGTAACCGTCAACTGCGTGTCGG
>DPYP01000507.1:1694-13860 GCA_003545375.1 Lentisphaeria bacterium
CCGTCATGATCGATTTTCGCGCTGGTCGTCGTTTCCACGCCTGAGGTGGTCGAGTCATGGACGTTAGTAACGATGATCTGCGCCAGGACGCAGGTGTTGAATGCCAGGAGAATCGAAATAGCCGCGGCAATCTGAAAAAACTTGTTGTCTATCATTGTCTTTTTCATTTCTGTTTGCTCTCGGTTTTGCCCACATCGAGTCGGCTTTTTTGTTAGTTCTTCCCAAACCCTGTTACTGGTCTAAGCAATCGCAACGGAAAATGCAAGAGAAAAAACGATGAGTTGCGAAAAAATATCGACAATGCCGTGGCAGCGCACGCCGGATTTTCCTGCAGCCGATGTACAGGACTGACTGAGCAACTGGAAGCGATCATACTTCCTTGAGATAGACTCGGCGCTTCTCTTTTTGGGCCAGCCTGGCCGCGGTTGCGATCGCAATGCCTTCAAGCATCTCCTCGTAGGGCGCCTGCGGTTTGCCGGTATGCACCATCTTTTTTATGCGCTTGAGGATTTCGACACAGCCGTAGGGAAACTCGAAATCGCCCAGGGCTGGAGAATGAATGACACCGTGGCTGCTGTAGGCACTTGCATACATCGCGCAGTGTGGGGTGCCGCCAACGGCGCAGTTGAGCACCACTCCGGCTGCCGGCCGGTTCGGTTTGCCACCGTAATCCAGGTGGACATAGGCCAGTGGTGTTTGACCCATCGCCTCGACGGCCTCAACGCCGGCGCCGAACAGATGCTGAGCCAGGCTGATGGCATGAATGTGGCTGGCCATGGTGGTGGCGTTGCCGCCTTTGGTGATGCCGAACTCGACCGGGCCGATCTCTTTGAAACGCGCCCGGAAACGCGAAACATGCGGCAGGGCCCGCAGGATAGAGAGCGACATCACCGGTGTATCATAACGCTTTGCCAGCCGGACGATGGCGCGCGCATCCTTCACCTCATAGGCGAGGGGTTTGTCAACAAAGGTCGGAACTCGTTTCTTCAACCCCGGGGTGGCGAACTCGAGGTGGTCGTGGCCATCCTCATCGCAATCGGCAATGAACACCAGGTCGACGTCGTCGGAAACCTCATCCAGAGAATCGCAGACCTTGGGCTTGCCATAGTAGATGGCTGACATTTCCTCCGCGGCCGCACGATTTTCATCCCACAGCTTGGTGACCTCGAATCCGGCAACCCGCGGGATCATAATTTTTTTCTGCTCAAGATATTCCGTGTAGAAGTAGAAGTACCCGCCCTTGCCGAATTGAAGCTCGCGGAGAACAAGCGGGTCGTGACGCTGGATGATATTCGCGTAATAGATTGCATGCAGATCGCAACGGATCATGCCAACTCGTATTTTAGCCAATGTCCCGCCTCCTGTCGTTGTTATTGTTTTCGCAGCGTTATTGCCATTGGTACACATGCACCCCAAACGGTTCGAAGTGATCCGCCGCTTGCGTTGCCGGCGCCGGCATCCTGCGGTCCTCGAAAAGAACACTCGCCCGAACCGGCCGGGGGAAAACCCAGCGGGCGGCGACCCGGTCCGCCGACATGTTTACCGCGAGCAATACGTTTCCGCCCTCATAGCGGACATTGCGAAAGAAGATCGAGCCGGCGGCGCCACCGCGCTCGATCGACACATCCGTGGTTGTCGTCCCCACCGCCAATGCCGGCCCCAGATGCCGCATCATCGTCGCGATCCGCAGCGCTTCGGCCCATCGCCCCGGATAGTCTCGAGGGTTCAGGTAGTTGGCGTAAATGGTGTAGCCCCGGACGCCGAGAACCAGACTGTAAAAAGCCATGGCCCGGATTTCCGCGGCGGTTGGTCGCATGCCCTCGTCGGCGCTGAATTTGGGACCGTGACCAATGTCAACGGCCTGCGAATTGAACCAGATCGGTTTGTTGCTCCCCCTGACCGCGTTTTCGAAGGCCACAATCGTCCAGCCGTAGATCATCATCGGGTGATACTGCGGCACGGGATAGCGATAAGCCACCATGACGTCGCCGGCGGGAACGCAGACATCGAGTCGTGGCAGATTCGAAATCGCAAACAACGTCGGCCGGTCGGGGTCGTTTTTTTTGAATGTCTGGCGTGAGATATTCAGCTTTGCAATTGTCGATTCTGAGACCGGCGTGGCCGCGGTGTCTTCGATGTTCTCGGGATCGTCGGCCCAATACGCGAAAATGCTGGGATGATCCCTGAACCGGCCCTGGCCTGTCACGAACAGCGTCTCCTCCGCAGTGGCCGGATCGTCGATTTTTCCCATGTCGGCGGACATATTAAGCGCTGCCATGATCCCCGCTTTGGCCTCTTTATCCAGCCCTACCCGCCTTTCGGTCGTATTAAGCACAAAGTTATAACCGGCATCCGTTGCCGCTGCCAGCGCTGCGAAGTTGAAACGCCCGTCGTCCGGATGGCAAACGTAAGCGTAGATGCCGATCGGGAAGAACGGGTCGCCATTGAGGCGGAACGGTTCGGTCTCGTACTCCGATTTGTTGCTCAAAAACTGACCGATGCCGAATTGCCAGACCAGCATATTGCCCGCATTGCCTGCCTTGTCGGCGACGGAGATGCGCACCCGATGCAATCCTTTCGCCAGCGGTGCGGCGGGAGTGAGCGTGACGCCGTGCGACTGCACATTGGCGTCTGCTGTGACGTCACGTCCGTCCAGCAGCACTTTCGCCGAAGCCAGGTCGATCCCCGATCCGTGCTCCGCGAACCTCGCACTGATTACCGGGCGGTCGTTGGCATTGTCGTTGGGCGTTGGCTCAGGCCGGTAGACGAGTGGCGGCGTCGTGTCTTCGTCCGTCCAGCTTGGCCGGTGTGACAGGAACGTGCCGTCGCCGATCCAGCATGGCCGGCGGTGCTGGTCCGGGACGGCCAACCGCCAAAACCAGCGGCCAGCCGGCAACGCCTCTGCGACGTGATAGCTGTCGCCGCCGACCTCGTGCTGCTTGGTCGCGGTAATATCGAATATCGGAGAACTGCTGTAGGCCAGCAGGTAGGGACCGGTCTGAATGTCGTTGCGCCAGCGAAAGTGCGGCCGGCCGTCGGCGACGACGGCGTCGGCGGCCGGCAGGCGCAATGTGATCCGGGGCAGGGTCGCCGTCTCGACGACGCTCAGATCGTCGAACCACACTTTCTGCGCATAGCACCAGACCCGGAGTTTGATGCGCAGTTTCGTCTGGTCGGTGCGGGTGACGAACGTTCGCCGATGCAGCGACCACTGCGAGGCAACCGGCAGGTACACACCGCCCTGCGGCGGCAGCGTAATCTCGATGTCCGACCAGCGTGTCGGTTCCCCGGCCCGGGCCGCGTCATCGGGCACCATTCCCAGTTCCAGGTTGGGTCCGCCCGGACGACCTTTGTTATACTCGGGGTCGCCTGCCGTCGTTTTGGGGACGACGGAAGATCGGCATTTATAGTAGAAGGACAGGACGTACTCGGTCCGCGGCTTAACCGCGATCACCGTTTCCCAGTAGCCGAGATCGTCTGAATCCATCGTCTCGACGGCAACGCACTTGCCGCTGACGTACCCGGGTTTCTCCCAGGTAAGCGCTGCCTTACGCCCCGTGCCGACGCGCCCGGGCGTGAAACCGGCTGGCTGCGTCGGTACGGTGGCGTCCGCTGCCTCGAACCCCGGGTTCGGCACCAGATTGATGACCTGGAAAGGCGTCCCCTGCGCCTTCGTCGGTAACATCAGCATCGCTCCCATGAGATACCCAAGAACACCAAATATCATAACCTTCGGCCCGGTTCGTTGCCACATGACTGCCATCCTCCTCTTTTAGTTGTGACTCATCGCCAACGAAGCCATCGCGCGCAGCGGAAGGTTCATCAACGCCTGGTTTCAGAGATCATCGACAATGCTGCCGTCGCGGAACTGGTAAAAGTTGCTTGGCGCATTGCCGTAATTGCCGACGAGGTCTGACTTGATCAGCGTTTCCACATGCCCGTCGGCAAACCAGAAATTGCCCCGACTGTTGTGGCGCAGATGAAGCGGCGCCGTCCCGACCTCGTGCGGATTAAAGTAGTACTTCTGCTCCGTGCTGCCGACCGGATCATTCTTCATCGTGTCGCCGAGGAGGAGGAACTCGGTCGGCGATCCGTAGCTGCTGCTCGGCAGGTGATACGAAGCGATCAAACTACTCGCGATACGGAAAGGCCCATTCCCCTGTTCACGCCGCATCCCATAGGTTTTGGCATACCCATACAACGCGTCAAAGACGGGCGGCGTTCCGCTGGGACATACGAAGATCGAGCTGGCACCGACGGTCGGCGTCTCGACGATGCCGTCGTCATAGAGCATCTTCGGCCAAATATCCAGCGCCACCGGAAACAACCCGGGAAACTGGCGGTAGAGCGGTGTCGACCAGCCGTCATTGTTCTCTGCGTATAGGATTTGGGCCAGTCCCACCTGCTTTAGATTGCTGACGCATAAGATCGCCCTCGAGCGCTCCCGCGCACCCTGTAGCGCCGGCAGCAACATCGAAGCGAGGATCGCGATGATCGCGATGACCACCAACAGTTCTATGAGCGTGAAGTTTCTTGACGCGACTCTCCGCGTCAGCGCTTTTCGCAGGCACCCCATCTCCATCTCGATCATCTCCTTCTACGTTCGCGCTATGGGCGACGCCGAACAACTCGTGTGCCGCCCGCGCCCGCCGGAATCCAGGCTGATAATCGTGCTCGAACGCGAGCACAACAGGCGACCGCCAGTGAACCTTCCGTCCGAACGGCTGCTCACGGTGCTACATTAGCCGTTAGGCGCTTATCCCGCCACTTCTTGTTTTTTTTTCACCACGGTTGAAGCGCCGGATGTCGGGTGATCCGGCGACTTCGCCCTGGCTTCTGATATCTGAAGACTGATCTCCGGGTTTGCGGGCGAAGGCCGCTTTAGCCGGCAATGGCGCAAACTTCAATGCGCGGCCAATCCAGTCCCGAGGTTTCCGTCACGGCCGACGGCGCCGCCGAGCCGAACAAGGACAAAATCGAGGGGCGGCAGTTCGATGATCAGGCGGTCCGCTTCCGCATCGACGGTCTCTCCGGTAATCGCGTCGACGGCTGTCCAGTTCGCGGTGGTCAAGCCGAGCGCCGCGGGCTTCAGGCGCAAACGCGTTTTCACCTTCGCGTCCGTCAGGTTCGACGCGGCAAGCAAGGCGCCCCCGTATTCATGCACATAGACACTGACCGGCACGCCGCGCAATGACGAGCGGACGGGGCACTCTTTTCGCCAGTAGGGAAACCACTGTGCACCCTTCCGATCGAACTCATCCATTACCCGCCAAATCGCGGCGGCCAGATCGACGTCGTCGCCGCCCGCGCTGAAGAACATTGGCCGGACCGGCACATCATGCAGGATCGCCAGCGCCCAGGCAGCGCGGAACGACATCGGCTTGCCATAGCACAATAACTCGGCCGGCACGCCCCATTGGCGGCCCATGAATTCGGTACGAAACGCATCGAGCAGCAGGAACTTTCCAAAGGGGGTTCCCGGTTCCAGGCCCGAGAATTGTTCGCCGTCCCAGGTGCTTGTGGCCCATCCCAGAGTTGGCGTCGTCATACACGTTGAGTTGTGAACGTTCACCTGGCCGTTGGGTTTGCGCGATTTTACCGCCGAATAAATACGGCGCATCGCACTACGCACCCCGAATACCGGAAATGTCGGCCCGATACTGCCATCATAGCGCAGCGTCCCGCAGCCATGAAGCAAGTTGCGGCAGGCATAGGGGTTCGCCGTACCGTCAAGGTAGACACCATCGACATCGAACTCATCCATCATCCTCCCGATCCGGTCGGCGAGAAAATCCTGCCAGCAACTGCGAAGACATACCCGCCAGGCGGTCTGCAGCGGCTGCGGTGGGTAGTTCATCAGCGACCACCCCGTCTTCGGCAACGCCACGCATCGCGGGCCGAGCGTCGGCCACTCCGGCGCCCGTTCCGAAATCAGAAACCCGAAATAAAGCAGCACCTGTATTCCGCGTTCGTGGCAGTCGCTGACGATCCGGTGCAAAGTCTCCGGGTCTCCCGGTGTGGCGTGGGCCTCGATGTCACTCCAGTGCTCGAAGACGACCAGGGTGCGAACACCGGCCGAAACGAGCCGATCGAGAAGCTCGCGCGGCAGGGTCAGACGCCTGTCGATCCCCGCCGTCGTCTGCTGCAGGCAGATGATCCGGTAATCCCAGGCGTCGGCGACAACTGGTTTTACCGGGGTCGCCTGCAGGCCGAACGTGTACGTCAGTTTCGGCAAGCACAAGGGGCGCTGGTCCGAGAAGGGAAAGACCGAGGCCTTCGCCGGCGCCAGCTCGACGGATTTCGAAACCAGTTGCAGCCGCAGAACCACGGCATCTCCTTCACGCCGCACTGAGACGCAGCGGTCGGGATTCGCGTTGAACCAGTTCTCGTCGGACTCGGCGAACCACCCCAGGCCGCGGTCCTCGTCACCAATCCAGACAAACGGCCGAAAGCCCATTGTCAATCCGCGTGCAGGGATCAAGCCGATTCGCTTGTCGTCGCCGCAGCGGCCGCGATACTGGTAGAAGTAGCGTGCACCTTCGCGGCACAACGGAATCTCGAGGCACAGCGAGTCGATCCGCACACGTGCCGTTGGCACGATCGCGAGATCGACACGAACCATACCGTCGAATTCAATTTCGGTGTTGACGTCGACAGCGAAGGCCTTCCGGCTTAGTCGTTGCCGAATAACCACCTGATCGTCGCTGGTGTCAACACACTCGAGCTTGGCGCCGCGCCAGGTGATCTCCCGGCCGTCGATGCGACCGACCAGACGCACCGGCCCGTGCAGCAGCGGCACGCCCAGCGAGGACACTTGCTCGAGTATCGAGCCGGCGCGGAACCGGTAGTCCCGGCCCCAACAGGAAACGCCGATTCCAGTGCGGCCCACGACCGTCGTCATCGGCGTCCAGGGCGCGGGGATTTTCCGGTCCACCGCCGCCGCCGAGCCGAACCACTCCGGGGTGGTCGGGATGCTGTCCTGCACGACCTCTGTGTCGCAGCGATTACCGTGACGGTCAACAAATGCAGGCCGGATCGACCAGTGGTCTTCAGGGAACTCAGCCAGCGGGAACGCGGCTTCCTCAGCGGCGCCGGGCATCAGGCGGTGCAGCGTGCGCTGCATCACCGACTCGTGTGGGCCCCGCCACTGCCCTTCGATGTTGCCCGTGTCGCCCTCAACGATATCCAGCACGACCTTGGCACCCAGTGCGATTGTCGACTCCCCGGCAACAGCGACGCTGACGTACAGATTCTGATCGTCGCTGCGGGTGTACAGGCGCAGCATGACCCGCCGCGGCGAATGCCGGCTGTCACGATCTGGGATCACATGGGGCTCCACGGGAATGCGTACCGAGTTGACAAAGCAAAGCTATTGATTCTGGCACGAACCTATCTGTATCCTTTCAGGAAATCAATGACGGACCATTTCACAGGCGCCGGTCCAGCGTGTCGGCATGTGCTGATATTCCGCAGATCCAGACAGACCAATTGAGGACAGACCAATGGACGGCAGGTCTCCGCATGTTCCCCATTAGCCTGTCAATTCTGCATTCTTCAACACCATGCAAACGGTGACGTCGAACCTTTCGAACCTCGGCGTCACAGGGTGTTTCCGTTGAGCCACTACTTAAACGTCGGGATGACAATGCCACGAAGAATGATGTTCTGACAGAAGATGAACACGAGGAGGGTCGGAATGGCGGCTACCACCAGCGAAGCCATGACCATGGGCACGGTGTGCAATTGCTGGAACTCGTAGAGGAACACCATAAACGTCCACATCTTCGGGTCCTGACAAATCAGAAAGGCATGCATGAAGGCGCCATACGCAGCGGCGAAGGCACCCAGTGCCAGGACTGCCAGGATGGGCTTGCACAACGGCATGGTAATCTGCCAGAACATGCGCCACTCGCTGGCACCATCGATGAGGCCGGCCTCGTACAGCTCGGGCGGCAGACTGTCGAAGAATCCCTTCAAGAGAAAGATGCCGAAACCGTTGGCCAGGCTCGGCAGGATCAACGCCCAGAAGGTGTTCATCAGGCTGACCGAAGCCGAGAGATCGAATGCCGCAACCAGCTTCGGGACGACCCAACCGACAACACCAACCGTGATGATCAGCGCCAGCGTCGCGCTGAGGAGCAAGGAAACATACCGCTGCAGACGCCGCGCCAGCCAGTAAAAAGCGGCTGCAAAGACAACAACCAGGATGATTTGCAGAAGCGGGAAGCTCTTGATCATCAGGAAACTGGGGATCATCAGGACTTCCCCGGGGAACGCCATGGTCGCCAGCAGAAAGATCAGTATGTAATGCGTCTCTTTGAGCCGGAAACGGGACATGGCGTAGGCCGCAAGGGGATTGACGGTCAAGGTCCCGATGATCATCAGGGTGACATAGACGATCGTCACCCAGAGCGACCGGCCGTGTACCGCGACAAAACTGAAGACCGTGCCGAAGTTGTGCCAGATGTACAGGCGCCGGAGCCCCGGTTTTTCTTTGAGAAAGCAGTCATAGCGGAAGACCGCATGCGGGATCCGCGTCTCGTCGAAGGCCTGATAATCAGTGCCGTACACCCGGTTCAACGCATCGATCGTCTTGTATCGCTGCTGCAGAAACGGTCGCCACCAATCCTCCGGCCGCAGCAGTCGCTGCGCGGCCAGCGGGCACGTCGTCTGCACGAACTGACTCCATAGCCCGACGACACCGCCCTCGATCGGAATTCGTGACGCTAGAGGCGTCGCCGGATCTTTCGCTTTCTCTTGCAGAAAGGCGAGCCACGCATCAGCCGCCAATGTGGTGTCCACCTTGATATACCGGGCCGGTGCATAGGACCGCATGAATGCCTGCTTCAGCGGCTCCCCGAGTTTCCCGGCGTACAGGTCATCGAACGTTATCAGCGAGAGAATCCGCTTTCCCGTACCGTCGCGTGGTCCTTCGTAGCTATCGGGAATATCGCGACCGAGGATGAATGAGAAGACGCGCTCGTCGGCATCGAAAAGACCGGTCCGCTCCAGCGGCCGCGACTCGAGGAATTCCCGCCAATCACGTTCGCGCGGCGTGTTTCCGGGGCGGCGATGATACTGTTCCATGAGTGTGCCGAGCTCCTGCCAACTGACGGCGCTGTCGGGATAGAGCCGATTGACCGCGTCCAGGCTGCCGTGACGGTTCTCGAGCCAGGCATAGTAGTCGTTGTGTATGGCCAGCGGGGAATCGGGATCAAAGAGACCGAGCGGCGCCCTGAACTCCGGCGGGCAGACATCCTTGATGAACGCCCGCATGTCGTCGGCAATGGCCCTGCGTTGTTCCTCAGGCCTGCCAATTACTTCCTGCAGATCCTCTTCGCGTATGTCCACCGGGCGAAACCAGCTGTCTTTACCGAACCATGTCGCCAGGACCGAGACCGGCACCTCGGCTGTCGCCGTCCATGCCGTGCGGCCGAAGGGGATCATATCGAGCAGATAGCGCTTGAAAAGGGCCGCGTCACTGACCCAGTAACGCTGGATCAAGCGGTACTCCTGATAATCCGAGCGACCGGCGGTCCCCATGCTCAGCATGAGCAGAAACGGATAGGCCATGGTCACCGCACCGACGCTGAGCAGCAGATACATGGCCAGTACCATGGACCGCATCGCCGGCGACCGGCGTCCAACTTGTGGCAGGAGAGGCATGCTACGACATTTCCTCCTCAACCGCGGCGCTGCGGAACTGCAGTTTATCCAAAATGCGCAACTGCCACAAGGTGAAGCCGATCAACATCGCCCCCATGATCCAGGCCATGGCAGCGGCCAGACCGAAATTGAGAAACATGAACGCGTTGTACCAGATATAGAGGCCCGTGGTCATCGTCGCGTCTTCGGGACCGCCGCCGGTCATGACAAAGATGTTCATCGACTCCTTGAAGCCGGCGACAACGGCACCGATGAAATTGATGATGATCAGCGCCTTCAGGTTCGGGTACGAGACGTGCACCAGTTTGTGCCACAGCCCGGCACCATCCAGATCCGCTGCCTCGTATTGCTCTTCCGGTATCCCCTTCAACGCAGCCAGATAAATCAGACAGCCGGGGCCGGCCGAGGCCCAGATCGTCGGCACCACGACCCACAACATGGCCAGGTCCGGGTCCCTCAGGAACGACTGTTTTTCAAACTTGAACGGACTTGTGAAGGCACCCAGGCCGCCGTCGCGCAAGACCCCGATCAGGATCACGGCAAGGAGCACGGAAAAGGCTCCGGCACAGACGCCGAAGAACCAGCGTTTCGCCGGCGAGTTGTAATCGCGAGCCGACTGCAGAAACAGACTGACGATGATCAGCAACGTCGCAACGAGAACCGCCGCCTTCACCGCCATCACCAGTCCCACCGGCCAGGAGTTGAACCAAATCATCAGCTGGTTGATGACACCGCGGTGCGACGGATCGTAAAGCAGGCGTTTCCACAGAAACAGTGTGGCGAGGCCGGTAGTGACCGCAGGCAGGTAATAGATTGTGCGGAAAAAGACCCTCATTCGCGGAATCTCCGTCAACAGCACGGCGAGAATGATCGGGATACAGAAGCCGATGCCAACCAGCATAACCATGTACTGGAGCGTCTGCAGCAGGTAACGCCAGAACTTCGGCTCGCTGACGGCCTCGACAAAGTTCCGCAATCCGACGTAGGTTGACCCGCCCAGGATCTTGTAGTCCTGGAATCCCATCAGCAGACCCCATATCAATGGATAGTATGCCCAGATCGCGATGCTGCCGACGGCAGGAGCCAGGAACAGCCACGCGTACAGGCGTCGCCGCGATGGATCTCCGCCGACACCGAATCCCTCCGTGTCGGCCAGCTTCACCCGGGCCTGCATGGCCAGCTTGACAATCAGGCGCGCGCCGATCATCAACCCGGCCACCATGACGGCTAACACAACCCATCCGATGCGCGAGCGCTTCTGTACAACGCTGTCCGGCAGCTCGCCCAGAATCATGGTGTTGACGTTGCGGCAGGTGTCGTCCATGATCGCCTGCAGATCGCGCCCGTACTCGCCCGTCTTCATGTCCAACCGGTCGCCCAGCGCCGCTTCGATCACCATGCCCAGTTCCCGGGTCATCACGTGAGTGAAGCCTTTGCTGTACGGTTCCACACGGGCGTAGGAATTCAGATTGTCCCAGAGTTCGCGCCGTTCCTGCGGAATGCGGGCCAGGAGGTCGCCATAGCCGGCACTTTCGAGAAGCGCCGGCCGGATGAACTCCGCCAGGCCGTACTCGACAAACGTATCGATGCGCATGCGTTCCGCTTCCGGCCCGGTCAGAAATTCGATGTATTGCCAGGCCGCGTCACGAATGGCCTGGACATCGCGGCGGCCCGGAACGTTCGCCGTCACGATTGCCGCGTTAATCCCGAGGTAGTGGCCGGCAATAAAGGCAGCGGGCGGAAACCCTTTCCTCGACGGAAACGGAACGAACTTCGTTTGATTCGGGTCGATGTTGCTGGCTTCGCCGAGCGTGCCGATCGACATGGCCGTCCGCCAATTGCCGAGTTCAATGCCGGACTGGACATCGGCAGCCGCACTGACGCCATAATAAATGCGCTTCTGCACCACCTCATCGTTCAGGTCAAAGACATCGCCCGTGACCGGGTCAACAGCTTTGCCCGCCCGAATCATTTCCGGCGTGATATCGAATTCATGGTCACCGTTTCGGAGCCACGGCTGGTGCGCCATCTTGCGATAAAAGAAGATGGCCTCGACGGCCTCCGGCTTATTCGTTTCCAGCCGCCATTTCAGGTCGGTTATGGAATAATCGGCGGGCAGTCCCCGTCTCGTCAAATCATCGCGCGCCTGTTCCACCGCCGGATAGAAGGAGTCCTCGTTGCTCAGCCGGATTCCGAATTCGCGGTAGTCCAACGGCGGCGCGGGCACTGCATGCATCGTGCCGTCCAGAGGATAATACGGCTTGACAACATCACCGCCGGCGGACCAGACGTACTGAAGATAGTGCCATCCCGCGTAGATCCCCGTGAGGATGTTGATGCCGTATTGCACGGGATCATTCGGGTTGGCGCCGATCTCTTTCGACGGGTCGAAGGTAAGTTTGCGGGCAAATTCGTAAAGCTCCTGCCAGTTCCTCGGGTGGCGCCCGGCGAGACCCGCCTTGGCGAACGCCGCTTTTTCACAAAGCAGCGCCATGGAGTA
>DPYP01000592.1:0-18755 GCA_003545375.1 Lentisphaeria bacterium
GTTCAGCAACAACGGCTACGGCAAGAATTTCGTGCAGTTTGAAATCGATCTGCCGGCGGGTACGCAAGAGGTCGTGCTCGAGTTTCCGGGGGTGCACGGCGGTGACGACACGAAGCCGGCAAAGATTTACTCGACCAATGCACGACGGATCGTGTGCAGCATCGAAGGCGGCGGCATGGTGTCGCGATTTGTCGGTGACTACTGGTTTTTCGTGCCCGAGGGACGCCGTCGATTCACCTTCAACGGCGACGACGCACGTAAATTTGTCGTAACGCGGCCGGACGGCAGGGAATTGCGGTTCGAGGGGCGCGAGAAGCGGCCGCATACGGTCACCGTGCCGGCAGGGCAGGATGGTCGGCCATGGAAATTTGAGTGCCGCGACATGTATGGCAACGGATACAATTTCGTTTGGCTGATGGGGGTGCCGCAGGTCGTCTCGTTGTTTAGCCCGGATAGTCTTTTTGTACCGAAACTGTTGCCAGCGGTTCCGGGGACGACAACGCGTCACGACAAAACTGCATGGTACGTCCCCGGTGTGTCCGGGGCGGTGGATGACCAGGCGTTGAACATTCGCAGCGGCAGGCGGTTTCGTTTTCCGCGTGGCGACAAGCTGGACCGCATGCGATTCGATAACCTGGACTTGAATGAAGGGACCATCGAGTGGTGGTTCAAGCCGCGGTCCGCGTCGTTCGAGCTGGGAAGCGGCTGGCTGCCGTGGTTTTGTTCTTCCGATACTAAGAGCGGTTTGATTATGAGTGCGGAAACGGATCACGGCCGCAGCCGTTGCGCCACCGAATGGCGAACAAAAGGCGGCAAGACCTGGTACGACACGCCGCGGGTCGTTTTACGGCGCGATCGCTGGCAGCACGTCGCGCTGCAGTGGCATCGCAAGGAGCACCTGCTGTTCTACGACTTCTATGTCGACGGCAGGAAGATGAAGATCAGCGGCGGCGACACTGGAGATGTCCGCAGTCACGGTGCGGCTGACCTTGCCGATCCCGGCGAATGGCTCTATCTCATGTCCTCGCCCGCCGACCGGGCCGACAAGCGTCTCGATGCCAGGCCCTTCGAATGCTTCATCGACGAGGTTCGCATCTCGACGGGTAAGCGATATAACACCCGGTCCTTTATGCCGGCACGGCGGTTCGACATGGATGATCGTACGCTGGCGTTATTCCACTTCGATGGCAAGGCCACCGGAATCCGCAAAGACGGTGGCAGTATCGAGGGGCGAAACGAACCGTGACGCAACGTTGATGAACGTCAATTCACGGTTCCCAGCTCTGCCGCCATCAAGCGTTCCACAAAGGTCGACAGGCGTTCCTTACGCTCCGCATCCGTCGATAGCACCTCGAACATGAAGCAGCCGGAATAATCCATCTGCTTCAGTTCATGGAAGATTGCGGCCCAGTTGTGGCTGCCGCGGCCCGGCGACTGGTGATGGCGGGTGGGCGGCAGTGACTTGGTGGGATGCGACCGTGGCAGGAGTTCGCCGGAGGTGCAGTCGCTCAGGTGCAGGTGATTGAGCTTGCCGGCCGCCGTGCGCATGACCCGGTGCACGTTGTGTTCGTCCTGCAGCAGGTTGAGCCCGGCATAGTAGTTGCCGGTGTGTCCGGTATCGCAGGTGATCCCGACGTCCGGGAAATCGAACCAGTCGACGAAGCCGGAGAGATGATGCATGTTGCCGCCGGTCTCGATCGAAATCCGGATGCCATGCGGCCGAGCCAGTTCGACCATGCGATTGATCGTGTCGACATGGTAGGCGTGGTGTTCGCGGCCCCAGGTCCAGAAATGGATGACGGTAAGTTCCGCACCGGCGACGGCCATCGCCTCGACCAACTGCCTGAAATCGGCCAGCACAAGCTCGCGCTTGTCCGGATCCGTCTCGTACAGGTTCCATTTGGACTCGGGATCATCGGCAACGACAGGCAGGTAACCGTAGGGCGCGTGCACCGAGTAAATCGCAGCCCCGCAATCCTCGTATCGGCGCCGCAGCTTGGCGATGCTGTCGAGGTTGTGGTAGTCGAAATGATCGGGCCCGTAATCAGCGCCGACCTCGACCTTGCGAAAGCCGTGTTCGACCAGCTCGGCCAGCAACTCGAAGTCCGCGCCGTTCCCGGGCTCACTGTCCTTTTTTAGGCCGCACGTGGAAATCCCGAGGCGCTGGCGGATTTCATCGGCGCTGTACAACTTCTCTTTGTCGGTGCTCAGTTCCATGCGTCACACCCGCCCCCACCAGGATAGTGTGGCGCGCAGAACCATGGCGCTTGCGATGACGGAAAATCCCCGGAGCTGTGGGACGCCGCATGACCATCCAGAAAGAGGACATTCGACTGGAAGTCGCCGTGCGGGAATCCCGCCTTGCTGGTCTCATTGACGATGTACCAGCCGACATTCAGTCCGTTGGGTGCGGTGAGTCGGTAGCCGGTGTCGAGCAGCTGCGGCTTGTCGGTCGGGTTCGTGATTTGCGGCATCCGGAAATAATGATTGACGCCGGTCTGCCTGACGCCCAGGTTGTAATTGTATCCGTAGTTACCGGGCCAGTAGCTCGCGCTCGAGTCGATCCACAGGTACTCGCTGGTCGGGCACCACCACATGTCCGACGTTGCAGCGGCATTGCTCTTCTCCCACGGAATGATGCCCTGCGCGTTGGTGCGATGCATCCAGTCCCAGTTGCAGCCTGTACCGCAACTGCCTGTGGCCGGCATGATGTACTCGTTATTCTCGTCTGAATAGCTTATGAACGAAAGCCCGAACTGCTTCAAATTGTTCAGGCAATACGCCTTGTACGCCGCATCTTTCGCACGATTCAATGCGGGCAGCAGCATCGCGGCAAGGATCGCGATGATAGCAATGACCACCAGCAGTTCGATAAGGGTGAATGTTTTGCGCTTCATGCTTTGGTGCGGGGTTGTCCCGTGCCGGGATTGCCTATGCACGGTGGGTGGAGAGTGCGGCAGTACAGTGAACTTTACAGCGGATAGAAACGGTTTCCAGATCAGACGGAGTGGGCAGCCTGGCTCTATCTCATGTCCTCGTCCGCCAACCGGTCCAACAAGGGCCCGATCCCGGACCCTTCGAATGTTTCATCGACGAGGTCCGTGTCTCGACGGGTAAGCCATACAAAGCCCGGTCCTTCATGCCGGCGCGGCGGTGCGCCATGGATGATCGCACCCGGGCGTTATCCCACTTCAATGAAGGATTGAAGCAGGGGGATTCCGGCAACGGGCGAATGAAACGCAACGGATGCAGGAAGCAGATACATCAAGCAGCGGGGATAATCACGAACCGGGTGGGATGCCATTGCCGGGAATCCACTGTTCGCTGGTGCCGGTGCCGCCGTTGTACATGTCGTACGTTGTGCGGGACTCGACATGGCCGTCGTAAATGACCACATTGAAACGCTGCGACGGGTGCCGGAAAGGATCCAGGCGCCTTGTACCCCATGGACTTGCGCTCTCCGCATACATCCCCAGGCACCAGGCATCGTTGGGACCGCCCGGGAGGAAGGTGGATGTGGGCGTGTATCCGGAGTCCCCGGCGAGGAACAGGGCGGACGGATTCTGCGACTTTGTCAATCGTCGATGCAGGTTGGTTGTGGGCAGTCTCTCTGAGATGTACGTGTTGAGTCCGTAATGGCCGCCCCGGAACGTCGTCCATTGATATGTCGGGCCGGAGCCTTGCTGATATGTGGCCTTTTCCGGCAGCTCCGGGCAACGATGAATGCCTTGTACCCCCTCCTTCTGGGCGTTCGCACTGCCGAGCCCGTAGGCGCTGAGGAACCCGCCGCCGATTGCCCCGACCATTTCGAGATAACCTTCTGCTGCCAGACGTTCCGGCCAGACGATGGCGTACGCTGCGCCGCTGATCTCCGTCCGGTAGAACGGCATGTATTGCTCGTTGTCATTCAGATAGTTGTATAGACCCAGGCCGATCTGCCGCATATTGTTCATGCACAAAACCATCCTGCCCTTGCTCTTGGCCAAGTTCAATGCCGGCAGAAGCATCGAAGCAAGAATTGCGATAATTGCGATGACCACGAGAAGCTCAATGAGTGTAAACCGCATCCGCTTCTCTCGCCTCTGCCCCAGTGGCTTTGACGGGAGAACTGGCAACAGTTCGATAAGGGTGAGTGTTTTGTGCTTCATGTCTTGTTCGGGATTGTCCAGTGACCGGGATTTCCGGTGCGCTTTGGGTGGGCGACACGACAGTAAAACTTACAGCGGATAGACACGTTTTGCCACGTCAGGCAGAGGTTGAAGCCCGGCGACTAATTTTGTGAATTATCCGGGTTGACTGCACCCCTACGCACTGTTTTCAAACCCGTACAAATGGGCCTCGTGCATGACAAAGACCAGTGCGATGGTCCGGCCCGCCAGCGACGCCATGTTTTTGTCCGTCCAGGTCATCGTGTGGAGACCTTTGTCACGTCGAAACGGCTGGCACGCGTCCCGTGACAAGCCGGGGATTACCGCGCCGTTTTCGTCGAGAACCTCGACACGGATTTCACCGCTTACGAAGCGAGGGTCCATGGTCATGCTGCGGCGCGTGTCGGCGTTGATGTCCAGCTCGCCACCCGGCCAGAGAAACGGCCTGGTGCGAATCCAGCCGCCTTGCTCGGTGGTCGTCAACGATGCAAAACCATCGATCCGCCCACTCGCCACGCCGATCTCCTTCAAGCTGTCCGGCTGGCGGATGCCGTGGCACGCGGTGCGGCCGGAAAGAAACCACCATAGCCGGTCATTGTAAACCGGCGGCGGATTCGAGCCGGTGCATACCCAGTGACTGTTCCACGAGCCGGCCGGGCCGCGCGGCAGAAACGTCGTGCGCGGTTCGATCCGCTGCCAGTCCTTGCCGTCCGGGCTGAACACCAGCTCGCAGTCAATCACATCCGGCTCGACGTACATTTTCTCGAGGATGCCCAGGTAGATCGAGTCCCATTGAAATCCGGTCATGCTGTAACACTGCATGTATGGCGGGTCGGCGAGGTCGGATTTCATGACGACCTGCGGTTCCGACCAGGTCTCGAAGTCGTCGGAAGTCATGCGATAGACGACGCGTTCGTTGTAGGTGGCGAACATGTCGTGCTTGCGGCCGAGTACGACCAGTTTACCCTCGTGATCGCGATGCGCCATTGCCTGCGGCCGGTCGTCGAAGTCGTGCCCGAACGGTTGGGCCTGCAGTTTCCAGTGCAACCCGTCTGGAGACGTCACGCCCCACACGGCCCGGCGCCCGTCATGGTCAAGATGGATGACCATCTTGTAGGGAGCTGCTGCATCATCCGGGTCGAAGATGACGTTGGGCCCGTCCAATTGTCCGGGCGGGACAAAGACGATGTTGTTGCGCGTGTTGCCACCGAACTCGCAGATGCCCAGCTCCGGCTTCTGCCAATCCATGCCGTTGCTGCTGGTGGCATAGCAGACGCGCGGGAAACGTTCGTGGTCATGCGCCTTGTACCACATGCGGAAGCCGCCCGCTTCATCATAGTCGACGGTGCCGTACAAGGTGATGCCCAGCTTTTCCCACGGTCGATCGGCGGACAGGACCGGCTGCGGATGCATACGCGGCGGATGAATCTGGCGTCGGATGCATGCGGAATCTGCAATCCAGCGATCGTCGACAGCGAGTTGTTTCACTGCATCCATGCGGCGACTCAAATGTCCCAGCGCCGGCGAGATTCCTCGAGCGGCTCGTGTTGCACACCGGGCGCCTGCCAGGCGTAATGTCTGATTGGATTGTCGCCGACCCAACGCTCATCGACCGGCTCGGAGGCGAGCTGGTGGCGGACGTCGACGCTGATGCGCACTTTGTTGGACGTGTTGATCAGGGATGCATGCATGAGGTTTATGCAGAATATGATCGTGTCGCCCGCTTGAAACTCAGTGGTCGCCCAGCGGCCGCCGAACTTGTCGACGAGCTCTATCGGGTCGTTACTGAAGTGGCCCTCGATCAGGTCCCGGTCAACGTCTGCCTGGCCGTAGGTCTGTGTGACCTTGTCGAAACGATGCGAGCCAAGACAGAGGACGAGTGGCCCCATGTCCAGCGAGATATCGCCGATCGGTGTCCAGCAGGTGTACAAATTTCGGGTGCCGCGCCCCATGTAGACGACATCGCAGTGAATCGCCGAACCGGCACCGGTGCCGACCGTGCGCAGCCATTTGTGATCGTACGTCAACACGTCGCCGCCGAGGAAGTGTTCGAAGAAGTTGATGATCGGTCTGCCCTCGACCACTTGTCTGAATGACGGGAGCCTGGTCAGTTCGATATTACCCATCGCGCCGGAGGTAGGCTCCTCGTCGTATCCAGGGTTGAAAATGCCGTCTGCCAGGGGTGCGCCGGCGTCAAGCATGCCGCGCTCAGACAGCTTCTCGAGGATATGCCGGCGTGCCGACAAGACGTGGTCACGGTCGTGTAATCCACGCAGGAGCAGGTACCCGTCCGCGGCCATCCGTGTCTGCAAGGCATCGTGATCGCCTACGATGCCGCTGCTGTCGCGCAGGTCGGTCGTCAGGTATTTGCTGCCGACTTCCAGCTCAACGTTCAGAAATGGGAGTTTCATGGTGTTCCGATACGTGTTCGGGTACCCAACAATACTCTATTCAAGCGATTTTCACCAACAACAGCCCGATGACGATCAGGACGATCGCGATGCTCTTTGCGACGGTGAGGCGTTCCTTCAGGATCACGATGCCGAGAAAGGCTCCGAAGGCGACAGATATTTCCCGGCACGCGACGATGTAACCGACCGGGCCCATGGTGAACGCGTATAGAATCAACAGGTACGATATTGCCGCGAAGACGCCAATGCCGAGGCCGTACCGCCAATATCGTTTCGCCGTCGCGATGAACTCCGTCCTGCATTTGCGATAGACGTACGGGAACATCAGAGCGGCGGTGAGCAATTCCGCAATACACAAATAGACAACGGGCTTGACGAACTCGACCCCTTTCTTGTCGATGATCGAGTAGGTCACAATCGTTGCGCCGACACACAGCGCCAGCACGATGCCGCGACGTTCACGGTGTTGTCGCAATGACGGCACACTCATCGACAGGATGCCGGCCGAGACTGCCGCGACACCGGCGGCGCCAAGGAAAGAAATTGTTTCACCCAGCAACATCCAGCCAAGCAGTGCGGTTGCCGCTATTCCCGAACCGCGGGCAATGGGGTAGACGACGGAAATTTCACCGTGTTGATAGGTGTGTGCGAGGAACAGGTAATACAGTGCGTGTACAACGCCACTGGCAACGATGCAGATGTTTCCCGTTGATGAAGCGATGACGGAAGTCGGCGACTGATACGCCAGCCACAGTGCGAACGGGGCGAGCACTATGCCCACGACAGCAGGCGCCAGCCACATGACCACGAGGTTGCCCTGGACCTTGCGTGCCGCGAAGTTCCACGATGCGTGGAGCACCGATGACAGCAGCACAAGGGCAAAAACGGTTCCGGTCATAGAGAGACGGGGCGTTGGTCATTGACGAGATGATTGCGATGATCCGACTAACCTACCACGCAATCGGCAACACCATAGCAAAACGGCAGGAGCATCGTTGACAGTTTTGGCGACTGTCTTGATCGAGCTTGGGTTGCCGCTACCTTATCCCGCAAAAAGGGAGAACCGCAATGCATTACGGCCAGACAAGAATACACCTGTCCTCCGATGCGTCACAACTGGGCCGGCATGCCGCCGCAGCGGTTGCCGCGGTGATGAGGCAACGTCTCGCAGAACAGGACGAAATCCGTGTGATCTTTGCCGGCGGCGAGAGTCAGACAACCTTTCTCGAGGAGCTCTGTGTCGAACCCGACCTGGACTGGCAGCGGGTTGTCTGTTTCAACATGGACGACTTTTGGGACGTACGGTTGCCGGAAGAATACTCGGTTGGATATTTCACCATCACAAAGCTGTATGACAAGGTGCACCCGAAAGAGGTCCATCTGGTCCGGTACGACGCGCCCGATCCCGAGGCCGAGGTTGCCCGGTATGAAGCGCTGTTGCGCAGCGCCGGATCGTTCGATATTCTTTGTCAGGGCATCGGCCGTTCCGGACATCTGGCCTTTAATGAACCCGGGCAGGTCGACTTCGACGACCAGCGCTGGGTACGCGTGATGGATATCGTCGATATCTCGAAACAGCAGTTGCTCGAGGATCCCAGCTTCATGGGGCTCGGCTATATTCCGGAGAAAGGCATTTCCATGACCATCCCGGCGCTGCTCTCGGCGGCCCACAGGTTCACGATGGTGCCGTACAGCAGCAAGCGCCCAATCGTGTCGAGGGTTCTGGCAGAACCGGAGCCGACGACGGATCTGCCGGCGACAATTTTGAGCCGGTTCGACGGCACTATTTTTCTCGACCAGGATTCTTGCCCCGAGGACATCGAGCAGTTGGCCGGCATTACTCAGGCATGAGTCGGAAACCCAATATCCTGCTGTTCCTGCCCGACGGCATGCAGGCTGACGTGCTGAGCAATCCTGCCTGCCGGACTCCGAATTTCGATCGGGTGATGCGGCGAGGCACACACTTCTCCCGTGCCTACACGCCAAGCCAGGTGTGCTCTCCTGCCCGCGCCAGCCTGATGACGGGTCTGTTGCCACACAATCACGGGGTGCTGCAAGTCGAGCATTGTGTCGACGACGATCAATCGGTCCTGCGCTCGCAGTACACGCATTGGGCGCAGAACCTCGTCGATGCCGGTTATCGCACAGGTTACTTCGGCAAGTGGCACATCGAACGCAGCCGTGCTGTCGAGCAATACGGCTGGCAGGAAAATGGTGCCGATGCCAAGGCGGTGATACGGGCAGGCACCGGCGACTCCGGCGAGGGCGCCCTGATACGCGATGACCTGCTTACGCACTACCAGACCGAACCGCCCGGCTATCGTTCATTCCTGCATTACGGCGTGACCGAGGTCGAACCCGATGACCGCACGTATGGTCAAGTCACGCAACGCGCCTTGTCGTATCTCGACGGCGTGCTGGCCGATGACGATCCGTGGGCGGTGTGTGTCAGTTTCTCAGAACCGAACGAGCCGCTGGTGTGCCATCGCAGATCCTTTGAAGAGCAGTCGGTCGATCAGCTGGAACTGCCGGCAAGTGTGAACGATCCGATGACCGGTGCGCCCGCATTGTATCGGCGGTCGCAACGCATTTATGACAGCATGACAGACGGGCAATGGAGGCAGGCGCGAGCCTGCTACTTTGGACTGGTCAACGAAATCGATAGCATGCTGGGACAATTGTTGGACAAGATCGAGGGTCGGGACGCGCTGGCGAACACCATCGTCATTGTGGTCAGCGATCATGGCCGCTGCCTCGGGGCGCACGGCATGGACTCGCACAACATCGGCGCCTACGAAGAGGCCTTCCACATCCCGCTGGTCATCGCTGGTCCCGGCATTGCCTGCGACACTGCAACAACAGCCCGGGTGGGGTTGCACGACCTGTGTCCAACGATCCTCGAGCTGGCAGGAGCGAAGCCGATCACGCCGTCGGACGCAACCTCGTTTGCAAGCTTGCTCCAGGGACACGCAGAGGCATCGGCCTTCACTACTGGGTTTGCAGAAAATCACGGGTCACGGTATCCGCTCATGCAGCGCATTCTCTGGGACGATGACTGGAAGTTTGTCTTCAACGGTTTTGACGAAGACGAACTGTACGACCTCCACACCGATCCGCATGAACTGACCAACCTGGCATCACTGCCGGAACACCGGCAAAAGGTTGAAGCGATGATGACCAGGATGTGGGCGTTCATAAAGCGATCGGGCGATCGTACCTTGCTGGAAACACACTACACACCACTGCGACTTGCCGCAGTAGGACCGGAGGTTGCTGTTGATGACTGACATGTTTGACAGTCGCGGTTGTTTGACCACGCCCTTGACCGACACGAACGACATGTGGCGGGATCTGGGGGCGTTCTACCGGCAACTGCTGACAGAGGATCTGCTGCCGTGGTGGCTCGAGCACGGTCTCGATCGTGAGTCGGGCGGCATCTGCTCGTGTATTCAGGACGATGGCACGATCGTCAACCGTGACAAGTTCGTCTGGAGCCAGTTGCGGGCGTTGTGGACGTTCGCCGGTGCCTGCAATCGTGTCGAGGACCAACCGGACTGGCACGAAGCGGCGGATCACATGTTCCGCTTCATCAGCGGCAACAACCAGCAGCACGCCAGCGGCCGATGGAATTTTCTTACCTCCTGCGACGGCGAGGTGAAGAAGGGACTCGAGAGCATTCAGTGCGATGCCTTTGCCATCTGCGGGCTGGCCGAGTACTATCGTTTGACTGGCGAAGAAAGCGCCCGGACCATGGGATTGCGAACAGCCAATGCCGTGCTGGAAGCGTTGGCTGTGCCGGGTAGTTACGGCACCACGCCATACCCGATTCCTGAAGGCACCAAAGCGCAGCGCGTCGCTATGCAGCATTCCCTGGCTTTGGCCGAGGCAGGCAAGGCATTCGATGACGAGGCACTGCTGGCCGAATCGCGAAAACTAACCGACGATATCCTGGGTAATTTTCGTGTTCCTGAACGCCAGGCGATACTCGAATACGTTGCCCTGGACAACAGTCTTTTGCCGGCCCCGATAGGGACATACATGGGGCCGGGACACGGCATCGAGACAGCCTGGTTCCAGATCGAGAATCTGCGGGGCACAGATATCGAAAATCTGCCGGAGATCCTTGACATCATGCGGTGGTCTTTCGAAAAAGGCTGGGACACGGAATACGACGGGTTGTTTCTCGGCATCGACATCGACGGCGGCGAACCGTTGTTCGAGCATTCGGAAAAGAAGATATGGTGGCCGCATTGCGAAGCCTTGTGCGGCACGTTGCTGGCCTACGAAGTCAGCGGTGAGCAATGGTGCCTGGATTGGTACACGAAATCACACAACTACGCCTTCGACAAGTTCCCCGATCGCGAACACGGTGAGTGGACGCAACGCCTGGACCGCAAGGGCAACCGCCATGCCGACTACATCATCCTGCCGGTCAAGGATCCGTTTCATCTGCCGCGGGCGGCGATCTATGCGGTCGAAATCTGTCAACGATTGGCGAACCGGACGACTTCTCCGTGATTGGGCAGTTTTATAATTTTCATGGTACACCGTACGAAATCGGCACTCAGCATGGCGTTGCCATGCGCCAGGCAATTATCGAGGAGTCCGCCGCTGCGATCGCCCAGTTGACCAATCTTCGGAGTTGGTCGGAGACTGCCGCACTGCAGTACATGGTCGATGCATACGAGCCGTTGTTCCGGCAGTACACGCCGCGAGCACTCGAAGAGGTTCGCGGTATTGCAGACGGCGCCGAACTGTCATATGCCCACGCCTTCTTCTGTGCCACGCGCGATCAAATGCCAATGCGCTCCGAGGCTGATGGCTGCACAGCTTTTGCCTGTGGCATGAGTGCCACGCGCGACGGCCATGTCCTGATGGGCCAGACCAAGGATACCGGTGCCCCGCTCGAACGGTATCGGATCATGCGCGTAACAGATGATCGCGATGAGCGCCGGCTGATGCTGAACTATCCGGGCTGGATTGCCAACCTGTGCGTGACCTCGCAAGGCATGGCGTTCACCGGTAATTCGCTGTACGCCAGGATGCCGCAAGGTGACGTTGCCCCAAGCTCATTGCTCAAACGCATCATCATGGAATCGGCGTCGGTGCGTGATGTCCTCGACTCGATGGCCGGTCTGCGGTTCAGCAACGGCTGCTATATGGTCGGGGACGCCACCGGTCACCTAGTGCGGATGGAGTGGGTATCGGGTGATGTCGACATCGAAGACATCTCCACTACGGCTTATGGCCATGCAAACACGATTTTATGCGAACGCCTGAAAGTCCATGAGCTTGACGAACCGAGTGTTGCCTGCTCGCCGGTTCGAGGCAAGCGGGTGCAATCGGTTCTCGACCATCTCGCCGACGACATCACCGTCGAATCGTTGCAGCAGCTCACTGCCGATCACGGCAACGATCCGCAGTCAATCTGCAGCCACCAGGCCCCGGATGCCTTGATCTGGACGACCGCGGCGATCGTTTCCGACCTGACTGCCCGGGAGATGTACATTGCCATAGGCAATCCATGCCAGACAGCATTCCAGCATTACACCCTTGACTCGATACCCGCCCCATGATCAAGCCAGGCAAAACGAAACGGAACCTGCAAAGCCAGGTCGTTTGTCTTCGGCTTGTAGATCAACAAAAACGCCACAATCCGTCGCAGGCCTCGTCGTACCGAACCTTGGCGTAGTAGATCCCGGCGGCCCGTTTGCATTGCTCGGTAACCGGTACGCCGAGCTTGCGCGGATCGTTGGTGGCGACGGGACGGACGCGGTGCGCCAGGATTTGGGTATCACCGCCGGCATGGGGCAGAAGCTTGCCGTTGTCCACCGCGATCCCGCTCTCACGTTTGATCGGCACCCCTGCTTTGCGGCTGTCGAAAACGACGCGACGATGCTCGGCAATGAAATCACGATCCGGATCGATGTCCCAACAATAAAGCGGGTCGCGGGGATGATCGTACGGCGAGATATTGGCATCGTTGGTGAATAGCCGCAGGCCACCATCGGCACCGGTGGTGATCAGCACCGGGGAGGTGGTCAGCGGCTCGGACGGCGTGGTGACATTGGGCGGATCACCGAACAAGTCGTTGGTTTGCATCCATGCGACAGAGCCGCCCCAGGCCGCCTTCATGCTGGCGATCTGCCGTGCCGAAATGATCCACGTGTCATTGAGGCGCGCGAGACTGGGCTCGATAACACCGTTGCAGAGGATTGGGCTGGTGCGGGTCCATTCATACAGGCCGCTTTCGGGGTTGAACGTGAAAAGGAGTGCCGCGATTCGGCCGCGGCCGGCAAAGTGGGTATCAAAGAAACCGCTGCCGACCCACTGCGTGCCGTCATCGTTGTACGGCAGCGGCGCCCCGGCAGGCTGCATCATCTGGTGAACGTCTGCGTTGCAGAAGGCGTAGGCGCACTGGAAGCCCTTCTGACGCATGACGGCCTTGGGCTGAATGATCTCGATGTCGTCGTCGTCGTCGTTCAGCCGGAACTGCAGCCATTCGATTGCCACGCTGCTGGCGTGCAGCCACGGATCGGTCTCACGCGTATTGAGCATGAACCCGGTATCCGGATCGATAAATCGTGCCTTGCGCTCCCAGGTGACGGCGAAGACATTGGCACTCGGCGCGGGTTTGCCGTCGATGACAGCCCCTTTGGGAACGCCGAACGGTGCCGGACAGAGATGCGTGCGGCAGCAGAGCCTGCCGGTCTCGAGGACATCCCAGTCATCGACGGCCCGGGCCAGCATACCTTCCTTGATGATTCGTCCATCGTAGTCACCGTCGCGAAGCTGGTAGACGACACTGCAGTTGTCATCCGTGCCGCGAAACCCACGCGTCGTGAAGACCAGCACAAAACGATCACGGCCCACTTGTATGCCGTTGAGCAAGCCGACAAACCGATCATCATTTCGCGTCTCGCCGGGCAGGGAGCAGTCTCCGGCCAGTATGCCGCAGGGTGTGATGTCGGTGATCATATAAGGCGGATGGGACTGCCGGCAAAAAAATGAATGCAACGCCCGGATGAGCTTCCGGCAGACCTGGTTCCCAGGTGCAGCTTGTTCGTCATTGCAGTTGCGTGATCGCTTTGATGATTTCGCGGCGTGCGATGATTGGATCGACATTTCCCATGTTGCGTGACAGCGGATCGATCTGCTGCCAATAGCCGTCGAGCATTGCTTGTGCGTTCCCGGCTGCATCCATCTTTCGGGCATCCCCCGACGCCTTTGCTGCGGCGATGGCCTGCTCGAGCGTACGGATGTAGCGAAAGTCGTACACCCCCTGCTGAATCAGTTCCCAGCGATACCGGTCGATCGGCGGTACCGACGGTATGATCTGTGAAGCATCGCCACCCCAATCGGGGCCGTCGGAATTGCTTGCAGCGCTGGCGTAGTAGCTGCCGAACGTCCAGTCGATGCCACCGTACTGCCGCCGTCGCCACGCCAGGAATCCCAGGCCTTCCCGTTCGAACTGGCGCCCGCCGATGCTGCCGAGAAAGCGTACGCCGCGTTTGAACAGTGCCTCTTTCTGTGCTTCCGAAATGCCGCCGTAGGTCCACCACATGGTGGCAACCGGCGCGCCATCGAGCGCCTCGGAAGCGGCAAGGTACTGCATGTACTGCCCGTTCATCGTATTGACATACACCTCGGATTCCGTGTGCTGTCGAATCAGGATACCGACGTCCCGCACAAAACTGGTTTCCGGTTCGGAATGGGGTTCGTCATGAATACTGTAGACCACCCGGCGGATGCCTTCGGCGCGTATGCAGTCATCTACTTTTCTGAGCCATTTTGGGAATTCCGTTTTGAACGTGTCGGTCAGCTGGATGACTTTCTGGATGCGCTTACCCTTGTGCTTGGGCGCTTCCTCCGGCGCCCAGGCCCGGAGCATGGCTTGGGATGTACCCCAGCCGATGGCGACGAACGCGAAATCACAGACACCGCCGGCGTCGCGAAAATCATGAATCCGCTTGCGGATCCCATCGAGCTTCGGTTCCAGTGTGCCGTTGCCCTTCGTGTTGCCGATGCTGCCGCTGAACTCGATCGTTGTTGAACCGTGGCTCGACAGACTCCCGAATGATGCCCGCTTGCCCATGCGCAACAGGTCGCGCACGGCATCGGAATCCTCGCCGTGCTCGTCCCACCGATCCGAAGCCGAGAGCGCGAACAGGAAATCCGATGGCGCCAGGTCAAAGGGCGTGACCTGCAGCTCGATTGGCAGACGGTGGATTTCGTGGCTGTCTTCGGTGATGACAATGGTTCCGGCATAGGTTCCGGCGGCGGCATCGGCGGGTATGTCGGCGGTGACCAGATACTGCTGCGTGTGCTGTGCATCGATATCGAGCTCGTGCGGCGGCATCAGGATCGCGTCCCAGTCCCGGGCCGATTCGAACGATACCGTGTTGGTGCGGGTAAAGATGCTGCGAATGCGTACAGCGCTCGTATCGATCGTGGCGCCATTCGGTCCGCGAAGTTCGTGCAGCACGGCCCGTACATGGTACAGGTCACGGATGCCCCACAGACTGAAGGTGAGTTGAACGGGTTCGGTTCGAGAACCGACGGCCTGCAGCCGGTCGATGCGTTCATCGGCGCGCGGCACAATCACCGGATGCAACGGATGTTTCGTGGTGCGCGAATAGAGGATGAAACCCCGCTCCTTCTCGGTCGCCGTAGGCGTGGCGGGTGGAGCCTTTGTGAATGCCCAGTTGTCGTTGAACGGCGCCGTCGGGTTTGACTGGGTAGCGGCGAAAACCGACCGCCAGTCCGGATCGATACCGTCCATAATAGCCGGTGGCGCGGTGTAGACGAGTTCATGCCATCGGCGTCGTGTTCGCTTGCCGGCCGGCGTGCGCGCAAACGCCTCGGTCTGAATCAGCAGACCGTTGACCACCCATTTGTCGTCGCCGGCCGTCGGCACAAAATCGACGGTCAGTTTACCATCGACTGCGGTCGCACGAAACTGCCAGATTTCGTGCAGCTGCATCGGCCAGGTCTTACGGAACCGCTGCGTGTCGCGATTGGTGCGCGCCTCGAATTCGTACACGCGCGCCGAACCTACGGTCGACTCGTTGGGGTGCCCGGAGATGATCAGAACACGGTAGGCGCCGTCCGCCACGTCCACGGTGAATCGATGCGGTCCTTCGCCCTCGATGAAATCACGAGTGATGGCAGCGTTCAGCGTCAGTTTGCGGTTGTAGTAATAGGTCTTGCCGCCGTCACCGCGCCATGTTGTTTTGTCATCACGGAATTCAAATCGGCGATACAACGCATCCGGTTCCGAGTAACCTCGCAAGGCCCCGTCGCCGCTCAGATGTGGCAGGCCACTCTCATCGATGCCGTGTGCGTCTGGATCCACGGGTGATGTCTTCGGACCGAAATCAAACCCCCATTGGCCCTCCGGCAACGGCGTCAGTTCGAAACGGTTCGGACCGATCCAGAAGGTGCCGTCTCCGCCGTTGAAGCCGATCCGCCAGTAATACGTCCCAATCTCAAACGGTTCGTCAAAGCGCCAGGCGGCGACCGGAATCATGTCCCGTGTCACGGTACGGGTCGCGGCGTCGGGAAAATCCGGGGAAGTCGAAACCTGCAGGAGGTCGACGCGTGCCACGTCCCAGGAGAAGACGGGCGATCGCGTTTGCAGCGTGGCGTTGTCGGCCGGGTGGCGCAGCGTGACCGGGATGCGTTCGACCTGGAAAGCACGAAACCAGCAGTCGAGGTGGTCGTCACCGGGGTTGAGTTGACCGTAGAGAACTTCCACATCCATCTTGCAGTCGGCTGCCGGCGGTGCCAGCCACGGCGTGCGATAGGTTGTCCATTCGGTCGACAGCGGCATCGATCGTCCGGAATACGTCGGGTCGCCGACCGGTGGTCGGAAGATTGGCCGCAGGCTGATTGTCTTCGCACCACCGGACGCTTTGTAATGGGTATGCACGCGGTAGACGTAACCCTGCGGCGTGTCAATGAGCAGTTTGGTAAAGCACCCGCGCGTGTAGGCTTCGGTCTCTTTGTTGATACGTGTGCGGCAGGCTTTGAAGGTCTCGCCGTTTTCCTTGATTGTATCGAGGTAAAACTCGGCTTTGCCGTCGCCGATCCAGGTACCCCATCTTTCGCTCGGTTCACAGGCGAACCACTCGGAGTTGGCCCGTGCCGTCTTGGGGGCAGGAATCGGGACAAAGGTGTCGTGGGTCTTCGAGTAGGAATCCGGAGGCATCGACACGGATTCAACAATCGTGGTGTCGCCCGGACAGAGATGGGCAGCAGCCAGCCAAAGCACGAATGCGGCGATACCGAACTGCGTGTGTCTATGCGGTGTTATGTATGGCATATTTCGAACGCTTGTCGCAGCGCCGCGATCACATCGTTTTTCGGCTGAAATTCGTGGCCGATAAAACCGTCGTATCCCGTTGCATTGACGGTGCGGCAGATGCCGCGGTAATTAAGTTCCTGGTTGTCGTCAAGATCGTTGCGTCCCGGACTGCCCGCGGTATGGATATGTCCGATTACGTCTATGTTCGCAGTGAGGTTCTGGATGATGTTGCCCTCCATGACCTGCATGTGATAGATGTCGTACAGGAGTTTTACACGCGGGCTGCCGACACGCGCAACGGCCTCCAGACCCCATGCCGTATGGTCGCATTGGTAGCCGGGGTGGTCGACGATGGAATTCAGGAGCTCCAGGTTCAGATTGACGCCTTTTTCCTCGGCGTACGGTGCGACACGTGCCAGACCGGCTGCGGTGTTTGCAATTGCCTCGTCGTCGCTCATACCCTCAACGCGTGCACCGCTGAAACAAATGAGCCCGCGCAGCCCGTAGGTAACGGCGCAATCGATCGAGGCCCGCAGTTCCGCTTCGATCCGATCGTGGTTTTCCCGTTTGTTGAGACCGTCGTACAGTGACTTGTGCCCGATCATGTTGACCATCTGCAGGCCGTGTCGTGATGCTGTTTCGCAGAGGTCCGGGAAGGTATCATCGCGTTCCCAGATTTCCACGGCGTGATAGCCGATGGCGGCGATCTCACGGAATAATTCATTCGGTTCCATGTCCGGCAAAATCGTGAGACACACCGATTGTCTGATCGCCATAATGCTACATCCCCCGCCAATCGAAGACGACGCCGAGAGTATCGGCCCTGTCGTTCATCAGTTTCGCGTACACCGCCGGTGCCTCGTCGGGCGTGTGCCGCGAGGTAATGAGATCCGTGACCCGCATCTGGTCACGTTGCAGATAGGTATAAAACAGCTCAATCTGTCGAACCCAACTCCAGGTTGCGATGTCCGGCTCCAGGTTTTCGTTGTGTGTACCGCGAATGCTGATCTGCCGGGTAATGACGTCAGCGGTCAGGACCTGCTTGCTCGGTGTCGGTGAATCTCCGATCAGCAGCAACGTGCCGAATTGGCGGACGAGCGGCAGGGCCATGGGAAGAACCGCATAGTGCCCGGTCGCCTCGAACACGACATCGGCCAGGTCGCCATTCGTGTGGTCGCCCACGAACGTTGCTGCATCCGCTGCACTGCCGCAGAAAATGTCTGTGGCACCATGCGCCTGAGCCATTGCCAGGCGGCTTTCGATTGGGTCGACGACGAGGACCTGTCGCGCGCCCATCACCGTGACGTATTGTGTCAGCAGCTGTCCGAGCGGTCCGGCACCGATGATGACGACATTTGCACCCATGCCCAGCTCGGCGCGCCGGACACCTGTCTGTGCGATTGTCGCCAACTTCGACCAGGCAGCAGCCTCGTCGCTGATGTTATCCGGAATCCTGACGGCCTGGTCAGCGTCCACCATGGGCAACTGGTGGTGCGGCGATCCGCTGAAGATGCGGTCGCCGATTTCGAAGCCCGCAACACCGTCACCGATTGCTTCAACTTCCGCCACGTTGCTGTAGCCGGGGTAGAACGGATACTGCACCCAATTATGCCAGTGGGTGCCGTCGTCCATTTCGCCGCGATAGCAGATCGATTCGGTGCCGGTGCTGATCAGGCTTACCCGTGTGCGGGCCAACAATCTGCCAGGTGAAAGCGCCGGCACATCCTCGCTGCGGATTGCCACCTGCTGTTTACCGGTCAGCACGATGTTTGTTGATGTCATGTTGTATCGTCGCTTCGATTCCAGAATCGTTCCAGGTGTTTCTTCGCGGTGATGATGACATGATCGCGGATATCCGTGATCTCGTCAGCGTTTTCATTCAAGGTGATC
>DPYP01000383.1:0-2417 GCA_003545375.1 Lentisphaeria bacterium
GCATGTCATCGCTCAGAGCGCGGCCGCGCACGTAGGCCATGGCCTGGCGACCGACCTCGGATCGAAGATTCTTGCTGTACCAGCCGGCGAGTTTTTCGTGCAGCTCGTAGAGGCGATCTTTGCGGTCGCGGGAGACTTTCGGTTTGCGGCCTTCGCCGCCAGGACCGGATTCGTCTTCATCGGGGATCTCGATGCCGTTGCGCTGCGCCAACAGTCGCAGGCCGCCGACGAAATCGACCCCCTCGATCTCCATGACGAAGTTGATCACGTCGCCGCCTTTCTGGCAGCCGAAACAGTAAAATGCCTGACGGTCCGGGCTGACGTTGAAGGACGGCGTTTTCTCGTTGTGAAAGGGACAGACCGCCTTGAACGAGGCGCCGGCGCGTTTCAGCGGGATATAAGAACCGATGACGTCGACAATATCGCAGCGATCTTTAATTTCTTCTTTGAGTCGGTCACTGATCATCAGAGGATTGTCGTGGCACGACCTGAGCAATGTGGCCGGTGAGTTGCTGCAGGCGCGCTTCGACATGGCCGACTGTTTCGGCGTCGTGATCACTCGCAACATTGAGGTAGCGCTCGTAGTAGCGCCTTGCCAGAGGGTGTCGACCAGCGTACCGATCCCACATCACAGCCGTGTTGAGGTACACAGACGGATGTTGATTGGAACAACGAATGGCTTTCGAAAAGTTGCTCATAGCCTCGATGTAATTGCCCTGGTACATGTGCCAGATCGCCAGTTCGTTCCAGAGCAGGTACGAATCGTCGAATCGGTCACTGGCTTGCAGTCGCGCAAACAACTTCGGAACGTCCGGGTGGTTTTCTCGTGCCGCTGCGCTGGCATACAGCATCAGCGCTTCATCGTGCGTGTCATCGAGCGCCACGGCCTTCTGTAGATACCCCACGGCGTCACGGTAATTGCCGGCGTTGTAGTTGAGTTTGCCCGCCAGGTAGTTCGGCAGGAAACTGTCGGGGGCATCCTTTTGCGTCGCCTCGACGATATCGATCGCCGCGGCCGCTTTGTCGGTTCGCTCCAAGGCTATCGCATAAAACATCTGCAATGGTTGGCTGTCACCGCCGCCCTCGATTGCCTGGTCCAGCTTGTCGAGTGCCTTGTTCCAACTCCCGTCATCGCCGGTGTCCGCCAGCTTTAAGGCGTCCGAAACAAGTTCCGGGATCGACTGTTGACTGCAACCGCACAGAACGACGAGGCACATACACACTGCAAGAGATCCGCAAACTCGCTGCAATATCCACACGTTACGCGCTGGCATCATACCTGATGACTCCGCCTTTGGCTGGTGGGGTTATTGGGCTGGTGAGGTGGGACTGTCTGCCTCACAGATATGTATAACGTAGTACGCTGTGCGAGTTTGTAAATTGGAATGATCGAAATGATCAGTTTTTTTTATCCGCAGGCGATTGTCGAACCTTCCAGATGATGCCTCTGGCCTGTAAAATTCCGAAACAACCACCGCCGTGCCAGCCTGCATGGACCCTGTACGCCTTGACTTCACACAGCCGGTCAATATGGTATCGGCTCTGTTTTCCGCGATTGACTACCCGAGGATTGGCGATGAACGACAATTACACGCTTCTACTCGAACTGCAAGACAAGGACCTGCGCATCTTCAATCTCAAGAGCAAGATCATGTCCGTGCCCGCAGAAAAGGAGCGTGTGCGTCGTGAGTTGCAGGTATCCGAGGACCGGCTCGAAACCGTTAAGAGCGGCTTTATGGACCTTGAATCGAAGATCAAGCAGATCGAGATGGATATCAGTGACAACAACGATCGAAAGGTCAACTTCCAGAAGAAATCTGTCGAGATCAGGAAGAACGACGAGTACAAAGCCCTGATGAACCAGATCGAACGCTGCGACAAAGACATCACTGCAGCCGAAGACAAGCAGATCTCCATGTGGGAAGAGCTCGAGAAAATCAAGGGCATATTCGGCGCCGCAAAAAAAGAGTTCGATGCCGGCCATGTCCGCATCGACGCGGCCATCAAGGACCTCGATGTGAGCGAGACGAACTGTCAGGCACAGGTCGAAAAAATGAGCGCTGAGCGCGACGCGCTGACAGTCGGCGTAAACGACGAGCTGCTGACCCACTACGACCGGTTGATCGCGCGATCCAAACCGCCCGACGGATTCTCCAAAGCCGTTGTGTCGATCCAGAATACCAACTGCGGCGGCTGCTTTCTTACGATGACCCCGCAGGTTGTCAACCGCGTCAAGAAAGACGAATTGATCAACTGCGAGAATTGCGGCGTCTTCCTCTGTTACGACACCTGACGGACAGAGCCGCAAACCGCATCTGCCATGGCCAACTGGCGTTTCACTATTGCCTACGACGGCACCGCCTATGCCGGCTGGCAGATACAGCCGGATAGCCAAACCGTTCAGGGCTGCCTCCACG
>DPYP01000383.1:2802-7219 GCA_003545375.1 Lentisphaeria bacterium
TCCGGCGTGCATGCCCTCTGCCAGGTCGCCACGTTTCACCCACCGCCGGAGTCGCCGATCCCAGCCACAGATGCCCACCGTGCCCTGCGCCAGATGCTGCCGCCGGATATCCGGCTGCTTGACACCGAGATCATGCCCGACGGTTTCCACGCGCGCCACGACGCTGTCGGCAAATGCTATACCTACGTGCTGCACCGCGGCGAGCTGCAGTCGCCGTTCATGCCGAGGTATTGTTGGATCCTCCCCGATGCCTTCGATATCCACGCCATGTGCGCAGCTGCGAAACAGCTGGTCGGGAGGTACGATTTCACGACATTTTCGGCGACATCCAACGTGCCTGGATGCACGCCGGTAAAAACGTTGACTCGCCTGGACATGCGCGAGCACGGACGCTTTCTGTTAGTGACTGTCGTCGGCGACTCGTTCCTGTACAAGATGGTCCGTCGGCTCGTTGGATTTCTCGTGGCCGTCGGTCGTGAGCGGCTGGACGCCGGACACACCGCCAAAATTCGTGACGCCTGCGAGCGTAACGCGGGATTTGATACTGCGCCGCCGCAGGGGCTATTTCTCGAGCAGGTGTTTTACGACGAAGCCAAACTGCAGGCGTTCACCCCCGGCGATCTACCTTTCCTCCAGCTAATGGGCGAAGGGTCGGCGCAAAAATGACTTTGCACGTTTTGATCGTGTCTCGCACGGCATCCTCGCCCTACGGTCGCGAAAGTTTGGGTTACACCGGTCCGATCTGCTGCGACATGTCCCCGTGGGGGCTGGGGGCGTATCATTTCAGACTGCCCCCTCGCCGCGCCCACGGTCGGAAGGGTTATACGAAACAGTGCGGAGGAGGTCTGGCAGACCTGACCTCCGACCCGGCCAAAATAAAATAGCTCAAGCGATGGAGCCGGGCACATCTGATCCACTGGAAGAATATGCATACCAGCCCTGCAAGGGAACTGCCGCCCAATGTGGATTTGCGCAGTCGGTCAGCCATAGCAGTGAGCCGGATCAGCCGCTATAGTATTGGTTGGTCAGTTCACTATCCTTAATCCCAAAACGTGAAAGTGGAACTCCACATACGGTGACGGATTTCAACGTGGGATTTGTGCTGAACACCGATTACTCCGCCTACGGGTAATAATCCGGGATGATGTTCCTATGCTCAAATGGCTGTTAAAAAGACTGTTCGGATCCAAACACGAACGTTCGGTCAAGCGGATGCGGCCGATGGTGCGGCAGATCAACCGTTACGAAGAGGAATACCAGAAACTCTCCGACGACGATCTGCGCGCCAAGACTGTTGAATTCCGGGAACGCCTGAGCAACGGCGAAACCACCGACGACCTGCTGCCGGAAGCGTTTGCCGCTGTCAAGAACACGTGCCGCCGCATGGTCGGCACCATGCTCGACGTCACCGGGCAGAATATCGAATGGGAGATGATCCCTTACGACGTCCAGCTCATCGGCGGCATTGCTCTGCACCAGGCTACCATTGCGGAAATGCAGACCGGAGAAGGCAAAACTCTGGTTGCGGTTCTGCCGCTCTACCTCAACGCGCTGACCGGCAATAACTGCCAACTGATCACCGTCAACGATTACCTCGCCCGGCGCGACGCCGAATGGGTCGGGGCTGTGCTCGTCTGGCTCGGGCTCACTGTAGGCTGTATTCAGAACAACATGGCCCCGGCCGAACGCCGCGAACAGTACAATTGTGATGTCACCTACGGCACCAGCAGCGAGTTCGGCTTCGACTACCTCCGGGACATGGGCATGGCCTCCGACCCCGATCAGTTGGTGCAGCGCGATTACTTCTATGTCATCATCGACGAGATCGACAGTATCCTCATCGATGAAGCCCGCACGCCGCTGATCATTTCGGGCCCCAGCGCTGTGTCGACCCATCGTTATGACAAACTCAAACCCGATGTCGAAAAGCTGCACAAGCAGCAGCACCATCTCTGCACGCGGTTGATCAACGATGCCAAAAAGGTGATCCTCGACGAAAACAGCGATGCCGATGATGTCGAAGACGCCTACATGGATGCCTTCAAAGTCAGACTCGGCATGCCCAAGCACAAGCAACTCATGCGCCTGCTCGAGGACCCGGAGCACCTGCGTCGCATAGAGAAACTCGAATTGCAGGTACGCAGCGACCAGAATCGGGCGTTGTTCCAGGATATCAAAGAATCCCTGTTCTTCATGATCGACGAGCGTGCCGGTGATGCCGATCTCAGCGAACTCGGGCGCAGTACCTTGCGTCCCAATGACCCCGATGCTTTCCTGCTGCCCGACCTGGCCACCGATTTCCAGGAGATCGAGAGCGACGAGTCGCTGGCAGCCGAGGAGAAAACCGAGCGGCGCAAACAAGGCCAAACCCTCTTCGACGAACGCAGCGAGATGATCCACAACATCTCCCAGCTCCTGCGCGCCTACAGCCTTTTCGAGCGCGACGAACGGTACATCGTCCAAGACAACAAAGTGATTATCGTCGATGAAAACACCGGCCGCGCCATGCCCGGCCGCCGCTTTAACGAAGGGTTGCACCAAGCGCTGGAAGCCAAGGAAGGCGTTGAGATCGAACGCGAGACCCAGACCCTGGCGACAGTGACGATCCAGAACTATTTCCGCATGTACGAGAAGCTCGCCGGCATGACCGGTACCGCCGATACCGAGGCGATGGAGTTCAAGGACATTTACAATCTTGACGTCCTCGTCGTGCCGACCAATCGCGAGGGCATCCGCAACGATTGCAACGACCTCATCTTCAAGACCCAGCGGGAGAAGTACGCAGCGATCATTCGCGAAATCAAGGAATGTAATGAACAGGGGCAACCGGTTCTGCTTGGTACTATTTCCGTCGAGGTCTCCGAGAAACTCAGCCGCATGCTGCGGGCTGATCGGGTTCCCCACAACGTCCTGAATGCCAAGAACCACCTGCACGAAGCGGAGATCGTCGCGCGCGCCGGCCAGCACGGCGCCGTCACGATTGCCACGAACATGGCGGGCCGCGGCACCGACATCCGCCTGGGCGAAGGCGTCAAGGAAGCTGGCGGCCTGCATGTCATCGGCAGTGAGCGCCATGATTCGCGCCGCATCGACCGGCAGTTGCGCGGCCGTTGTGCGCGCCAGGGCGATCCGGGTTCCTCGCGATTTTACATTTCCCTGCAGGACAACCTCATGCGCCTGTTCGGCTCCGACCGTATCGCCAAGCTCATGGATCGCTTTGGCATGGAGGACGGTGAGGAGTTGTCGCATCCGCTGCTCAACCGGTCGGTGGAAGGGGCGCAGCGCAAGATCGAGCAACGCCACTTCTCCCAGCGCAAACAGGTGCTCAAATTCGACGACGTCATGAACAAGCAGCGCGAAGTGATCTACAGCCGGCGCTATGAAATTCTCAAGGCCGATGATACTCAGGAACTGCTTTTCGACTTTGTCGACGACGTTTTGTACAGCCGCATGGAACACTGCGAGGCAGAAGCTTTGCATCTCGATGAGGACAGCCCGTTCGATAGCATGCAGATGTTGAACTGGCTGAACACGACGCTGCCAATCGCCTTTGTCGAGGAAGACCTCAAAGTGGAGGGCAAGTATGACCGCGAGCAGATTATCTCGCGCCTGGCTGACAAAGTCGGGATTGCCTACAACGCCAAGGTTCGCGACCAGACGCCGGAGGACCGCGTCCGCAACGAGCGGCACATTATGCTCAGCGCCCACGACGAGCAGTGGCAGGAGCACTTATTTGCGATGGATGCGCTGCAGGAAGGTATTTACCAATGGTCCCACGCACAGCGCGACCCGGTTGTCGAGTACAAGCGCGAGGCGTTCGAAATGTTCGGCGGTTTACTCAACCAGATTACCGAGAAGATTTGTAACAACATGTTCCGCTCGACCATGAGCATCGAGTCATTCCGGGAATTGCTGGCGTCCCTGCCGCAGCAGGAAGTACATCGCATGCTTGGCCAGTTCGATGGCGGCCAGGGTCAGGTTCAGACCGAGAGCGACAGCAGTCCGGGCAAGGCGCCGATGCCACGTCCCAAGCCGGCGCCGATCCGACGCCAGGTGGCCAAGGTCGGCCGTAACGAACCGTGTCCCTGTGGCAGCGGCAAAAAGTACAAAAAATGCTGCGGCCGCGCCCAGAGCGGTGCAACAGAGCCCGTCGAAAAAGCGTCATAATCGCCCCCTCCCCCCAGTCCCCCGTCCTGCCGCTCAGAGTACGAATCGACCTTGTTCAACTAACAGTCTTATATTCAGTAGGTTATGTCTGTCTATATCCGCTGATGCAATGGGGGACCGCAAGCACTGGCTGATTCTTGACACCCGAGCGTTTGACTATTGATCAAATATGCATAAAGTAATCACGCATAGACGCAGAGGGATTGCCTCGGCGGTCTATATCAACACAGGGCGTTGCCCTTTACATATA
>DPYP01000383.1:7607-10152 GCA_003545375.1 Lentisphaeria bacterium
ATGCTGGGTATTTTGACCGATCATATACGCCAACTACCACCCCACAACTCTCGACAGCGCCGGATGGACGTCGCGGCCGGACTTTTTGCGGACTTTGCAACCTGTTCTATGCCAAGATTTTACCATGCATAATGCGTCGAGAAATGGGACACTTGAGCGCATGATAATGCGGAACAGACAACTAGCCAGGTATCCTGTCGGACCTGCACGACACCGGATAGTATCTGCCCGCACCGGCTGATCCCGGCCGATTGATATACCCGCTGTTTGCGGGACGTTACATGTGATGTTGTCGTTCGTCCGGCAGTCATCGGTGTTGAAGGATAACACCGACATGTTGTTCGAAGACACACCTGCTTCGGCAGCCCCATTGCCGCTAGCCAATGCCCCGCTGGCGGTGCGCCTGCGTCCGACCACTTTCGACGAGTACGTCGGTCAGGATCACATCATTGGCAGCGGCCGCCAGTTGCGTCGCGCCATCGAAGCGGACCGCTTCACTTCGATCATCCTCTATGGGCCTCCCGGCGTCGGCAAGACGACTCTTGCCGAGCTCATCGCGACCGTCACAGAAGCGCAATTCGACCGGCTTTCGGCAGTCACCGCGACCGTGAAGGATGCGCGTGCCAGTATCGATCAGGCACATTACCGCCAGCAGGTTCAGGATCGTCGCACGGTTCTGTTTCTAGACGAGATCCATCGCTTCAACAAGGCACAGCAGGATGTGCTGCTGCCGGCGGTGGAGGATGGCACAATCCGATTGATCGGGGCGACGACCGAGAACCCCTTCTTCTACATCGTCGGCCCGCTGGTTTCGCGCGCCCAGGTTTTTCAGTTGCGGGCACTGGCGCCGTCCAACATTGCCAGCCTGCTGATGCGCGCCTGCGACGATGACCGCGCCTTTCCGGATCGTCGCATCGAGATCGACGACGATGCTCTGGACTTCTGGTGCCAGGCCTGCGAAGGCGATGCACGGCGCGCGTTGACGGCCTTCGAGATCGCTGTGCTGACGACTGAACCCGACTCGCAATCGGGCATCATATCAATTGACTGCGAGGCGGCCCAGGAGTCGCTGCAACAGAAGGCGGTGACCTACGGCGACGACGGGCATTACGATACGATCAGTGCGTTTATCAAGAGCATGCGCGGCAGCGACCCGGATGCTGCGGTGTACTGGCTGGCGAAAATGCTCGAGGCAGGAGAAGATCCAGTTTTCATTGCCCGGCGCATCGTCATTTTCGCATCGGAAGACGTTGGCAATGCCGATCCGCGGGCGATCAACGTTGCGGTCAGCGCAATGCAGGCAGTACACATGATCGGCATGCCGGAGGCCCGTATCATTTTGTCACAGGCCTGCATCTACTGTGCAACGGCGCCGAAGAGCAACGCAGCCTACGTTGCGGTCGACAAGGCAATCGCGGATGTACGGGAGAATCGCGTGCAGCCGGTGCCGGAGTATTTGCGTGACGCCCACTACAAAGGCGCCAAATCCCTGGGCCATGGCCAGGACTACGACTATCCGCACGACGCCCCGGAGGCGCTTGCCGACCAGACCTACCTGACGGTGGGGGCGACTTACTATGAACCGGTGAATCGCGGCTATGAACAGCGAATTCGTGAACGCCTGGACTACTGGGCATCACTGAAAGATCAAAGGAAAGAGAACGAAATTGACGAAGGACAAACAAACTTGGCGTCGTGAGATGACGGCACGGCTGCAGGAAGTGCCCGCTACGACGCGCGACAGCGCAAGCGAAGCAACCTGCCGGCGCCTGACGGCGATGCGAGAGGTGCAGCGTGGACCGCTGGCGGCCTATGCCGCGACGGCTATGGAGATCGCCCTGGAAGCAGTGTTCGCGGCTGCCTGGCGCCGCGGGCAGGCCGTGTATCTGCCACGCTGGCATAGGGAGCATCGATCTTACGAAATGGTCAGCGTCGCCGCGGAGACAAAGCTGCGAACCGGGCGGATGGGTATTGCCGAACCGCCGGCAGGGCTCGGTGCTATCGATGAGGCAACGCGTCGCCGCGAGCTGGTATGGCTGGTGCCCGGGCTGGCTTTTGATCGGAGCGGAACGCGACTGGGGCACGGCGGCGGTCACTATGACCGGCTACTGCGGGGCGTCACCGGTTTGCGCATCGCGATTGCCTACGACTGGCAGATCGTGACCGAATTGCCGCGACAGGCACACGATGTGCCGGTGTCCCGGGTGGTCACGGACACGCAGGTTATTGAATTTGGGAGTGCTTGAGTTGATCGAAAAACTGAACAAAGAAGGTGCATGATGCCAGACGGAGCTATTCCAGCCATAGTCGCTGTTGCCGGTATAATCATCGGTTACATCGTTTGCAACATACTGAACCGGAAGTCGGGCAAGGCCGCCAATGTGTTGGCCGACAACCTAAAGAAGCAAGCTGATCGCGAAGCTACGCGGATCCTCAAGGAGGCGGAGGTCGCTGCCAAGGACGAGCGTATCAAGATTCGCGAGGAATTCGAGAAATCGACGAAGGAGACCCGTCTCGAATTGTCCCGGTCCGAGAACCAGTTGAA
>DPYP01000563.1:0-3226 GCA_003545375.1 Lentisphaeria bacterium
CGGGCGATCTTATCACGAAAGAGAGTGACAAGTACGTCATCAATATCCGCCAGGGTGGTGTGATCGTCGTCAAGCAGGATATTCTATCGATGGAGCAACTCGCCGAAGACCTGAAGCAACGGGTCGAGGAAGGCCAGACCAGCGTCGAGATCCGCGGTGACACCAACGCCCGACACGGCCAGGTCATGGCGGTTATGGATTTGTGCAAACAACTCGGCATCAACAACCAGGCTCTGACACAGCGGATCGTCAACGAGATCGAGTGATGCGCCGACGCGCAACAAATATTCTGGCGCCTCTGCTGCTGGTCGCATGCCTCGCGCATCCCGTGATCGCAGAGGAGTTCTGGCTCTCCGCTGCGCTCGATCTCGATCCGGCACAGCAATATCAGAACCCTGTCTTCCAACTCCAGAATCTCCGCGACCAGACAACCGTCGACGTCCCCGCACGCCTGCTGCGCCAAAACCGGACCCGCGATAATACCGCCGAGTTCCAGATCTGCAGCGCCATCGAGTTGCGGGGTAGCGGCAGCTTCCGCGTCGTCGCCCAAGTCACCGACGACGCCGGAAAAACACTGACTTTTCCCGTCCACGACGAGCGCGATTTCGATTTCAGCCGGATCGACGTTGTCCTGGTCATCGATGCCTCGGCCAGCATGAAGGAAACGGACCCGGACAACCTGCGCGTCACGGCCGTACGCCGATTCATTGAACTCGCCCGCCACAGTGAACGGATTGCGAATATCGCACTCATCTCGTTTCAGACCGAATCCGAAGTTCTCCTGTCGCTGACGCCGCCGAACGAAATCGGCGATCTCGAGAAATACCTGCGCCGCCTCAAGCCGAGCGCCTCCACAAACTTCGATAAAGCCTTCAAAGACGCCCACAGCGTCCTGCAGCGCTCAAAAGAAGCCCGCCAGGCAGTTCTCTTTCTCTCCGATGGCAGCGTCAAAAAATACCGGGAGACCCACCGAAAATTCAACCAGCTGGGAGCCCCCGTCCACAGCATCGGTCTTTCCGAAGAAGCCGACAAGCAACTGCTCTCGCGGATCGCCGGGGAGAGCAACGGTCAGTTTTTCGACGCCCCGACCGCCGACCAGCTCAACGGCATCTTCGTCCAGGTCTTCCACCTGCTCGACGAACCGGACGTCGTTGCCCGGCGCATCCACTCGATTCCGGGTGACAGCGATTTCGAGTTTCATATCGACCCGACTATGGACAATGTCATCGTTCGGCTCGTACCGGTCAGCGGCCGCCATGCTGCAAGGTTCAACGGCGAGATGCTGTATGACCAGGATAACCCGAAGCTGACCAACTACGCCGTGCCCGACAAACTCAAAGGGCCGCAGCGCATTGAGTTTGACGGCGACGGCAAGAGCGGCTGTGAGATCATCGCCGCTACGGATCTCAAACTCAGGACTGTCCAACTCGTACGTGAGGCACCGGTCGGCACCCACCTGGAAGCCTGGGTCTGCCTGCTCGGCCGCCGCCTCTGCGACAGCGTCGAGACCATCTGCGAACTCCGTAAACCCGACGGCACGACCACCGCAATCACACCGACGCCACCCGCCGTCGACGGCTTCACCCACATCAACGTGCCGACGACACAAATGCCCGGGCAATACCGCCTGGAAATCCGGGTGACCGGTACGGTCGATGGCCAGACCTTCGCACGCACAACTGCGCTGCATTACGATCGCCATGGCACCGCCGATGTCTTGTCGTCCGACATGGACAGAGTCGGCCCGGAACTGCGTCCCATCGAAGAAAAGCTCGAAACCGATCGCCTCTTCGACACCACCAACGTCGAGATCGAGAACATCGAAGCGAGCAGCCTCACCACGACTTACTGGGCCTCGACCGAAACCCTGACCATCGGGCCGCTGTATCCCGGGCAATCCGGTGAGGCAACCGTCGAAGTGCAGATTAGTTCGGTATCGTCTGAGTCGCTGCAAGCATGGCTGGAGCAGACCAGTGCACCGGGCATCACGCTACAACTCGACGGCGACGTGCGAAAGAATCGGCGCATCGCTTTGACGGTCCAGGCAGCCGCTGACCGCCTCTCCGCCGGCCGCCAATGCACGACAGCGATTGCCCTGTCATTAGGAGACCGAGAATGGCGTATTCCCCTCCACGTGATAGTCGCCGCACCCCGTATCGTTGCCACGCTTTCCGACTCGCAGATTACAGAAAATCCAAGAGCCATCGAAATCAGCGCCCTGCTGCAGATTGCACTCGATCCGGCCGGCGAAAGCGACCTGGAAATTTCCACGGACATTGCGGGACTGCAGATCGATACTCCAAAGTTGGCTGCAACCACGTTACCTGTGCCTGTGCGACTCGGCATGCGTCTGGCGGTGCCGCTGGTACGCAACGAGTGGGCCGGCACCATCACCGTCACCGGGGAACGACTCGAACCTGTCGAAGTGCCTTACAAAATAAAGATCGATCGGCGTATCGAGCCGATCGGCGACGACGACAGCAGCGCGGCACTTACCAATATCGTAACATCGCAGTACGCATGGTGGTGGCTGCTGGTGCTGTTCGCAGTGCTTCTGGTGTTCATCATCCTGGCAGCGGTCCGCGGCAATCGACGCGCCATTTTCCTGCTCGCCTCCCTGGCCATTCACGCCGCCGTCCTGCTGCTTATCATGCCGCGCGTCGGTCCCAACAAAGAAGACCAGGCCAAAGCACCAGTCGTCACGACGATGACCATCATCAGCGACGACCACGTGCATGAAGAACGCATCAAATCCGAAGTCGCCGAGTTCGAGGCCGAGAAGGAAACACCCGATGAGGCCGAGGCAGCGAAACAGGAACCCGAGATCGAAGACGAGGTCACCGATGAAACCCAGGAACTCGAGGTCGAAGAAACCTTGGAACCTACGGAGATGACCGAGGAACTCGAAGCCGCCGAATCGCTCGAGCGCGAAGAGATCGAGGTCGAAGAAATCGAAACCGAGGTCGAAGAGATCGAACGCGTCCAGGAAGTTGTCGAAGAAACCGAGGCCGACGAAAAGACCCCCACCCAGGTTGAGATCGCCGAAGCCGAAATAACACCAGAACATGAGGATGCCAAGGAACTCGAAGTCGAGGAAACTCTAACCGAGCTGGAAGAAACCGCCGATACCCGTGAACTGGAGATGGCGCTCGAGCGCCAAGACCTCCAAGTCGAAGAGATCGAAACCGAGGTCGAAAAGATCGAGCGCGTCCAGGAAGTCGTCGAA
>DPYP01000204.1:0-2744 GCA_003545375.1 Lentisphaeria bacterium
GAGGATGCGGGCGCGTCGGTCGAACTGAAGTAAGATCAACAGACATCGGCCCGCAGGGCCTTAACACTGAGCCATGGCGAACTGGTATCCTACCGGTTGCGTCAGGTGGTAATTTCGGTGCCGGAGACCACATCCCAGCGGTTTCTGGCTACCGGGTTTCAAGGCAAGGATGGAGAGCGGCGGTTCGTAGCCGCTGGATGTCATGTCGGCGAAGCGCGGTATTCCGATACTGTTAATTCACGCTGGAGATAGCGGTCATGCCCTGCCGTTATCTCGAACAGCCAAATCCGTTGGGGCGGCACAGCCGGGAATTTGAGATCATATATGGCGAAGCGAAAAAATTTCGGAGAACTGACCGACGTTTTGGAAATTCCGGATCTGATTGGCATCCAACTCGACTCCTACGCCGAGTTTTTGCAAACAGATGTAGCATCCGAGAAGCGCCAGAACAAAGGACTCGAGGAAGTTTTCAAAGAGGTTTTCCCGATCGAGAGTTTCGATCAGTCGTGTTCCCTGGATTTCGTCAACTACGAAATTGGTCTACCGAAAAACACGATGGTCGAGTGCATTCGCACGGGTAAAACTTTGGCGGCACCGCTGTACGCCACCCTGCGGCTTGAGAATGTGAAGAAGAAGGAGATCAAGGAAGAGGCCGTGTTCCTTGGAGAAATGCCGCTCATGACCGATCGCGGTACGTTCATCATCAATGGTGCCGAACGTGTCATCATCAGTCAGCTCCACAGGACCCCGGGCATCTGCTACGAGCGTGTTCGCCACACCAGCGGTCGTTCGCTCTTTTCCTGCCGCATCATTCCGGACCGCGGCTCTTGGCTCGAGATTCAGTATGACATCAACGACCTGATCTACATTTACCTGGACCGTCGCCGTCGTCGTCGCAAGTTTCTGATCAGCACGTTCCTGCGCGCTATCGGTTACGAGTCGAATCGCGAACTGCTCGATATCGTCTACGGCTTGCAGACGTTGAAGGTTTCCAAACTCCTCAAGTTCGATCCGGAAAAGCTTGCTGCCCATATCGTCGTGGAAACGATCAACGACGAAGATGGGACTCCGATTGTGGATGACAAGGACAACGAAGTTGGGCGTGCTCTCGAGCCGCTGACTGAAGACATGCTGTTGATCCTGAAAGGCGAAGGTGTCACCGAGGTCGACGTGGTTGACACCAGTGATCTCGGGCACTACTTCATCTACTGTCTACAGCACGATCCGTGCGATAGCCGCGACGAAGCGCTCAAGGAAATCTATCGTCGCATGCGTCCGGGTGATCCGCCCAGTGCTTCGAATGCGAAATTGTTGCTCAAGCGCCTCTTCTTCGACAAGAAGCGCTATGATCTCGGCCTCGTCGGCCGCCACAAGATCAATCAGAAACTCAAGGTCAACGTCGCGCTGGACGAGCGGACGCTGCAGGACACCGATCTCATCGAAGCGACCAAGTACCTCATGCGTCTGCGCAGTGGCGATGGTCATGTCGATGATATCGATCATCTGGGCAGCCGTCGCGTGCGTACTGTCGGTGAGTTGATCCAGAACCAGATTCGGGTCGGCCTGGCGCGGACCGAACGTCTGATCCGTGAGCGCATGACGCTGATCGACATGGAAGAGGAGACGGTGACGGCGCAGAAGCTGGTCAACCCGAAGGCCCTGGTCGGCGTCATTCGTGATTTCTTCGGTCGCAGCCAGTTGTCACAGTTCATGGACCAGACCAATCCGCTGGCCGAGCTGACCAACAAGCGTCGTCTTTCGGCCTTGGGCCCCGGCGGCCTGAGCCGCGAGCGGGCCGGTTTCGAGGTGCGCGACGTGCATTCCAGCCATTACGGTCGCGTTTGTCCAATTGAAACGCCGGAAGGCCCGAATATCGGCCTGATCTCCTCGCTGGCGCTGTATGGCCGGATCAACAAGTACGGTTTCATTGAGACCCCGTACCGCCGTGTCAACAAGTCGAAGCTCGATACCAAGATCGACTACATGACCGCGGACGTTGAAGAAGGCTTTGTCATTGCCCAGGCCAATGCACCGGTCAAAAATGGCAAGTTCGTCAACAACTATGTGATGGCCCGCACCGGCGGCGACACCATCGAAGCGCCGCGTGAGAACGTCAAGTTGATGGACGTCTCACCGAAGCAGCTCGTCAGTGCTGCGGCCGGTTTGATTCCGTTCCTCGAGCATGACGATGCCAACCGTGCACTCATGGGCTCGAACATGCAACGGCAGGCAGTGCCGTTGCTGAAGACCGATTCGCCGCTGGTCGGCACCGGTCTCGAAGCCATCGTTGCCCGGGACTCCCGCGCGGTCATCTGTGCCCGCGATTCCGGCATTGTGGCGGCGTCTTCAGCCGAACGCATTATCGTCACCAAGGACGGCAAGTTGCCGGAGGCGACCTCGAATCCGAAGAAGGTGCAGGAGTATATCCTGCACAAATTCATGCGTTCCAATAGCAGCACCTGCATCAATCAGAAGCCGCTGGTGAAATCCGGTCAACGGATCAAGAAAGGCGAGGTGCTGGCCGATGGTCCGGCAACGCAGGACGGTGAGCTGGCGCTTGGGCGGAATGTCCTGGTTGCTTTCATGCCGTGGTGCGGCTACAACTTTGAGGATGCCATCGTGATCAGCGAAGAGCTGGTCAAGGAAGACGTCTATACAAGCATCCACATCAGTGAATTTGACATCACGGCGCGTGACACCAAGCTTGGGCCGGAGGAGATCACCCGGGACATTCCGAATGTCAG
>DPYP01000204.1:3106-6437 GCA_003545375.1 Lentisphaeria bacterium
TCTTCTCGGGGCCAAGTTGTCCTTTGACATCGTCAATCCCGAAGACGAAGATGCTCCGCCGATCGTGCCGCGCAACCGCAAGATCACCAAGATGCTTTGCCGCAAACTGGCGCAGTATCACACGCGCTACAAGTTGCCCAGCCGGTCCGACTCGCGACCAGATCGAAGAGTTGATGAAATCATTCACCATTCGCGTGCGCGATCTCGAGATGCGCCGCGACGAAATGATTTCCCGCTACGAAGGCGGTGTCGGCGAGGATCCCGGTGTCATTCGCCAAGTCAAGGTCTATATCGCCAGTAAGCGTAAGATCACGGTCGGCGACAAGATGGCTGGACGCCATGGTAACAAGGGTATCGTGGCCAAGGTCGTACCGATCGAGGATTTGCCGCACATGGCGGATGGTACGCCGGTGCAGATCATCCTTAATCCGCTTGGCGTGCCCAGCCGCATGAACGTCGGACAGGTGCTCGAAACGCATCTCGGCTATGCCGCGAAGATTCTCGGAATGAAGATTGCCACACCGGTTTTCGACGGGATCAATGAGGCCCTCATCCGCGACATGCTGGACGAAAGCAAGCAGGTGTGCCTGGAAGAGAAGAAAGGCCATGGCTGGTCCATCGACAAGAGTGGCGATGTCATTGACGAGACTGGGCGCAAGCGCGAAGACTACTACGTGAACAACGACGGTAAGACGACGTTGTGGGACGGTCGCACCGGCGAACGCTTTAACCAGCGGATCGTTGTCGGCCAAATCTACATGCTCAAGCTAGACCATCTGGTGGTGAGCAAGATCCATTCACGTTCTGTCGGTCCGTATTCCCTCGTGACGCAGCAGCCGCTGGGCGGCAAAGCACAACACGGCGGTCAGCGCTTCGGCGAGATGGAAGTGTGGGCGCTCGAAGCCTATGGCGCCGCTTATACCCTGCAGGAAATGCTTACCGTCAAGAGCGACGATGTCACCGGACGCACGAAGATTTACGAGAGCATCGTGCGCGGCGACAACTCGTTGCAGGCTGATGTGCCCGAATCGTTCAACGTGTTGATGAACGAAATGAAGGCTCTTTGTCTGGACATTCGTCCGATCAAGGGTGGTGCATGATAGCTTCGGGCGACAACCGTTGAATTTGTGCTTGCAGCCGCATCCGGCGGCCGGACAAGCTTGACATTTTTACACAAGACAATGACACGCGAGGAGACAAGATGGACAGTCGAAACGCAGCAGTACGCGAGATTCTGGGCCTTGATGTCAGCGATGCGTTTAGCTCCGTTACTATCGGTGTAGCGTCCCCGGACACTATCCGGGCGTGGAGTCGCGGGGAAGTTAAGAATCCCGAGACTATCAACTATCGTACATTCAAGCCCGAGAAAGGCGGTCTCTTTTGTGAGAAGATCTTTGGCCCGACGCGGGATTGGGAGTGCAACTGTGGCAAGTACAAGCGCATCAAGCACAAAGGTATCGTCTGTGACCGTTGCGGCGTCGAAGTAACCCACTCACGGGTGCGTCGCGAGCGCATGGGGCACATCGAGCTGGCGGTGCCGGTGTCGCATGTCTGGTTTTTCAAGTGCATGCCGTCGCGTATCGGTCTGGTACTCAACCTGACAGCCCGCAATCTCGAGCGCGTCATTTACTACGAGTCCTGGATTGTCACTGACAAGGGTGATACGCCGCTGAACGAGATGCAGCTGCTCACCGAGGAAGAGCACCGCGAGGCGCTCGAAATGTACGGCAGCGCCTTCCGGGCGTGCATGGGTGCCGTGGGTGTCCGTGAGTTGCTCGAGAAAATCGATCTGGCCACATTGCACGAGGAATTGACCGTGCTCATTGGCAGCACCAACAGTAAGGCCGAGCGCAAGAAGCTCGCCAAGCGCCTGCGTATCGTCGAAGGTTTCGTAAACGCCAAGATGCGGCCGGAGTGGATGATTCTCACCGAGTTACCGGTCATTCCGCCGGACCTGCGGCCGTTGGTGCCGTTGGAAGGTGGGCGCTTTGCCACCTCTGACCTCAACGACTTGTATCGTCGTGTCATCAATCGTAACAATCGTCTCAAGAATCTACTGAGCCTGCGCACGCCGGAAGTGATTATCCGCAACGAAAAGCGCATGCTGCAGGAAGCCGTTGATGCTCTGCTTGACAATGGTCGCCATGGCCGGGCCGTGACCGGCGCTGGCAATCGCCAGCTCAAGTCCCTCAGCGACATGCTCAAGGGGAAGCAGGGTCGATTCCGCCAGAATCTGCTGGGCAAGCGCGTCGACTATTCGGGCCGCTCGGTGATTGTCGTTGGTCCGGAGCTGCGTCTGAATCAGTGCGGGCTGCCGAAGAAGATGGCGCTTGTTTTGTTCGAGCCGTTCATCATCCGCCGGCTCAAGGAACTCGGCTTCGTCTATACTGTGCGCAGTGCCAAGAAGATGATTGAGCGCCAGGACCCGGTGGTGTGGGACATCCTCGAGGATGTAACCAAGGGGCACCCGGTCATGCTCAATCGTGCTCCGACCCTGCATCGTCTGAGTATTCAAGCGTTTGATCCGGTGCTGATCGAGGGTAACGCCATCCGTATCCACCCACTGGTCTGCGCTGCCTACAATGCCGACTTCGATGGTGACCAGATGGCGGTGCATATACCGCTGTCGAACGAAGCACAATTGGAAGCCAAGTTGCTCATGCTGGCACCCAACAACATCTTCTACCCGTCCAGCGGCAAGCCTATTGCGACGCCGACGCAGGACATTTGTCTGGGGGCCTATTACCTGACCTATATCCGTCCCGGCAGCATGGACCGTGCTACTGAGCCGAAGGCATTCAACGACAGCACTGAAGTGTTCGTCGCCTATGCCGCGAAAACCATTGGAATCCATGAAATCGTGCTCATGCGCAACCCTGATTTCGGTAATGACGCGTTGTGGGGCAACATGGACGAACGTTTCATCAAGACCACGGCCGGCCGCTGTCTCTTTAATGATATCTGGCCCGACGAAATGGGCTTCTTCAACGACGTTGCCAACAAGAAGAGTCTGGGCGACCTTGCCAGCGACAGCTATGCTGCGCTGGGTCGCGAACGCACCGTGGTCGTCCTCGACAACCTCAAGGAGCTGGGCTTCGAGTATGCTACCCAGGCCGGCTTCTCGATCGGTATTGTTGACATGATCATCCCGGACGACAAAGCGCCGATCGTCGAGAATGCCGAAGAAGAAATCGAGAAAGTCCGGGGCCAGTACCGCAGCGGCGTAATCACCGATCGTGAGCGTTACAACAAGTGCATCGACGTGTGGACGCAGGCGAATAACCAAGTCGCTTCGGTGCTCTTTCGTACGCTCGAGCGCAACGAGGACAAG
>DPYP01000204.1:6832-19490 GCA_003545375.1 Lentisphaeria bacterium
TCCGCCAGCTCGCCGGTATGCGCGGCCTGATGGCGAAGCCGTCCGGTGAGATCATTGAACGTCCGATTATCTCGAACTTCCGCGAAGGGCTGACCGTACTCGAATTCTTCATCAGTTCGCACGGTGCGCGCAAGGGGCTGGCGGACACGGCGCTGAAGACGGCAGACTCCGGGTACATGACCCGCAAGCTCGTTGATGTTGCCCAGGACGTCATTTGTGTTGAGCAGGACTGCAAGACGACACAGGGCATCTACGTCAGCGCTATCCGTGAGGGTGACGACGACATGCTGCCGTTGGTTGACCGTCTGGTCGGGCGCTACAGCGCCGACGATTTGCGCGATCCGCTGGCCGAGGACGGCTCGTTGATTGTCGCTGCCGGCAAAGAGATCACCAAGGACCTTGCCGAGCGTGTCATCAATGTCGGCATCGACCGAGTCCGGATCCGTTCCGTGCTCACCTGTCTGAGCGAGAGTGGTATCTGCAGCAAGTGCTACGGGCGCAACTTGGCGACGGCTGGTTTTATTACCGAAGGTGATTCCATCGGTATCATTGCGGCCCAGTCGATCGGTGAACCCGGCACGCAGTTGACCATGCGGACATTCCACTACGGCGGTACCGCTGCGACGGTTCTGAAGCGGCCGCAGATCGAAGCGCGTGTCGACGGTTTCGTCAAGCTAATCGATGCGCGTACTGTGGTCTCGGAGCAGGGACATCTGGTCGTACTCAACAAGTCGGCGAAAGTGTCGATCATCGACGGCGACGGCTTCGAGCAGGAGACGCAGCAGCTTATTCCGGGGGCGCAGATTTCGAAGAAGGACGGCGACAAGGTGAAGAAGGGCGAAGTCTTCGTTGTATGGGATCCGTACAATGTGCCGATCATCACCGAGCACGCCGGCCGCGTTAAATTCGTTGACCTGGTCGAAGGCATCACGATGAAGGAGCAGAGCAACGAGCGTGGCAACACCGAGATCACCGTGCTCGAGCATCGCGACGACTTGATGCCGCAGATCCTCATCATTGCTGCCGATTCCGCCGGTGATGAGAACATGTTGGCTCATTACAGCATCCCGACTGGTGCCTTCATCATGGTGGAGAACGGCCAAAGTGTGGATGGTGGTTTAGTACTGGCCCGGACACCGCGTCAGAGTGCCCGCACCAAGGACATCACCGGTGGTCTGCCGCGCGTTGCTGAACTGTTCGAAGCGCGCCGCCCGAAGGAAGCAGCTGAGATTGCCAGGATCGACGGTGTTGTCGAGCTCGGCAGAGTCAGCAAGGGCAAGCGCTTACTGATCATTCGGGACCCGGAGAACAACAGCGTCGAGGAACACAGCGTTCCAGCGTCGAAGCAGATCGTTGTGTTCGACGATGAATTCGTCAAGAAAGGACAGCCGCTGACGGAAGGTTCGGTGGTGCCGCAGGAGATTCTTGAAGTCTGTGGCCCGCAGGATCTGCAGGAGTACCTGGTCAACGAGATTCAGGAAGTCTACCGTCTGCAGGGCGTCGAAATCAACGACAAACACATTGAAGTGATTGTCCGGCAGATGTTGCAGAAAGTGCGCATCACCGATCCGGGCGACACCGTGTTTCTGTATGGCGAGCAGATAGAGAAGTCCACCTTCCTCGAAGAGAATACCCGGGTTCTTGGCGAGGGCGAGCGTCCGGCCGAGGCGCAGCCGATTTTGCTGGGCATCACCAAGGCCTCGCTGGAAACGGACAGCTTCATCTCGGCCGCGTCGTTTCAGGACACCACGCGTATCCTCACGGACGCAGCGACGCTCGGCAAGGAAGATCCGCTCCGCGGCTTCAAGGAAAATGTCATCATGGGGCACTTGATCCCGGCCGGTACCGGTTATCACAAGCGCCTCAATATCAAGCTGAAGAAGCTTGGCCGCGAGATTATTCCGGAGCCGGAAGAATTGCGCGACGAAAGCACCGCGGTGCCTTCGCCGTTTGAGGAATCGCCGCCGGAGGCCGAGAGCCGTGGTGCCAGCGAGAAGATGGAGGAAGCCATCGGCCTTCTCGGACTCGACAGCTGATCTGCGGGCCCGGCCGTTTGATTCAGCAGGCACCCCGCCATTGTGTCGGGGTGCCTGTTTGGGTTGTTCTGGGATAACCAGTCAATCTTTTTGCGGATGCTGTTTTGACACCGCCAAAAGACACGCTATGTTTTAAGTTCTTTTTCGCTATATTTATGTGTCTTTATACACTGCCTTTGGAGGACTTATGCCGACAATCAATCAATTGGTTCGCAAGCCGCGCCGGACACCGAAGGACAAGAGCAGGTCGCCTTCGCTGACACGCTGCCCGCAACGTCGCGGTGTCTGCCTGCAGGTCACGACTCGGACGCCGAAGAAGCCAAACTCGGCGCTGCGAAAAGTCGCCCGTGTCCGTCTCAGCAACGGCCAGGAAGTTACTGCCTATATTGGCGGTGAAGGTCACAATTTGCAGGAGCACTCGATCGTTCTCGTACGTGGCGGTCGTGTTCCCGATTTGCCTGGCGTGCGTTATCACATCGTACGCGGTGCCCTCGACAGTCTCGGCGTCGATGACCGCCGCCGCGGCCGCTCGAAGTACGGCGGCAAACGCCAGAAGTAATCAACCACGCAGTTCAGATAAGGCTGCGGTCGGAACGAGGTTAATATGCGACGGAGACGAGTAGAACGGCGACAACTGACGCCGGACGTCAAGTACAACAGCGAGCTGGTGGCGGCGTTGATCAACGTCGTCATGCAGCGCGGTAAAAAATCGACGGCACAGTCGATCGTGTACGGCGCCTTCGACATCATGAGTGAGAAGGTCCAGACCGACGGCGCTCTGGAGGCCTTCCTGCAGGGATTGGAGAACGTCAAGCCGTCGCTGGAGGTCAAGAGCCGACGGGTTGGTGGCGCCAACTATCAAGTGCCGATCGAAGTCGCGCCGCAGCGGTCGACAGCGATTGCGTTGCGCTGGATCGTGACCTTCGCTCGTGGTCGCAAAGGCAAGCCGATGCGCGACGCGCTGGCTGCCGAGCTGCTCGACGCATTCAACAATACCGGTGCTGCCGTCAAGAAAAAAGACGACACGCACCGAATGGCGGCGGCCAATAAGGCCTTTGCCCATTACCGCTGGTAGGCAACACAACAAAACAGTTTCGATCGATCCCGTACCGCGTTCACCTGGTGAATGGTACGGGCGCTTTTTATTTCTGAGGGTTGGCAGTTGGGCGTGAGTCGGGGCTATTCCCGACGGGACGAAGGAACAGGTCACGTGAGCAAGACAATCGACATGACAATCGAAATCGATCACGAATTCCGGGAAGCTCCCGGCCGCCAGGTGTCGTTGCGTAATACACGTAATATCGGCATCATGGCACATATCGATGCAGGCAAGACGACCACCACCGAGCGGGTCCTGTATTACACCGGCGTCAACTACAAGGTCGGCGAGGTGCATGACGGCACCGCCGCAATGGACTGGATGGTACAGGAGCAGGAGCGTGGCATCACGATCACCAGCGCTGCCACCACCGCTTTCTGGAAAGATCATCGGATCAACATTATCGACACTCCCGGCCATGTCGACTTCACAGCCGAAGTCGAGAGGTCGCTGCGTGTGCTCGACGGTGCTGTCGCCGTCTTTTGCGCCGTCGGCGGCGTCCAGCCGCAGACGGAAACGGTCTGGCGTCAGGCGAAGAAATACAACGTTCCGGTCATTGCGTTCATCAACAAGATGGACCGTGTCGGCGCTGACTTCGAGAGAGTCACACAGGAAATTCACGACCGTCTCGGCGCGACTCCCGTACCGCTGCAGTTGCCGATCGGCAACGAAGAGGACTTTGAAGGCGTCATCGACGTGCTCGCCGGCAAAGCGTACTATTTCGAAGGGGACATGGGCATCGATGTCGTCACCAAGCCGATTCCCGAAGGGATGGCCGCTGCAGTTGCCGTTGCCTACGATGCGGTGATTGAACGTATCGCCGAGTCGGACGAAGCCATCATGGAGAAATTCCTGATGGACGAGAAGCCCGATTCCGATGAGCTGCGCGTTGCCATCCGCCGCTGTGTTCTGGCCGGCGACATTGTCCCCGTGTTTTGCGGCACCGCGTACAAGAACAAGGGCGTCCAGACGTTGCTCGACGCCATCATCGATTACCTGCCGTCACCCGTCGATATATGGCGCATCGATGGCATCCACCCGAAGACCGAGGAGGCTATGGAGCGCCACGCTGGCGATTATCAGCCGCTCGCAGCGCTGGCTTTCAAGGTGATGTCGGATCCCTACGTCGGCAAGCTGATCTTTTTCCGGGTGTACTCCGGCGTGCTCGAAAAGGGCATGCAGATTCTCAACCCGCGTACCGGCAAGCGTGAGCGCATCGGCCGGGTCCTGCAGATGCATGCGAACAGCAGCGAAGAGCGCGAGAGCATCTATAGCGGTGACATCGCTGCCGCAGTCGGGCTCAAGCACGTCACTACGGGTGACACGCTGTGCGTCGTCGATGACCCCATCCTGCTGGAGTCCATGTCATTTCCGGAGCCCGTCATTTCGATGGCTATCGAACCGAAGACAACTGCCGACCGCGACAAGCTGTTCGACGCTCTGCATCGCCTGTCGGAAGAGGATCCGACCTTCCGCCTGCGTACCGACGAAGAGACTGGTCAGACTATCATTTCCGGTATGGGCGAGTTGCATCTGGAGGTGATCAGCGACCGTCTGGTCCGCGAATTCAAAGTGGGCGCGACTGTCGGCGCTCCACAGGTTGCCTATCGCGAGACCATTGTCAGCCCGGCCGACGCCGACACCAAGTTCATCAAGCAGACGGGCGGTCGAGGCCAATATGGCCACGTCGTGCTGCACATTGAGCCACGCCCGCGCGGCCATGGTCTGACGATCGAGAGCAAGGTGACTGGCGGCAACATCCCGAAGGAATTCATCAAGCCGGTGGAGAAAGGTATCCGGGAAGCGGCAACGACCGGCCTGCTCTGCGGTTTTCCCGTTACTGACCTGCATGTAGACATTGTCGATGGTTCTTCGCATCCCGTCGATTCGTCGGAAGTTGCGTTCAAAATTGTCGGATCCATGGCCTTCAAAGAGGCGGCACATAAAGCCAAGCTGCGGTTACTCGAGCCGATCATGGCACTGGAGATCACGACGCCGGAAGAACACATGGGCGACGTCATCGGAGACTTGAGCAGCCGCCGTGGTACGGTTGTCGAAGTGGATGCGCAGTCGGACAGTGCGAAAATTCTGGTGCACGTACCGCTTGCTGAATTGTTCGGCTACACCACGACGTTGCGTTCGCTGACCAAAGGACGCGCGGTGCCGTCGATGGAACCGTCACATTTCGATTCCGTACCGGAAGCGATACAGAAACAAATGCTGGAGAAACGCTGAAATGGACCAAAGAATTCGCATTCGCCTACAGGCTTACGACCATCGTGTTTTGGACGCGTCCACGGCTGAAATCGTCAGTACTGCCAAGCGTTCAGGCGCTCAGGTTGCTGGTCCGATTCCGCTGCCGACGCGCATTGAGCGCTACACCGTCAACCGCTCTCCGTTCGTCGACAAGAAGTCGATGGAACAGTTTGAGATCCGCACGCACAAGCGTCTGCTCGACATTGTCGAACCGACAGCGAAGACGGTGGATGATCTCAAGCGGCTGAATCTGCCTGCGGGCGTTGACATCAAGATCAAGATTTGAAGCTGAGGAACCGGTGATCATGAAAGGTCTGATTGGAAGGAAAATCGGCATGACCCACATTTACGACGACCAGGGGTTGATGATCCCGGTCACCGTCGTGCAGGCGGGTCCCTGTCGGGTGACTGGCGTACGCACGAAGGATCGTGACGGTTATAGCGCGCTACAGATCGGTTTCGGTACGCGCAAGCCGAAGAATGTCAGCAAGGCGGTGCGCACACACGTAGCCGCGGCGGGTTATTCCGAGCACGTGCCGGAGCGCATCCGCGAGCTGCGGCTGGCCGAAGACCCGGAGCAGAGTGTCGGTGACGTTTTGGGGGCGGATATTTTTGAGGCCGACGAGTTTGTCGATGTCACGGGTGTGACCAAGGGCCGCGGTTTCCAGGGTGTCGTCAGGCGTTACAAGTTTGGCGGTGGTCGTGCCAGCCATGGTGGCGACTGGACGCGGCGGGGCGGTTCAATCGGCATGTGCGTCAATCCCGGCAAGGTTTACAAGGGACGCAAGATGCCTGGTCAGATGGGCAACGTCCAACGCACGTCGCAGAATCTCCGTATCGTTCAGGTGCGGCAAGAAGAGAACCTGCTGCTGATCAAAGGCGCGGTGCCCGGTGCAAACGGCCGCTTCGTCATGGTCCGTAAAGCAAAGAAGAAATAACTTTTGAACTGCGGTAAATGGTTACCGCGGTGATCAGGAAACTGGAGGCTGCCAGATGGCGACCCTGTCTGTTATCGATGGTTCCGGCTCACCGGTCGGCGACTTCGAAGTCGACGATGCGTGGCTGGAGCGCGAGAAGGGCGAGCAGGCCGTGCATGATGTCGTGGTTGCTTATCGGGCTGCCGGTCGCGCCGGTACTGCCTGTACCAAGACACGCGGCCAGGTAACGGCCAGCAACGCCAAGCCGTGGCGGCAGAAAGGCACTGGTCGGGCCCGTGCCGGCCGCAGCAGCAGTCCGATCTGGCGTGGCGGCGGTGTCGCATTCGGGCCGGTGTCTCGGAGCTACGCCAAGACGGTCAATCGTAAGGTCAAGCATCTGGCGCTGCGCCGCGTGTTGGCCGGACGGATAGATGAAGAAGCTGTTATTGTCGTCGAAGACGCCCCGATCGACGAACCGCGCACGAAGAAGGTATTGGCCTGGCTGCGCGGCATCGGGGCTGGCGAACATGCCCTGGTGATCGTCGATGACGAAAACTATAATCTGTTCATGGGTGCCCGCAATCTGCCTGCCGTACTGATCGTTCGTTCGGGCGCTGTGACGGTCTACGACCTGCTGCATTACGATCGTGTAGTCATTTCCAAGGATGCCTTCACCACACTTGGGGCACGCATTAGTTGAGGCCCGGCTGTAGGCCGGGCATTCACAGAGAACCGAGACAATCAAGATGGAAAACCCATATCAAATCATCAAGACGATCGCTCTGACCGAAAAGAGTAACAGCCTTCTCGAACACAATCAATACTCATTCGTCGTGGATCCGGCGGCCAACAAGATGGATATCAAGCGGGCCGTTGAATACCTTTTCGAACGCAAGGTCAAGGCTGTCAACGTGATGAACCGCCGCGGCAAGACCAAGCGCAATCGCTACGGTGTTGGCAAACGCGCCGATTGGAAGCGCGCCATCGTTACCTTGAAAGACGGCCAAGAGCCTATTACAGTTTTCACTTGATCGGCGGAATTCCTGCTGGCGAGACTGAAGGGACACACTGATGAAAACATACAATCCGACAACGCAATCACGCCGGCACATGACGGTTTCCGAATTCGTCGAACTGACGCGCGGTGCACCGGAACGCAAGTTGACGCGTGGCGCCAAGAGCACGGGCGGCCGCAACAACAAAGGTCGCGTGACCTCACGATTCCGCGGCGGCGGTCACAAGCGTGCCTACCGCCAGATCGACTTCAAGCGCAATAAGCACGGTGTGCCTGCCAAAGTGGCGGAGATCGAGTACGATCCCAATCGCACTGCCCGCATCGCGTTGCTGCATTACGCTGACGGTGAAAAGCGCTACATCCTATGCCCGACCGGGTTAGAGAAAGGGATGACTATCATGAGCGGGCCGGATGCCGAGTTCAAGCCGGGCAACGCCATGGCACTTGAACATATCCCGGACGGCCTGGCCGTCCACAATATCGAGATGGTGCCCGGCAAGGGGGCGGCTCTGGTGCGATCCGCCGGCATGAGCGGCATAATTCGGGCCAAGGAAGGCAAGTACGCACAGGTGCGTCTGCCCAGCGGTGAGATCCGTATGATCCACGTCAAGTGCCTGGCGACAATCGGCCAGGTCGGTAATCTCGAACATATGAAGACGAAGCTCGGTAAGGCCGGTAAAAAGCGTTGGCTTGGCCGTCGGCCGCACAATCGCGGTGTCTCCATGAACCCCGTCGACCATCCGATGGGCGGTGGCGAAGGTCGTTCCAGCGGCGGTGGTCATCCGATGTCGCCGTGGGGGCAGTTAGCCAAGGGTTACCGCACCCGCCGAAAGAAAAAGCACTCTGGGAAATTCATCGTCGAACGGCGGAGGAAATAGTTATGGCACGTTCAATCAAGAAAGGTCCGTTTGTAGACGATCATCTCGAGAAGAAAGTTCTGCGCCAGGCGCGCAGCGGTGACAAGCGTCCAATCAAGACCTGGTCGCGTCGCTCGATGATCATGCCGGAGATGGTAGGTCTGACGTTTAGCGTCCATAACGGCCGCGGCTTCCAGCAGGTCTTCGTGACCGAGAACATGGTCGGGCATCGTCTTGGCGAGTTTGCCATCACCCGTGTGTTCCGTCACCACGGCGCCATTTCCGGTAAGTAATACGCAAGCAGCATAATTTGCGCCATGACCGACGCGAGGCGCGATTCAGTACTGCTGCATCGCGAACACAGGGACACCGCGCAGCGATCTGTCCGGCGATTCTGTCTCACAAGCCACAGGGCGCTGGACAGGCCGTGACCGATGCAGAGCCTCTACGCCTTCTATCCCAGTCTGGCGCGTATTGTCCAATCAAAGCGGCATGCTATACTGCCGACTCACGGAATCACAGTGCGTCGAAATACTCGTACAGCACTGTCACCGACTCCATGCCGTAGGCATTAAGCACCGCGTCGTAGGGCGTATCATCATCGGCATCGAAGTCGATGGCCATGGCGTCGAGCTCAGCCTGCAGTTCGAGGATTTCGAGCGCCTGCAACTGCGTGTCCAGCCCGTTGTCGTTGTCAATCGGATCATCGATGATAGCCATCATGATCTGCTGCGTGCGTTCCGAAGACTTCTCCGTTATTTGTTCGACCGGTGGTGTGTCGGTGCTTCCAAAGCGCAGCACGATCGCCAGCACGGCGGCCGCGGCCGGCCACATCAGCACCCGCAGAATTCTTTGCCGCGGCATGCCCTGCTGTGCTGCCCGGGCCCGTGTCTGCTGACCGAGGTTGTGCCAGGCATCTGTGTCCGGGTACGGAACATCCGCGTTGTCGACGCGCATCGATGCCGTCATTTCCTGCTCGAGCTCGGTATCTTTATTGTTTGTATCCGGTTCCTTCATGGTTTTACCTCATAGGTTGCCCAGTCTTGACTGCAGTTTTCGTGTTGCCTGATGCAGGGTCGCCTTGATCGTGCCGACCGACGATTTCTGGATTTCGGCAATTTCCTTGATTGTCATGCCGCCGGCGTATCTCAGCCGTACGGCTTCCTGCATGCGCCGCGGCAATTCGCGGATCCCCGCTTCCAGCAATGTCCGCCATTCGCGTGTCTGCAGCGCCTGCCGCGGATTGTCATTTTCGATGTTCGCAAGCTCATTGGTTTCCCGCGCTTCGTCCAGCGGCACGAGCTGCAGCCGCTGGCGCCGGTGTTTGTCAATGCAGATGTTGGTGACAACCCGGTACAACCAGGTCTGCACCCGGCATGTATAGTTCCATTTCGGCAGGAACTTGAACAACTTGATGTAAGCTTCCTGCACGATGTCGAAGGCGTTCTCCTGATTCCGCGTCCAGCGGTAGGCCAGTGCATAGGCCCCGCGCTTGGTATGCTCGACCAGTTCGTCGAATGCAGCGTCGTCACCATCGAGATAGCGGCGAATCATCGGTTCGACATCAATCGTCTCTTCCACTGCCGATTGAACCATGCCTGCTCCGGTACCGATTTTAGAGCTCGTCCCGATTCCGATCCTCGCCGTCGTGGTCACGCCGGTGGTGGTGTCGTTGGGGCTGCCGCTTGCTTTTCATGAGCTGTTCGACATCGATGCCCTTTTCTTCGAGCCGTCTCTTCAGTACCTCGAGGCCGGCTTGCAGCGCCTTCCCGTCCTTGCTGTTGGCCAATAGCTGCAACCGCTTTTTCGCGATCGCCAGTCGATCTTCGGCGGTTGGTTCAGGCTTGTTGAGTAGCGCTCTATACTCAGGATTTTCTTCTGCCAGAGTTTGATCGACGGCGCGATGCATACCCTTCATCAGATGGACGTGGCCTTGATTGCGCCGTACTTCTTGACCCCTGTCGCGGCCGCGTTGTTTGCGGAATTTCGGGTTGTCCTTGTGGAACCCCTCGTTGGTTTCACGGATATCGTCGAGGATGGTTTGTGCCTGTTCCGAGTCGGAGATCAGTTCACGGCGCAACCGCATCATCTCGCGAAACTCCTCGGGGTTTTTGTTTTCCTGTTCCACCAGTTCGGCGTAGCGCTTGCTGCTGGCAACGAGTAATTCGTTGAGCTGATTGTGCTTGGCCCGCACGGTCTTGTGATGAGCGTCGATGTTCTCGCGATCCTCTGCCGATTCCGGTTTATCGCCTCGAACGCGGCCATGCTTGGCCTCGAACGCCCGCACGAACTCCTTGTGATCTTGCTTAATTGCTCTGACGGCTTCCGATTTCATGAACTCGCGCTTCAACTGGCGCATGCGCTGTTTGTCTTCCTTGGTCTTGTCTTCCTTCTCGAACAACGCCTTAAATTCGGCGTTTGCCGCGATCAGCGCCTCGTCGACGCGCTTTTTGATTTCCTTTTTCTGCCGACGGAATTCTTCACGAGCGCCGTCCCGGTCGAAGCGCGGTGGCGGCGGTTCAGCTTCGGGTGGCGGCAGTTCAGTTTCCTGGGCAAAGGACGTGCAGGCGGCGGCCAATACGATGGCGACTATCCAGCGGTTCGATTTCATCGATGACTCCTTACGTTGAGATTTGTGATTGTGATGTGATGTGATGAGATACGTCATTGTACCGGTTTATACGCAAGTAAAGGGGCAGGGTTTAGTTGGTGGTGTCGGTTTTGTGCAGATCGCCGGCGAAATGACAGGCGACGAGGTGGTGGCCGTCGCTGGTCTCGGGTGCGTCGGAGAGGACCGGCGCCTGGGAGCGGCATTTGTCCTGGGCGAACGGGCAGCGCGTATGAAAATGACAGCCGGGTGGCGGTGCCGACGGCGACGGTACGTCCCCCTGCAAAACTATCCGCTCTTTTTTCGGCTCTCCCGGTACCGGCACAGCCGATATAAGTGCTTGGGTATAGGGGTGATGCGGCGCTTCAATGATGGCGTCGGAGTGTCCGTACTCGACGATACGCCCAAGATACATTACTGCGATCCGGTCGGAAATGTGCCGTACCACGCTGAGGTCGTGTGAGATGAACAACAGCGACAGTTTATGACGATCACGCAGCTCCATAAGCAGATTCACCACCTGTGCCTGCACGCTCACGTCCAAAGCGCTGACGGCTTCGTCGCAGACGATGAACTCCGGCTGCACCGAGATGGCCCGTGCCACGCTGAGCCGCTGTCGCTGGCCGCCGGAGAATTCGTGGGGATACCGGTGGATGTACTGGTCGTCGAGTCCGACCTCGCCAAGTAGCCTTGCTGCAGCCTCTGCCGGGTTGCCCTCGAGCATGTTGAACTGTACGAGCCCTTCGGTAATTATTTCCTGTACGGTCATGCGCGGATTCAACGACGAAAACGGGTCCTGGAAAATCATTTGCAGTTTTTTGCGGAACGGCCGGAAGTCGCGCTCCGACATTGCCAGCAGGTCGTGGCCGTCGAAGGTGACGGAACCGCGGGTCGCCTTCTCCAGGCCGACTATCGTCCGGCCCAGCGTAGTTTTGCCGCAGCCGGATTCGCCGACCAGTCCGAGCGTCTCGCCGTGGAACACCTTCAGACTGACGCCATCCACCGCCTTTACATGCCCGACCGTGCGCGACATGATTCCGCGCTGGATTGGGAACCAGGTATGGAGGTTTTTGATCTCGAGCAACGGTTTTTCGGTCTCCATCATGATTCCGGTTCCTCCGTTTTCTCAGCTGTTCCCTTTTTCGGGTGTACCGGCATGTTGCCGCCGCCTTCATACAGGCAGCATGCCGCCTGTTGATCGGCATCGAGTTGGTACAGCGGCGGCGAGGCGCTGTCGCAGCGGTCCCAGCCGTAGGGGCAGCGGTCGCGAAAGCGGCAGCCGACCGGGTACTCTTCCGGTGATGGCACCTGGCCTTCGATTGTTTCCAGGCGGTCACACTTGTGGTGCAGACGCGGCACCGATTTGAGCAGGCTCTCAGTGTACGGATGCTTTGGTGTCTGAAAAATTTTGTGGATCGGGCCTTCCTCGACCACTTTTGCAGCGTACATCACGACCACTCGGTCACACATCTCCCAGATCACGCCCATGTCGTGGGTGATCAGCAGCAGCGAAGTGTCCCGTGATTTCATGTTCAGAATCAGATCAAAGATCTGCGCCTGGATCGTCACATCCAGAGCCGTCGTTGGTTCGTCGGCGATGATCAGTGACGGCTCGAGCATCAGCGCCATTGCGATCATCGCACGCTGCCGCATGCCACCGGAGAATTGAAACGGATAATTGTACATGCGCTCGTCGGCATCGGGAATGCCAACCTTGTCGAGCCATTCGGTACCGGTCTGCCAGGCTTCTTTCTTGTCCAGATCGCGATGGACACGCAGCGCTTCAACCAATTGGTGGCCGATCCGGTGCAGCGGCGACAGTGCGGTCATCGGCTCCTGAAAGATCATGCTGATATCGTTGCCGCGCAAT
>DPYP01000495.1:0-6286 GCA_003545375.1 Lentisphaeria bacterium
CTTCGTCGGCAGCGGCGCGCGCTTTGTCGCGTTCTGCACGGGCGAGGCGATCGGCTTCCGCCTTGGCGGCCGCCTTGGCTTCCTTGGCCTGGCGACGTTCTTCGGCGGCCTTACGTTTCGCTTCGTCGTCGGCGGCGCGCGCCTTGTCGCGTTCTGCACTGGCGAGGCGATCGGCTTCCGCCTTGGCTGCCTTGGCCTGGCGACGTTCTTCGGTGGCCTGGGCGCGGGCTTCGTCGCGTTTCTGGCGAGCGACCCGGTCCCGCTCGGCCTTCTCCTGTTTGCGGGCGGCACGTTCCTGCTGTTGCTGTGTTTTGATCGCAGCAGCCTTTTCGGCAGCGGCCGTTTCAGCAGCTTGATAGGGGCTGTAGGCACCTGCGGCTTTGGTCAGGGCGGCGGCGGCGGCGGCGGAATCCTGCTGGGCCTGCTCGGCGGCGGCGCGCGCTTTACCGGCCTTTGTGCGCTTGGCTGTGATATCCTTGCTAAGGCCTACGAAATCGCGCTCGGCCTTGCGCAACGCTTTGATGCTGGCACGGCGGGCGGACTTGTCGTCACTTTCAGCAGCGGCAGCGGCAGCGGCGGAGGCCTCAGCGACCTGCTGCTTGGCACCTCCTTCGAGGCCTTCGAGCTCGGCGACACGGCTGGCCAGTTGATCGGCGGCGGCGCTGAGGCGAATCGCTTCCTTTTTCGTGCGGTTGTCATCGGCGACTGCCGTTTCGTAAGCTTTGCGGATGGCTTTGGCTTTGGCAGCCTCGGCCTTCTTGGCGTCGGCTACTGCGCGCGCCTTGCCCTCTTTAGCACGCGCGAGGCGATCGGCGTCGGCCTTGGCTTTTTCAGCCTGTTGACGTGCCTCAGCCTCGGCTTTCTCGGCCTGTTGACGTGCCTCGGCCTTGGCTTTCTCGGCCTGTCGACGTGCCTCAGCCTTGGCTTCCTTGGCCTGTTGACGTGCCTCGGCAGCACGGGCGCGGGCTTCCTCGCGTTTCTGGCGAGCGATCCGGTCCTGTTCGGCCTTCACCTGTTTACGGGCGGCGGCGAGGTCCTCACGTTCCTGCCGCTGCTGTGCTTTTCTCGCAGCGGCCTCTTCGGCAGCGGCGCGGTCGGCGGCTTCGTAAGGGCTATAGGCGGTTTCGGCTGTAGCCAGGGCGCCGGCGGCGCCGGCGGCACTCTGCTGGGCACGCTCGGCGGCGGTGGTGACTTTGCCAACCTTCTTGCGCTTGGCCGTGAGTTCCTTGGCAATGGCCAGGAAGTCGCGTTCGGCCTTGCGCAGCGCTTTGATGCCGGCACGGCGGGCGGCCTTGTCGTCGCTTTCAGCAGCAGCAGTGGCTTTGGCGGTGGCGTCTGTGACCTGCTGCCTGGCACCGCCTTCGAGGGCTTCGAGCGCGGCGATACGGCTGGTCAGTTGATCAGCGTCGGCGCTGAGGCGAACAGCCTCCGTCTGCTTGCGGTTGTGATCGGCGAGCGTCGCTTCGTAAGCTTTACGGGTGCCTTTGGCTTTGGCAGCCTCCGCCTTCTCGGCATCGGCAGCACGTTGGCGGGCACCGACTATTTCGCTGTACGCGCTCTCGGCACTGGCGAGCCGTTGCTGGGCAGCACGGTCGGCGCTGCGGGCAGCTGTCAGGTCGGAGCTGAGGGAACTTACACGGTTCGCCAGGTCGGCCTGCTTGGCTTCGGCGCGGGTGAGTTTTTTCTGCGGGTCCGCACCGAAAACGCCGGCGAATCCAGTGGCAGCTTTCTCTTCGGCAGTCGCGGCATTGGCTTCACTGCGGGCAGTGGCGACTGCGGTCTTGGCAGCGGTCTCGGCTCCCTGTGTTTTCTGAAGCTGACGTTCCAATTTCTTCACGCTTGCATTGGATGCTTTCGCTGCCGCTCGTGCGGCGCGGGCTTCTTTGGCGACGGCCCGTTCAGCATCCGACGCGGCGCTGGTTGGGTGAGCGGCAAGGGTCAGCATCAACCCGAGTGCCAGCAGTGAAATCCGTTTGGGCCAATAGGCTAGGGTGTTGTCGGTGCCCCGCGTAGACATGGAACATCCTCCGGTTTTAACAGTGATTGCGTGGAATAAGTGCGGCATAGCGCATAGAACTAAACAGCTTCCCCAAAAAGAACGGTGGGCCGCCTGTGCGAAATTTGTAACCCCCTTTCAACACAGGATTTAGGTAAAATTTCAAAAAACACACGGATGATAAAACGCACCCGCTGCGTCTTTAAAAATCGGCGATAAATTAGCCTCCAAGAGGCTAATTGCAAGTGATTTAGGCCTCTTTTTTTTGCCCCGTGGAGGGGTGTTAACCGGTCGGGTGACCGGCTGCTTTTTCCCTACTTTCGTACCAGAACTAAAAAAAACTTTCGCCCGTTTTTCAGTACTTTTCGGATGGGGGTGGGAACATGGAACAAAATCTCGAAGGCAGAACATTAAACGTTGAACGCTCAACACGCAAAACGGCAAGGGAAAAAATGACAAAAAATGACCGTGTGCAAAGGCAGAACAGAGAACGCAGAATCCACCAATTAACCCGGTACATAGTGCCGGCGACAACGGGCCATCATCGATCATCAAAGATCATTGCATTCACCCTGGTATACCCAGGCGCCCGCGCACATGGTCCGGCTCACGACGCCCCGCAGCCGGCAGCCGTGGAACGGACTGTTGCGCGACTTTGAACGGCTGGCGGTCACATCGATCGTTACCTCCTGCGACGGATCGAACACGGCCAGATCTGCTACCGCCCCCTGCGCCAGAGTACCGGCGTCGAGCCCGAGCACCCGCGCCGGGCCGTAAGTCATGAGGAGAACGAGTTGCGGCAAGTCGATGATGCCAGCATCGCAAAGCACCGAAAGACACGCGGGCAGCGCTGTCTCCAGTCCAAGTACACCGAACGGGGCACTCACGAAATCTCCGGCCTTCTCCCAGGCGGCGTGCGGCGCGTGGTCGGTGCCGATGGCGTCGATCGTGCCCGCAGCCAAACCGGCCAGCAACGCCTGGCGGTCGTCTTCAGTGCCGAGTGGTGGATTCATCTTCGCACCAACCCCAAGTGTCGGCACGTGGTCCACAGTGAAAGCGAGATGGTGCGGCGTAACTTCGCAAGTGACCGGTAGGCCCTCGGCTTTGGCGCATCGCACGTGCTCGACAGAAGCCGCCGTGCTGACATGCTGCATGTGCAGGCGCGCGCCGGTACGCCGGGAAAGTTCGATATTGCGCGCCACCATATTGCTCTCGGTCTCCGGCGGCATGCCGGGGACACGCATGGCATCGGCGGCAGCACTCCGGCGCATGACACCGCCGGCCATGACGGCCTCGTCTTCGCAGTGATCGACGATGGGGATGCCGGTATCGGCTGCAATCACGGCGGCCTCGAGCATGCGGTCGAAGTCCTGCACACAATTCCCGTCGTCGGTAAACGCAACGATGCCGGAGCCTGCCAGGGCGCGGAGATTGGCAAGTTCCCGACCGGCCCTGTCACGCGTCAGGCAAGCGGTAACAAGCGTGTGGACAACGGCTTCCCGGTCGATCCGCTGCTGCTGGTCGCGGACGGCGTCGAGGCTGTCGATTGGCGGAATTGTGTTGGGCATGACGACCACTGTCGTAAAGCCACCAGCCGCAGCGACGGCAGTACCGCTGGCAATGTCCTCCTTGTGCTCGCCACCCGGTTCACGGAAATGGACGTGGATGTCGACGAGGCCGGGACAAACGACGAGGCCGGCAGCGTCGACACGGTCGACGCTTTCAGCGTCGGCGACAGCCGACAGGTCGACAAACACGCCATCGGCCACGGCCAGGTCACGAACACTGTCGGAACCCGTCGCCGGATCAATGACGCGGCCGCCGGCTATGAGCGTGGTAGTGGACATGGGGAAGGATGGGGATTGGGTGGATGGGTGAATGACCCGTTACAAGCCTGAAACAGGTAGTTCATTTTAGCGCGATTGCGAGTCAGGTGTGTTGAGCTGGAGACGCAGGGCAGGGGCAATATTTAGGAATTCAAAGGCAATTCGCCGCGATTTCGTCCCCGCCCGTGGTGTGTCAATCTTGCACAGGACTACGGACCGCCCAGCACCAGGGGCGGCAGCTCGGCGAGGGACAGGACGGTGTGATCGGGCGGTGCGTCGGCGTCCGGGGTGCAATGGTCGGACTGCAGCCAGACGGTGGTAACGCCGGCGGCGCGGCCGCATGCGATATCGAAGAGATAGTCGCCGACCATCATCACATTCTGCAAGTCGGTGCCGGTGTGCTCGGCCGCGGCGAAAACAGCGGCGGGGTGGGGTTTCGGCGGCAGCGCGTCGTCGCGCGTAATGATGACGTCGAAATGGTCCACAGACAGCACCGGAAAATTTTCCAGAGAACGCTCGAGACCGCGACGATTGTTGCGGGTGATAATGCCGGCGACAACCCCGTGGCCGGCAAGTTGCTGCAGCACGTCCTCGGCATGGTCATTGGGTCGGGCCCGGGCCGCGGCGACCTGTTCATACCGATCGATGGTGGCGTCCGCGACAACGCGCGACGGGGCATCGAGGGTATCGATGAAGGCCAGGATATCCATCTCCGGGTGACATTGGATGTCGTGGCGGATGGCAGCGAAATCGATGGCGCCCGGGGTGGTGAGGGTGCCGTCGAAATCGAAAAGGACGAGTTGGTACATGATGGGATCTCTCTTTAGTAGATGCAGGTTGGGCGCCTCCCATGGGCTGTGACCTGCAGGTGCGGTGGGTAGGGTCGCATGCCGGATCATGCGTGATGGACGGTTGTTACAGCTCCGAGGCAGGCAAGCTTTCGAGATTCTGGACATCGGTGAGCTCGCGGACAATGCGGAAGCCGCAGACGTTGCCGTGTGAATCGGGCGGCAGCCGATAGCGGCTGGCGGCACGACAGTCGTTAGCAGTGAGATGCCAATGGCCGCCGCGGATGCTGCGTTTTTGCAAGTCGATAACCGTCGGACGCCGGTAGTCGTAAAAGCGGTCGCCACACCATTCCCAGACGTTGCCGTGCATGTCGTGGAGGCCCCAGGCATTGGGGCGGAGGCGGCCGACAGCGCTGGTGCCGCTGGGGCCGCTTTCCTTGAAGTCAGCAAACAGCCGTAAAGTGCGCCAGGAGTCACCACAGCAGAACCGTGTCTGAGTACCGGCGCGGCAGGCGTATTCCCACTCGTGTTCATTGGGCAGTCGGTAGGTGCCGGCGGGCAGGCCCTCGAGTTTGCAGAGTTGCTCGCAGAACTCGACGCACATATCCCAGGTAACCTCCTCTACAGGATACGCATCTCCATAAGATTTATACCACGACGGGTTGGATTTTGACGCCATGACGGTTTTCCACTGTCCCTGGGTGATTTCGGTGGTGCCCATGTAAAACGGTGCCTGTATGGCGCGGACATGCGCCGGTTCGTCGGTGCCTCGGCCGGTCTCGGTCTCCGGACTGCCCATAACAAAGGTGCCGGGCGGGATAAGGCGCATCTCGATACCTACGGTATTCGCTACCCCGACCGGGAGCAGGTTGCGGCGGGCATAGTCGATCTGGGTGTCGGCGGCGAGCTGGCTGCCGTCGGCGAGGAATTCGAAATCCGCCAGCCAGACCTGCACTTCGGTGAGCCCGGGGGGCAGGCGAGCAGTATCGCCGAGCATGGCGATCGGCTCGGTCTGCGGTGGCGCCGCGGCTTCGAGGAGCGACCGGCTGCGGGTAGCACTGATGTAACAGGCGACGGCAAGCAGGACGGCGAACCAGCAGAGGATTCGCCGAACGACACGACGCCGGGCCCGGGACTGGGCGTTGCCCTCGGCAACCGCCCGGGTTTGCCGGTCGGCAAAGCGGTGTTCGATGTCGGCGAGATCGCGGGCCGAGAACCTGCGGGATTTGTCTGGATTGAGCTTGGCCATGGGACCGGGGGTTCAGGTGGATTAGGGTGCTGGACCGTCGTCGCCTGCGGCTGTGCCGGTTAAAGTGCTGGATCCTGGATGGCTTCGGGGCGTCGTTCGGCGTTCGGCACTGTCGGTTTCAACGGATCCGGCTAAGGGCGAAAATGCCCCAGCCGAGAAAGATCGCCGGTGCTGCGAAAGCGGCCGGCAGCGGCGCGATGGTCTGGTTCTTCGCCAGGGCCATGCATATTTCATTGGACACAAAATAAAAGACCATGATCCCGAGTGCAACGACAAAACCGCGCATGGCAGTGCCGCGTTCTGTAGTAACCGCCAATGGCACGCCGAGAACGACGGCAAGAATGCAAGCCAACGGCATGAACAGGCCACGATAGAGGTGGGCTTTCAGGATGTTGAGGGTGGCTGTCGACAGTTGGTCGCCGCGGCC
>DPYP01000606.1:0-1133 GCA_003545375.1 Lentisphaeria bacterium
GGTGGGCAGCGAGTGCCGTCGTCCCACATGCGGGACGACGGCGGGCAGGCAAGAAAAAAATCATTTTTTTCTTGAAAAGGCTTGCAATTGGCCGCCGAATTTCCTATACCCTATAGTTGAGATCAAAGATTCGACAACGCCGAGGTTTTTCCAAGGACCTCGCAAAACAACCATTAAGGAAGGAACGAAACCATGAAACGACTGCAACAAATCACAGTGATCGTCACCGGACTACTGGTCATGGCGTTCACCGCACAGGCAGCGACGAACATTTTTCCGGCAGACGGGGACGTTGGCATCGGGACAGTGAACCCATTTGGTCCGACGAAGCTCCATGTGGTCGGACACATTCGGTCGGATGGGACGCATTGGTTTTACGCCAGTGATGAAACCACGCTGGCCGGCTATGTCGGCGACGGCGCCAATCTGGGCGGCCTCACCAGTGGGGAGATGGTCGTGCGCTCCGCCGGCGGTCTCGGACTTTGGACCAGTAACAGCGTAAGAGCGATGCATCTCACAAGCATTGGCGACGTCGGTATCGGAACCTTTCCGGTTGCGCCGGCAGCGAAACTCGATGTGGCTGGCGCGGTCAATGTCCAGGCTGGGATGAACGTGAGCGGCGACGTCGGTATCGGGACACTGACCCCATTTGGTCCGACGAAGCTCCATGTGGTCGGAAACATTCGGTCGGATGGGACTCTTTGGTTTTACGACAGTACCGGCAACACGCTGACCGGCTATATGGGCGATGGTGTCAATCTGGGCGGCGGCGGCGCTGATGATATGATCGTGCGCGCCGCTGACCATCTCGGACTTTGGACCGGTGGCGGCAGCGTAAAAGCGGTGAATATCACAAACCTTGGCGACGTCGGGATCGGCGGCACCTCAGGCACTCCCCTGACGCCGACAGCGAAACTCGATGTGGACGGCACCGTCCGTGTCCGGGACCTGACGGCTAGCAGCAGTGACAATATTGTTGTCGCTGAGGCTAATGGTGACCTGCGGATTCGTCCTGCCAGCGATCTTGCCGGTGCCCAAGGCCCGCAGGGCGAGCAAGGCCCGGCCGGCGACGATGGTGCTCAGGGCCCGCAGGGCGATGCTGGTGCGGATGGCGCGGCTGGCGCGGCTGGCGC
>DPYP01000606.1:1458-11442 GCA_003545375.1 Lentisphaeria bacterium
GCTGGCGCGGCTGGCGCGGCTGGCACGGACGCGCCGTGCACCCCATGCGCCGACGTGGCCAATGGCGCGGTTGCCTTGGCGTGCCTGATTCTGGGCGAGAATATACCGACCACTTTTGCGGAGACTCAGGCTGCCGCCCTGGTCATTGTCAATACGCTGCTGATCAGCACCAACATCTGCGAGGACACCTGCGATATCGGTGCAGAAATCAACGCTGCCATCGACGCCAAGTTGAATCCGTAAGGGCCGGTAATTTCGAACCGCGAATTAACGGTTTTAATTCGGAATGCTTCAAGGCGGGACCGTCGTTGACGGTCCCGCCTTTTTGGTGTCGGTCATCGGTTCGCGCGCGCCGTTCGCACGAACCTCTGCGTCCGTGCTACCCCATCTTCTCCCTTCTCCCCAAAACGCCGGCGGGATCGTCTCTCGCCGCGTCGAAAACTGCCCCGGTCAATCCTTCGAGGATCGAGCCCGCGGCCCAGGGGTGGGCACAGAACCAGGTGCTCGCGGGGGTGCCGTCGGGGAACCGTTCCAAGAGCAGTGAGTCGGTGTAGCAGAATCGCTCCGTGACCATCCCTTTTTTGCCCCAGCCGTAATCCCCGTCATGATGAAGGTACGCCGTGAGTCCCCAGCGCACGGTGTCGATCAATCTCGAACGGATGTACGGATCGCCGGTCAGCTCCGCGGCGTACAGCATACTCGCCGTGATCTGGCATCCCATGGGATGAATGTGGGCGTTGTTGACGGAAGTCACCGAGCCGCCGGTCGAGCACCAGTTCTTCGACTTGAGGGGCTCGACTTCGTTCACCACGTTGTAGGCGAATTTCCAGGAGAGCTCGTAATCGAGGCCGATTAGAAGGTCATCGAGGAACTGCTGTTCGCCGGTGGTCTGGTGTAGAATGCGGGCGGCGTCGATCCATGCCAGAATGCCTTCCTCGTCCGGGCTCTTGTTGGCGTCGTGTGGTGCGCCATAGACGTGGAACGCCGCCACTGGCTTGCGGTAGAAATCCATTGCCCGCCGCGCGATGTCGCGATACGGCTCTTTCCCGGTAATGCGGTAGAGCGTCGCGAAGGCGGGAACGAACCAGCACCCGCTGAAGCCGTCGCCGTCGAGGATGCTCCCGTCCGCTTCGCTGAAGACGTGGCCGAAGCCGCCGTCGTCGGCCTGAACCCGGGCGACGTGATCGAGCACGCGCCTGGCGGCGGCGAGCCACGCCGGCTGTTCGTTTCCATGCTGCTTTTCCATGAGATACGCCAGCAGCATGTAATGGCAGGCCTGGGCGTTGACATAGGCGGAATGACCGGGCTGCTCGAGGCCGTGGTACCACCAACCACGGATGTTCCACTCGTTCCGGGGCAGATAGTAGTTCTCGTAGAACAGAGACGACTTCTCCGAGATTGCGTTCGCCGCAATATTGGATATCACCGTCCGGGCGCAGGACGACCAACGCTCGTTTTTCAGCTGACGCCCCGCCACCAACAGCGGATAGGCGATCGTCACCCCCCCGCCCCAGGCGATTCGGAACCGTTGGCGCGCAGCGTCGGTCGATACTTCGCCGCCGGGCAGCGTATCGTAGAAGTTCCGGGCTTTCTCCGAGTACCCGTAATCCACCAGGGCATCGGACAGGGACCGAATGGCCGCCTCGATCCCGCCGGCATCGTCGACAAGATCGTGGAGCAGCGCATAACTTTCCCGGAGGAGTCGGGCGGCAGCTGCCTGACGGCCATCGTGCTCGAAGTGGAACAGGAAGACATCCGCGGCGACCGCGCCGTCGTCCAGGTTAACGAACCCCTCCGGCCGCGAGATGTAGTTGCGGCCGGGAATCGCGCTGTAGGTGAAGGGCTGATTGGTAAAACCCAGGGAAAAGGAGAGGCGATGCGGGTCGGTGGTCGTACCCAATCCGTTCTTTTCAGCAACCGTCTCGTCGCCATAGCGGGCGACATCGCGCCCGCCGATGGCGCAGGCGAAGCGGCTGGTGATGACCGAGGTGAAACCGTGGCTGGAGCGATCGGCACGCATCAGCCATTCATCTGTGATCCAGTGTTGTCCCCATTTCGGATTTCGGATTTCGCCCGCCGTTCCTTTCTGCAGCTGCGGGTAGGTGGCCCGGGGACTCCCACCCCCCTCGTTGTGCCCGTACATGAAGGCGGGGACAAACGGGAACCCGTTCTCCCCCCGCGGCAATTCCCATTCCAATCGAATGATGGCGTGGCCATTGCCGGCGGCGCGGAAAACACCCGCGTACCCTGCATCCAGGGGTGTCAGATCAAGTGTGGCCGAAATGCCTTCGTCTTCGCGCCGCCACGATATTCTGATGCCGCTCTCATCCGCGACGACGGCATCAACCGCACCGGCCAGGCGCCGGCCAAAGTTGTCGTTTCCGGGCCGAACGACATGGGCCCGCAGGCATCCCCGCGCCACGTCCCCGGCGATGACCGAAACCGTCGTATCATCTTCCTGATGGAAACTGATGTTGCTCATCATTCCAAACACCAGGCGTGCGGCAAAGCCTGGGGGGCTATAAGCACATCGGCCTCACGGCCAGAAGGCGTCGTTCGGGTAGATCCACCACTCGGCCTGGGTTTGGGCGACATTGTTTGGATAGCTCCCGGTTTGATTGCCCGTTGCCAAATAATGCTGGACGATTGGATCCGCGTCGTAGGATCCGATGTGGCCGTCCACAAAGGAAAAATTCTCATCACCCTGGTGGATGCCGCTCAAATCCTCCGTCGGACTGTCCCCCTGTATCTTGAAGGTATAATTGGCTCCAAAGCCGCAGCAATGCATCCATACCGTGCGGTCCGACTGAACGACGTGGCCAACCTTGCTGGGCTCGCCTATACGCGAGTCCGCACACAGATAGTCCTTGCCGATCACCCGATAGTGGCTGTCGCCCCAGGGGTAAACCTCGGTAAGGATCCAGTCCGTCCGGGCCGGATCCTTCCAATTCTCGATGCCCGGCTCGTCAAAATCCGCCTGCGGCGCATACAAGTCCTCGATCGCATCCATCCAGGAAGGGCCGTCGTCGGCCCGGGTAGCAGGCGTCCCAGTGGTATTGTCTGGGCCGAAATCGAAGCCATAAGGGAAATAGTCGTCGTGCGCGTCGAAATACATGAGCATCGCGACTGTCATCTGTTTCTCGAGGTTGATACACGCCACCTTCTGTGCATATCCCTTTGCCTGCTGCAGTGACGGCAGCAGCATTGATGCAAGGATCGCGATAATGGCGATGACGACGAGGAGCTCAATCAGCGTGAATCGTGAGCGCATCGGCCTATTGGTCTGCATCCGTCTGGCCATTCCGGTTTTCCCTGCGTATGGGTGATTTGAGAATCCCCGATTACGTTACACGTAGCGCCAGTATTTGGCAAATCAGAATCTCCGGACAACTCCGGACAAATTCGAGTTGCGCCGCAAATTCGGCAACTGATCGGTTTCATCGATCTCTTCGACCCTTCAACCGGTTATGTCTGGACGTCAGTGCGATGTCGGTTAAGTTCGAACTTCTGTATCGTAAGCCCGAACACCCAATTTCACTGATGGATCAAGCGAATGACAAAACGACGAATCATCTACAACGATGACGGCGCGGCCGAGAAGCCCAGCCACAACCCCGAGGCGACTGCCGAGGGTTTTCTGGACGCCTATTTTAACCCGGCGCTGGGCACCCAGGTTGACACCTGGTTCTACAACTCGGCACACACCTGGCTCAACGAAGACAGGACTATGCTCGATGACCGTGTCCGACAAACCGCTGGTGTTTTCGGCGATGCCAACGAGATCATCCTGGAGGCGGCCCGCAAGGCCGACATGGAGATATTCGGCTCCCTGCGGATGAACGATATCCACTGTGCTTTCTGCGGGATTGAAGAGAAATTCAAGCTGCAGAACCCGGACCTCCTGATCGGCGGCGAGCACTGGCCCGACAAGTACCCTCACCTCCTTGAGAGCGATGAACTCGACAGCAGGTGCCGGTATCCTGAGCTTGCGCTCGTGGGCTACTTCTCCGCTGCCTATGATTTCGCCAGAGAGGAGGTACGGCAGTACCGCCTGGATTTCATCCGCCAATACTGCAGCAAGTACGACTGGGACGGTCTGGAGTTGGATTTCGTCCGCCATCCCCTGGTCTTCAAGCCGGGAGAGGAGGAAGAGAACCTGGATACCATGACGGACTTTGTCCGCCAGGTCAGGGCCACGCTCAACAAGATCGGCAGCGAGCGGGGCCGACCTTACTTATTGGCCGTGCGCGTGCCACCGACTCCGGCAACCGCATTGCGCACCGGTTTCGATGTCGAACGGTGGTTGGATGACAGTCTGATTGACCTGCTGATCGCCGCCAGCGAGTGGTCCTGGTACTACAGCAGCGAACTGAAGGAGTTCGTCGATATGGGACATCGCTGCGGCGTACCGGTCTATCTGAATTGTCCGCACCCGCATGACCCGGCGAAACACTACAAATTCGGCGACGAAATGCATGGACCGCTGCTGCGTGCCATCTGCAGCAACTTCTGGGCCCTCGGCGCCGACGGTGTCTACCTGTTTAATTATCCTTATCCCAATGATGCCGATGAGACAAAGGTGTCCGGATGGTTGCAGGATATCGGTGACCCTGAGACTCTTCTTGGACTCGACAAGCTCTATCTTCCGGACAAGGGCGGCGGAGACTCAACCTGGGGGCCGGAAGCGGGTGGTTATCTCATGGGCCCTGATCCCTTTCCACTGCACATCGTGCACGGGCCAACGGTCAAAATTCTGGTTGGCGATGATGTGGAGAAGGCGGCCAGCAACGGGTTACTGAAAGAGATCCTGCTGCAGGTGGACGTAGAGAACATGCATGCGGTGGAAGGCCTCAATATCAGGATCAACGGCGACAGGTTGCCGGCCGAGAGTATTGAGCGGGCAGCCGAGAACTGTTTTGAGGCGCGCCTGCAGACGCCACCGATCAAGCGGGGGATCAACGAAATTGACATCTTGCCTGGCTACAACAGCATTGGCCGACTCGTCTCGACGGTGACGAACGTGAAGATTTGGGTTCGGTATTAATAGAAAAGGAAGTGGCTGCGTAATCCACGATCACCGCATGCAGAACGAAAAAAGTTCCGCGTTTTTCATGAAAAACCGCAGCTTGCGATACGGCTCCTGTTTCTTCCAGGGAAAAACCGTGGAGCCGCCGAACTCGGGGCGGGCCACCGGCAGCATGGGATCACCCTTCCAGCTCATCCGGTGGGCAGTGCTGTCACCGGTGAAAACATCGCAGTCCTCACGGCGCCGGTCCTTGAGCGGCTCGTCATAGTCATCGACAACCTCGACCACGATGTACCCGTCGGTGCCGCAGCGGGCGTTGATCACCAGGCCAGTGCCGTCGGACATAAACGGACGGGTGACCAGCAGGCCTTCGCGGACAGAGCCGGAGCCGACGGAGGCAAAACCTTCCTTGCGCAGCCGTGCCAGCCCCAAGCCATAGCGGACGAGGCTCGGGTCGCGGGTTTCCGGATGGTCAAGCCCCTCCCGCTTTCCCCAAATATGGTAGTCGTGGTGACAGTTGGCGCCGCCGTAGAAGATCAACAGTTCGTCACCCACTTCGACGATCTGCGAACTGACATTCACCATGTGCTGGTCCCATTCACCCGGGGCGCCCTGCGGCAGCCACGGCTGCCGGTTGTTGGCGTGGCGCCATCGCTTGCGGTCGTGACTGAAAACAAGCTGCACATCTATTTCGTTGCGCACCCGGTGGAAGACATTGAGAAAACCGATGTGCAGGTTGCCCGCCTGATCGTATTTCATCCCGTAAAATCCGTCATCGAGATTGTCATCCTCGTCATCCGGGCAAAGAATAGCGTACGGCTGGCCCCAATGCTGCATGTCCGGACTTTCCGACAGAAAGATTCGGCGGCGGTTCTGCCTGGAAAAATCGTAGGGGTATCGCGGCCCTGGATTGGTGGGCCCCACGGGATTGCGCGGATTGAGGCTCGCATGGCCCAGGTACCAATGCCGGCAGTAGGCGACAAAGGTGCGGTTCCAGTGGTCATAATGCAGCATCGAGGCGTCGCCCATCTTCGACCCGCCTTTACCGAAACACGGCCGTTCATCGGCTACCGTCCAGCGAATACCGTCGGCGGAAGAGGCCATTCGAATCTCGCCTTCGTACGGGGGGTAGTGCGAGAAGAGCGCCCGGAAACGCTGCCCGTCATCCGCCGGGAACGGGTCCTCGATCACGCCTAATGAATGGGCAGACTCGATACCGTCAGCGCCGGCGCCGAGAACGATATTGGTCTTGCGGCCGTTCTCGACCACGATGTCCAGCTCGGGTTTCTCCCAGTGTATTCCGTCCGTGCTTTCCGCATAGCATTGGCGTCCATCGAACAGTGAGTATTGCGGACTGCTATCGATCACATCCTCGTACCAGCACTTGAACAAGCCATTTTGTGAATCGCGGCAGACAACATGATTGGCGCTCTGGAAGAAGAGGGAATTCTCCCACGGTTTATCCTGTTTGATCACCGGGTTTGCAGGATCTTTGGTCGGCTGATGGAAGGTCTTGGTCATGTCCTGACAGGCTTCGATCATCAGGTTATCGAGAAACAGCTGGGGGGTGTCCCCGATAACCAGCATGGTACTGTCCAAGTCGTTCATCTCTGTCCTCCGTCGTTAAGTATTGTCATTGTAACATATTTCAATCCTACATATATTGCATGACATTCAAGAAGGAAGGAATTATGAAAAGCATGAAAGCGGTTGTCGGTGTTGTACTGGTTCTTGCCGCTGCCCAAAGCGCAATGGCGGCAGTGAAGGTATCCGAACAGGAACAGTCAGAGTGGCTGCGCTGGGTGATTCCGCTGCCAAAGAAGACCCGTATCGATAGTAAGGTCGAACTGCCTGCCTCGGAGGTGAAAATCACCGTGCGCCGGGGCGCCGGCGACACGGAGAAAACCGCTGCAGACCAACTGACCGCCTTGTTCAAAGAAAAAGGCAACACGGTCGGCTACCAGAGAGCCTTCGATACCGGCGGGAGCGGGGAAGCATTCGAAATCCTTATCGGTGTATGCGATGCCGAGGGGAAGGTCGCGGACGTCACGCTCACGGATATCGCTGATCTCGAGAACCTGCCGAATCGGGACCAGGCGTACCTCATTCGTCCCGTCGGCCAAGACCGTCTGGTGCTGACCGCGCTGCACGAGCGCGGTGTTTACTACGCCGTGCAGACCCTGCGGCAACTGCTCGAAAACAGATTTGACAAAGGCGCGGTGGCCATACCGCTGATCTCCGTAACCGACTGGCCGGATATGGCAAGACGCGGCGAATGGGGCTGTAACATCTGCGCACCGGACGAGACGTTGTGGATGGCACACCACAAGATGAACCTGATCCAATACGAAGTCAGGTGGAAGGTTGGCGCCGACGGCCGCGGGGGGATCAGCGGGTTCAAGCAGCCGGCCAAGTACGCGCCGGTCAACGTTCAGAAGCAGCTAAGCGAAAGATCGGAAAAGGAAATGAGAGCCTTTGGCAATCGCCATGCCATGTACATGGACCCGTCGCTCATGCATTACAGTCTGCTGGGCGAGCGAACACGCATATTCGACGTCTATCCTGAGCTAAAGGAACCGATCAAGTCGAAAGGAAACTACGTTCCCGCTATCGGCGAAGTGAATGTCCGCTTTATGCCCTGTCCCTCGCAACCGAAGATGGTGGACCTGTTGGCGGACTTCATGCGCATTCTGGCGGAGACGGGTGCCGCCGAGATCGACTGTTGCCTGACGGAAGACGCGGCCCAGTGCGGCTGCAAGACGTGTCTCGCGGCAGGCGAGGACTTCGAGTTTGCCCTTGAAACGCGCGCCTATGTGAATGCCTGGCGCCGGGTGGTCAAACAATACCCGGACCTGAAGATACGAATCTCCCTGAGCCAGGGGTCCTACAGGACCGACAATGCCAAGGTGCTCGCTGAAATCCCGCCCGGGGTGGGCGTCAGCTACTACGATGGCGGGAGATCCTATGACTCCTCGCGTGATCCGATGATCTATCCGCCGCTGGAAGCTTTCGCAGCCAAAGGCGGCTACCTGGGTGTGGTGCCGTCGCTGACCGCTTCATACGCCGTGGTCTCACCCTGGACCGCCCCCCAGTTCATCAGGTACAGGATGAATGAATTCGTCGACAAGAAGCTGCAGGTGCTGATCGGCTATCCCACACCGACCAATCGCCTGTACGACTTCAACGTCACCGCGACCGCTGAGTGGTCATGGAATGCCAAAGGCCGGTCAGAACGTGAGTTCGCGGCGGCCTGGGCCACCCGTCGTGGACTCGAGGATGCGGATGCCGTTGCAGATTGGGCGGTGATGCTGGGACCGGTTTCCTGGGATGTTTATGGCTCCGGCATACCCTACCCACATTTCATGCACAGCAAGGCCGGGAAGCTGGTCGCCAATCGCGGCAAGCCCAGCCTCGGCGACAAGCGCTCGATGTTTCGATATTTCCCGACCGTCGAGCACATGGATAACGATCTGGCGGTGTGCGACCAAGCGATGGCAATCGCCAGGCGCATCGGGGCACCCGAAATTCTTCATGAAACCCGGGTTATTCGAGGTTACGTCAACATTGTGAAGGAAATCTACACGATCGCCGCACAGGTTAGCGAGCTGGCGACCCCCACCTATGCCGACCGGGTGAAACTACAGGCGGCGATGAACAGGCTGACCATGGCGCGATTTGAAACCGTCGACGGACTTATACAATGGGAGCGAAGCATCGGCTTGGGCCTCAGAGGTTATGAAAGATTCAGCGTAAATTCCATCGCGTGGGTTGATCAGACTGTTGACGTGATCGGTGAATCGCTTGCCTCGTCGTATGGTGTGCAGCCGTTCACATCACCTTACTTTAACAGGAAAATAGGCGAATGGGCCACCGCTGACTTCAAAGACAAGCAGGTCATTGAAAAGAAATGGGAAGTCACACAGCAAATGCCGCCGTCCGGGGCCTGCGAAGTGACATTCATGTATCTGCCACGTTCGCAGGGCGCTTACATGAGCCGGGTGGCACTGGTCTCGGCGCCCGAGAAAACACCGGCAAAAGTAACGGAGGTGAGTATCGACAGGCACGCCGGCTATGCGGGCAAGCGCGGTATCAGTTCGACATCGAACATCTACACCGTGACCCTGAAGAAACGCGATCCGGCGCTCCGTTATTTCATCCTTGCGGACATCCGCACGGATGAAGATGACAGAGTCTGCAACGGGGCCGTTTGGATCAAGGCGCCGGCGCCCGCAGACTGGGACCCGGCCCGGGAGGCCGCAAATCTGCGCCCGCTGACGGACGAAGAGCTGGCTGAACAGATGCCCGAATTGCCGAAGTTCACCGGCAAAGGCTTGCGCGTCGGGGTTGTGTACGGGAAGTCCAGTCCCGCTTCGACTTCCATTCTCGCCTGTCTGCGTGGGGTCGACAATATCGACGCTCAGCCGCTGGTCAACACCACGAGGGCAGCGATCATGGAATGCGATGTGATCGTGTACCTGGCGGTTGTTTTTCAGCCCAAGGGTTTCAGCGTCGGCGAGCAGCTGGTCGGCTTGCTCGAGGATTTCGTCAAGGCCGGGGGCGGTTTGATTTCTATTCATGACGCCGTCGGCTATCGCGGCCAGGCGGAGCTGATCAAGACTGTATGTGCCCGCGGCGTGGCCCATGTAAGAGACGCGCGCTGGACAGTCGTCAAGCAGCATCCGGTGACCGCCGGGATCGAGCAGGGAAAAACAATGTTTCACAGTTATTACGATCATATCGAGCTGGAGAACGGGCCCCAAGGAGCGGTGCTGGCCACCGGTGACAAAACCGGGAAACCGGTGGTTGTGGCCGGTGCATACGGCAAGGGACGTTACCTGGCCTGTGGTATGATTGTCGGCGTCTCTCAGGATGATAAGCCGACGCCGCTGACCAACGGTGAGCGGATCCTGATCCAGAACGCCGTCAAGTGGTGCGGCCGGCAATCGGCCGACCCCGGC